>PLRW01000331.1 GCA_003164955.1 Actinomycetota bacterium
TCCGCGGCCCCGCTCCGGCTGGCCCCGGAGTCTCCGGGCTCCGCGGCCTCGCCGGGCTCGTCCTGGGCCGGGGCTTGGGCGCCTGGCCCAGAATCGGGCGCGGGCGTGCCGTTGGTGGCCGCGGGCTGCCGGGGGGTCCGCCGGGGCAGCCCGCTCAGATCGGCCGGCGCGAACCGCGGCGCCACCGGCGGGACCATGGCTCGCGACGGCGGTGCCAGGGGTGGTAACGGCGGTGCTGGTGACGGTGCTGGTGACGGTGGTGCCTGCCGTCCCTCGGGTGCCGGAGGGGGCGCCGGCACGGAGAGGACACCCGGGTCCGGCCGGCCCGTGTCTGGACGCGGGCGGTTCACCCGGCCGTCACCAATGGGTGCTCCGGGCTGGGCGCGGACGAGCCTGCTGGGCAGCATCACTTGCGCGACGATGCCGCCGTAGGGACGCTGGCGCAGCTGGACCCGGATGCCGTGCCGCTGCGCGAGCCGGCCGACCACGTACAGGCCCATATGCCGGGTCGCCGCAGCCTCGATCACGGGCGCGCGTCCCAGCCGCGCGTTGATGTCGGCGAGATGGTCCGCCGGGATCCCGATGCCGGCGTCCTCCACGCTGAGGACCATCGTCCCGTCCCCGGTCCGTTCGGCGCGGACGATGACGGCCGCGCTCTCCGGCGACTTCGACGTGGCGTTGTCCAGCAGTTCGGCGAGGATGTGGCTGACGTCGTCGGCTGCTTGGCCAATCAGCATGACATCGGGCAGCGGCGAGATCCTGGCCCGGCTGTACTCGGTGATCTCCGAGATCGCCGCGCGCACCACGTCGAGCAGCGACACCGGCTCGACGTCGGGGCCTTCGCCGTCGTGCCCCGCCAGCACCAGCAGGTTCTCGCTGTTGCGGCGCATCCGCGTGGCCAGGTGGTCGATCCGGAACAGCAGCTCGAGCTGCCCGGCGTCCGCTTCCCGGCCTTCCATCTCCTCTATCACGTGGAGGAGGGACTCGACCAGCGTGAGATCGCGCATGGCCAGTCCGGCCAGGACCCGGTACAGCGGTTCACCGTCGGGATCGTCCGTCCCGGCCGCGGGCGGTGCCATCGCGGGCGGTACCGCTGTGGGCGGTACCGCTGTGGGCGGTACCGCCGTGGGAGGTGCGGCTGCGTGCGTCCATGCCGTGAGCGGCGCCATCGTGGGAGGTGCCATGGTGGGAGGTACCGCCGTGGGCGGTGCGGCCGCGTGCGTCCCGGCCATGAGAGGGACCGCTGCGAGAGGTGCGGCTGCGTACGTCCCGGCCATGAGAGGGACCGCCGCGAGAGGTGCGGCTGCGTACGTCCATGCCGTGGGCGGTGCCGCCGCCGGAGGTGCGGCCGGAGCGGGGCCGATCCCCTGTGTCGTGCCCGTCCCCGGCCGACCGGGAGTGCCGGACCGTCCTGCCACCCAGGCCGCCGAAAGGGCCGGGACGCCGCGGGGGAGCGAAGATCCCGGGAAGGGCGGTATCACGCCGTCGCCCCGCACGGTGCCCGCCGTATCGCTGGGCGCACCCTCGGCCGTCGGCTCAGCGTCGGGCCGCAGACCAGCGAAGTGCTCCCTCGCGGCCCGTTCGAGATCAACGCGTTCGTAGATTCCCTCGGCCGACGGCCGAGCCGGGCCGGGGCGGGCCGAGGACCAGGAGACGCCGGGCTGTTGCGGTTGCTGGGCCTGCTGGGCCTGCTGGGCGCTCTCGGCCCGATGCAGGGCGCGGTACTCGGCCGACCTCGACTCCAGCACCGCGTCCTGGTTCGCGTCCTGGTCCGCGTCCCGGTCCGGCTCCTCGGGTGGCGGCCGCCGGTGCAGCAGCCGGCGAAGGCCGCGCCGGCGCTGTGCTGACCGGTGGTCACCGCTGGGGTTGTCGTCCGCGGAACCCGGGCCGGGCATGACGTCATCGCCCGAGCCGGGCAGATTCGTTCCGTTCCGATTCATATTCGAAGAGTAATCATCGGTGGCAGCGGAGGGGGGCGGATACGTCACGGTGATGTCTCCTTGGTCGGTGACCCGGGGGCGGGGCGCTGCGCTCTAGCGAGGGCGCCCGGCCTGGTGGCCGACTTTGCTAACCGGCCTGCATCCCGTGCCGTCACGGGGCTGGTGGGAGATCGGGGTGTGTTCATATGTTCACGGGAGCCAAGCGTACAAATCTGCTAACGCAGCTGTAATTCACCGAATGTGATCGTAGCAGGATTGAGAGTGACAATCGCCTGAAGCAAACGAATCCGCAGGAACGGTATGGAGTCGTCCGTGGCTCTGGCCGCCGGCGGGCGCTGTGATTGACTGGCTGGAGCGGAGTGCCCGGGCACCTCGCTGCCTGCTCCGCACCACCGGATCACGTTCGCATCACGTCAGCCTGCTCGCGGAGGGCGTTTATGGCCAGCCTCAGGGTTCTCTTCGTCGGCGGGAGCGGAATCATCAGCTCCGCTTGCTCCGCGCTGGCGGTAGAGCGCGGTATCGAGTTGTCGGTGCTGAACCGCGGCGCGACGCAGTTGCGGCCGCTCCCGCCCGGGGCCGAGGTCCTGCACGGCGACATCCGCGACCCCGGCTCGGCCCGCGAGGCGCTCGGGGACCGCGAGTTCGACGCGGTGGTGGACTGGGTGGCGTTCACCCCCGAGCACGTTCTGGCCGACATCGAGCTTTTCCGCGGCCGGACCGGCCAGTACGTGTTCATCAGCTCGGCGTCGGTGTACCAGACGCCACCGTCACGGGTACCGGTCACCGAGTCGACGCCGCTGCGCAACCCGTACTGGCAGTACTCCCGTGAGAAGATCGCGTGCGAGGATCTGCTCGTCACGGCTTACCGGGAGAACGGCTTCCCGGCGACCATCGTCCGGCCGTCGCACACTTACGACAAGACCTCGATCCCGTTCGACGGCAACTGGACCGCCCTGGCCCGCATGCGGGCCGGCCAGGAGGTCGTCGTGCACGGTGACGGTACCTCGCTCTGGACGCTGACCCACCACGCCGACTTCGCGCGCGGCTTCGTCCCGCTGCTCGGCCATCCGCGAACGGTGGGGGAGGCATTCCACATCACCTCCGACGACGTGCTGACCTGGAACCAGATCGCGGAGACCCTGGCCGCCGCGGCCGGCGCCACCGCCCGGATCGTGCACGTCCCCTCCGACGCGATCGCCGCGGCCGACCCCCACTGGGGCGCGGGCCTGCTCGGCGACAAGTCGCACTCGATGGTCTTCGACAACTCGAAACTGCGCAGCGTGGTGCCGGGCTACCGTGCCGAGATCCCGTTCGAGCGGGGCGCACGGGAGATCGTGGCCTGGTATGACGAGGCCCCCGCACGGCAGCAGACCGACGCGCGGCTCGACGCGGTGATGGACAAGCTCGTCGAGACCTACCGCCTCTGAGCGTGGCCGTTGCGCGCCGGGCGCCGATCGACGTGGCCGTTGCGCGCCGGGCGCCGATCGACCGCGTATGGCCGGTGCCTGACCTCTAGGGCGCGTATTCCCCGGACGGGTAGTCGCACTCGAGCGTCACGTACTCCTCCACCGCACCCGGGCTCTCGTCGAGCGGGCCCCCGGCCCCGTCACCGGCGGCGAAGGTCCGGACCTCCGTACCGGTGACGACCTGCAGCGGAGCCTCCAGGTCGCCGCCCGGCTCTTCCAGCGGCGCCACCCGGACGGGCATGTCTTCAGGGAAGTCGGCGAGAGCCTTCCGGAGCTGCCCGACGGTCCAGTCGCTGACTTCGTGCTTGACCAGTTTCATGGTCAACGCTCCCCCTCTTCGTCTTTCATGGTCAGCGGTCCGCCTCTTCGTCCCCGTCCAGGCCGGGCTGCCGCTGGCGTCGTCACCCGTTCACGCGCCGCGCGACATCTGCTGGTGTTCGTCATGATCGCGTCCCCTTAACTCTCCTACCGGCAGTTTGCCGTCTACCNNTGCGAGACTGGGCGAATGACGCACCAGCACGACACCACCACGGACGCAGTGACCGAAGACTCGGCGTGCGCCATCGCCCACGGAGCACCGGCCCCGGCGACCGAGACGCGCACCCTTATTGCCGTTTTCGCCTCACCGGTCGCCGAATTCCTGCTGCACTTCGGCGCCGATTGCGGCTTCCGGGCCGTTCTGCTGGAACCCGACGCCGACCGGGCCGCCGCGGCCCGGACGGCGGGCGCGGAGGTGACGGGGTCGTTCGACGTCCTCGACCCGTCGGCTGACGTCGTGGTCACCGACCATCACCGGCCGCAACTGGACTCGGTGCTGCGTGACCTGCTGGCCGTCGGCAAGGCGCGCTGGATCGGCGTGCTGGGCAACCCGCGCCACCCGGCGCCCTACCTCCCGGGCCTGCGCGAGATGGGCGTGGGGGAGGAGGACATCAGCCTGGTCCACCGGCCGGTCGGCCTGAACATCGGCTCGCGGACCCCGCCCGAGATCGCCGTCGCCACGCTGGCCGGCCTCATCGCGGACCGCAACGCCCGTCCCGGGGGCTTCGACTTCTGACCGGTCCCNNATGCCGACCTTTGGCCGGGGCCCTCGCCAGTCGCGCACATCACCCGCGATCTGCCACTTGTGACGGCCCCTGTGCGCCACAAGTGGAGATCTTGATGCTCATGGGCTGTCTATGGCACCGCGATACCCAACGCGTCAGAGTTGACGGAAAGCGTGGTCTACATTAACTGGGACGTTCTGAGCTGGTCAACGTTTTTAGTTACGTTGTGACCCAAAATGTCCCTTTTACACACTGTTATCACCGGCTAACCATTCGGCAATGTCACCAGGGGGGATTGCGGAACAGCTTTCCGTAATTCGGCCGTCGGCTCTATGGCGGCGGGGGAGGGTGCAGTGACTCGGGAAACGGGGCTCGGGACGGGGACTCGGCTACCGGGGGTCGGGAACGGGGGCTCGGCTACCGGGGGCGGGGGACGGGGCTCGGCTACCGGGGCTCGGCTACCGGGGGTCGGGAACGGGGACTCGGCTACCGGGACTCGGCCCGCGCCTTGAGCGCGCCGTTCAGCGCCTGGAAACTTGTCTCGGCCCGGTCCATGGCCTTACCGGAAAAGGGCACCAGCAGGCCGCGGAAGGTCTCGCTCTGCACCACCAGCGTTCCGCCGTTGCCGGGCCGCAGCGTGAAACGGTGCTCCCCGCCTATGATGCCGGGCAGGCGGGCGGCCCACCCCAGCTCGGTCCCGGCGGTCGCGGCGGTGATGGTGGGTCTGAGCGTCATCGGCCGTCCGCCCGCCGGGAAGCTTCTGAGGAAGATCCGGCGGCCGACGACGATGTCGCCCGCCGCCTCACGGAAGAGCGGATTCCAGTCCTGGTAGCGGCTGAGGTCGGTGAGGATGGCCCAGACCGTCATGGGGGCTGCGTCGATCCACGTCGTCGCGGACACCATCTTCACCGGGCCGCCTCCCGCTACGTCCGTTTCGGTCAATTGATCATGACACCATGCGAATGTAGCCGTCGGCCACCTGGAACAGGCGGGCAGGCCGCAGGGCGTCGGAACGGGCCCAGAGGCCGGCATCCACCATGTCGCCCGGCCCGGCGTGCGTGACGTCCGCGAAACCGTGGTCGTTCAGCAGGGCCGTCATTTCCGCCCGGGCGCAGGAACGTCAGCCACGGTTCACCTCGCTCCGCGAGCGCCGGCCCGACGAGCCGGACGTATTCGCGGCCGCGGTCGTCCTGCAGGTCATCCGGTACCGCCTACTCGGCGATCAGTTCGGTCCCCGGCGCGCACCGGCCGGCCATGGCCAGTGTCCCGGCGATGGTATCCCGGTCGGCGTACGTGAGTCTGACGTATTCGCGGATGACGTACCCCGGCGGGAACCGGCCGGTTGTGCGGAATTCTCCATAACGCCCAACGTTATAAGCAGTAAACACCATTATGACACAAAATAAAATCTTGTATGAGGTGATAGGGATTGCAATTTGGTATTAATTCCTATCCATTCAGTCGGCGGTGGAGGACGTCCGCGGCGGTGTCGAGCGCGTCGGTGAACTCGTCGGTACTGCCCGTCAGGACCTCCGGCGGCCCGGCCAGGGCGGCCGCTACGGCGGCCTCTGCTGTGCCCTTTGCCGGGGCCGCCATGGCGGGCCCGGTGAGCTGCTCGTAGATGGCCGTCTGCCGCTCCCGCAGCGGGGGCATGTCACCCGGCGGCCGCAGGCTGCGCAGCGATCCGGCGATGACCCGGGCCGCGTCTTCCACCCCGTCGGCGAACTGGTCCACCACCTCGGCGACCTCGGCTCCGCCGGTACCGCTCTCCGCGCCGCCCGTACCGGAGCCACCGTCCGCACCAGCCAGGACCCGGGGGCGAGCGGAGATGCTGGGATGGCCGTGCGCGGCCGTGTGGGCCGCCTCTATGGCGGCCTGCAGGGTGAGCGAGGCGTGCACCATCCGGCGGGCGATTCCGGTCAGGGCGTACGCGAGCCGCGCGGTCATCGGCGGCCGGGACGGCTCGTCGGCCAGCCGGTCCGCGGACGCTTCGGCATCGGAACGCGCCCGCCGCGCGGCACGCCCCGCGGATTGCAGTTCCGGTAGCGACGGCGCGCCGCCGGCCGCACCGGGCCGCACGTAGGCGCGCAGCACCAGGGCCGCGTAATGCGACTGCGTCTCGAACAGCCGGGCCAGCTTCTGCTGGGCCGACTCGCCCTCCCAGGACGGCCAGGCCAGGTAGCCGATGAGGGCCAGGGCCGCGCCGATCCCCGTCCCGGCCAGGCGGGCGGTCACCGTCTGCTCGGCCGTCTCGCCGAGCAGCGCCATCAGCGTCACCACGAAGTCGGTGAGGAACACGGCGAACAGCAGGTAGTTGACCGCGAAGATGGCGTAGGCGATCGTCATCGTCACGCCGACCGCCGCCACCAGCGCCGCCGGGCCCACGTGCAGGAGCAGGGCCGTCGCTATCCCGAGCCCGGCGCCGAGGACGGTGCCGCCGGCGCGCTGAACGCCGCGGTAGATCGTCGACGCGTAATCGGGCCGCAGCACGATGAGGATGGTCAGCACGATCCAGTAGCCGCGGGGCAGCCCGGACGCCTGGGCCACGATCTCACCGATCGATGCGACCACCGCCAGCCGCAGCGCGTGCCGTCCCACCTCGGTCGACGTCCCGGCGCTGGCGCGCAGCGCCTGCACGGCCGCGGCCACATTCGAGCGCCACGTTCCCAGCCGCGTTCCCAGCCTCGGGCCGGGGCCGGGGCCGGGGCCGGGGATGGGGTCCGGGGCCGGCCCGGTATCGCGCTGGTCGAGCCGCCGCAGGATCCGTGCCGCGCCGCGGATCTCGCCGAGCAGCCCGGCCACCGCCCAGCGCCACGGAACATCGCTGGGCACATCGATCGCCGTGAGGCGTTCCCGCAGGGCGTCCGCCAGGTCCCGATGACCGCGCCGCGCCTCCAATGCGTCCGCCACGCCGGTCAGTACCCCGGCGACCGGATCGAGGACGCCGCACTCCGGACCGTAGCTCGCGAGGGCGGCCAGGCTCGTCCGGATGCGTTCGGCCTGCTCGAGTATCAGCAGGAACCGGTACCGTTCCTGCGCACGCAGCAGCGGGTTGGGATCGTGGACCGCGTCCGAGCCGAAGACCGCGGGCGGCGGGGCCGGATCGGACGCGGCCGGGCGGCGGCACGCCTCCGCGGCGTACGCGCCGAGCGCGCGGTACGCGCCGGCGAGCGAGGCCCGTTCCTGGTTGCCGCGCGTGAACGCCCAGGACACGACGACGAGCGCGCCCTGCCACAGGCCGCCGGCCAGCACGAGCAGGGCGCGGACTCCCGCCTCCCGCGGGGGCAGCGGGACGGCGCTGGCGATCACGAGCTGAATGGCCCACTGCAGGCCGACCACCAGGAACCGCTGCCCGAGCGAGGCCATCAGCCCGGCCAGGTAGCTGAAGATCAGCACGGCCGGGAACAGCAGCCAGCCGCTCGTGCCCGCGGCCACCGCGCCTACGAACGTGGCCACCGCCATGCCGAACGCCGCGAAGGCCACCGCGCTCACCCGCGTCCACGATTCGCCCTGGAAGGAGACCATCCCGGCGGGCAGCGCCCCGAGGGACGCGAAGACCCCGTACTCCAGGTGGCCGGTGGCCAGGCCGAGCGCGAGCGGGGTGATCATCCCGGCACCGGCCCGCAGCGCGCGCGGGATGTTGATGTCCGCCCACCGGAACGCGCCGAAGCTGAGCCAGCCGCCCTGGCTCAGCTCGGCGGCGAGCATCCGGCGGCTGGACCGGAACCACACCGCGATCGCTGACCGTGGCTCTCCGCTCATGAGCAGGTATCTTCCATGATCATGGAACCGCATGCGCCCATCGGGACGACATTAACCTCCTGGGCGCCGCCGCTCGCTGGCGGTGCCCGGCCGGACGCGCTAAGCTGACCGCCATGCGAACGTCGCTGAGCCTGCAGTGGTGGCGCCGCCCATAGGCGGCGTGATGGCTCGCGTACTGCGCAGATCATGAGACGACCGCCCGGGTAACGGCGGTCGTTTTTCTTTCCCGCCGTGGCCGGGCCCGGACAAAGGTGCCCACGTGGACTCCGTACCGCGAGATGAGCTGACCACCTTCGAGACCGCCGGCGGCGTGCGTGTCACCCGCACCGCGGGGCCCTTCGACCCTGACCTGCTGGCCGATGTCTCGCGAGCCGTCGACGAACGGCGCGGCGGGGTGCTCAGCTCCGGCATGGAGTATCCGGGCCGCTACAGCCGCTGGCACATCGCCTACGCCGACCCGTGCGTGGAGATCGTGGCGCGCGGGCGCCGCATCGGGGCCCGCGCGCTCAACGACCGCGGCCGGGTGCTGCTCCCGGTCATCGGCGCGGCGCTGCGGCGGGCCGGCGCCCCCGTGGGCGACGGTGCCGTGGATGACCGGGCCGTGGATG
>PLRW01000347.1 GCA_003164955.1 Actinomycetota bacterium
CGGCGACCACGGGCGGTGCTAGCGCGGCGGTGTCCGTCCCGTCGCCGAACTCGGCGGCCAGGGCGCGCAGGACGCCGCTGTACACCCGGCATGTCCCGGCGCTTTCCGGGCCGGACAGCGTCGCGAGGTAGGCGTCTATGGCCCCGCCGAGCGTCGCGGTTTCCCGCCGGGCGAGCGCGTGAACGGTCCCCATGTCAGGCCCTCTCGTCTTCTGTCGCAGAAATCCCGGGGGAGTCAGGGGCGGCCGCGGGGTCTTCCGCCGCAGGTGAGTCACCGCCGTATCGCGGAAAATGCGGGGCTTCCTGCGGTACGGCGGGCCAGCCGAGCACGGCGGCCCGCTCCCGGGCCTGCCGCACCCAGCGGCGCGCGGTCGCGTCCGAGACGGACAGCCGGGTCAGCATCCACTTGACCGGCGCCCGCGGCGCGGCCTGCTGGGCTTGCAGCCAGAGATCCCAGACCGCGTGGTGCCGTTCGTCGCCCTCGTCCTTCGGTCCCCGGCGGCTGCGGGTGATCGGGGGGCCCTCCGGCCGGTACCAGCGCCGCGCCGACTCGCCAAACAAAACCCAGTTGGGCGGCAGCTTGACGGCCCGCAGGTCGGCGGCGGTCACCGCGTGGCCGTCGGTGCGCTCGACCTGGATCCCGGCGACGGCCACGCCGTCAGCGGTCGGCGCGAAGCGCATCCGGACGGCGAGGCCGGATGGTGGCAGGCCCTCGTAGTACACCCGGCACCACGGCGACTCTCCCGCCGTCTTAACCACCCACATAACCGCGAGGTTAACCGCTGGCCTAACAAGTGACAAGGCTTACGCATGTTTGACCGGTCATAATTTGCGCGCGATAGCCGCGACGTTAGCCAGCGTCCTACGCTCGGATCTGACCAGCCGGTAACCGCTGGCCTGAAAGCTGCATCAATGCAGGGGGGTCTACACGCGCGCGGGGGGAGCACTGCCGTCCTATGCTCAGGACTGACCAGCCGATGACCGGGAGGACGCAAGTATGAGCGGGCTAGTGGCCGAAGTACGCGAGGCGCTGTCCCTGCCTGCCCCCTCCACTGCGCGGGCGATCCGCGAAGCGGCGGGCGTCTCGCAGGTACGGCTCGCCGGTGAGCTTGGCGTGCACGAGCTGACGGTCCACCGCTGGGAGAACGGCACGCGCACGCCGCTCGGCGGGATGCGGCTCGCCTATGCGCGCCTGCTGCGCGAGCTGGACGAAGCCACCCGCGACGCACACGAAGGCCCAACCGCCGCGTGAGCACCACGAACCACAGGAGGGCCGTATGACCGCACCAACCGTCGCGGACACCGAAGCGGACGCCGCGGGCGCGCGCCAGGACGTAGAGCGGGCCGAGCGCGACCTCGCCACCGGGGCAAGGAATGTCGGCGTCTCGGCGCTGCACAAGCTGCGGGATGCGTGGCGGCACGCTGACCTGTCGGCGCAGGGCGCCCGGGAGCGGGCCGAGCGCGACCGCCAGGCGGCGCGGCTCAAGGGCCTCGCCGAGATCGGCGCCGAGGTTGGCAGGCTCGCCGCAGGCACGGATCTTGACGGACTCGGGCAGGCCCTCGCCGACGTCGCCACAGCGGCAGGACGCGCCCGCGCCATCGCGGCCGCCCATGACGCCGCTGTCGCCGACCTGATCGCGGCGGCGGCCGACCTCGGCGCCGAGCCAATCGCCCCCGGGGGCCCGCGCGCCACCTCGGCGGGCGTCGCCGTCCGGGGCGAGGCGATCGTGCACGACCGGGCGCAGGTTGGCCCCATCGGTGCCCAGCTCGCCACCGCGCTCGCGCACGCCCTCGCCGGGGACGCGGCCGGCGGCCTCGCGCGGGTCGCGGCCGTCACACAGCTCCCGGAGCCGAAGCGGCCGGATTACATCGCCCGCGGCCGGGGCGGCCTCCTGGTTCCCGTCATCGGCGAACTCACCCAGCAGCAGCAGGCACATGTCCGGGCCGGTGACCTGGTGCTGCTGGACGAGCCGTCCATCGACGCATTCATGCGGGGTGAGCTTGCATGACGACCACGGCTGACGAGCTGGCGGGGCAGCTCCGCGCGCAGGCGGTTGAGGCGGTCGTGTGGCGGGAAGCGCCCGCGCTGGCCATCGACGCCGACCAGCTGCTCGACTCCCGCTCGTTCCGGACGGCCACGGGTGCGCTCAATCCGGGCTCGCCGGACTTCACTGCCCAGGTCCGCCAGGCGGCCCGGACCGCCGCGGAGGCCGATCCCCGGTTCCGCGCGGCCGCGCCCCCCGCGCCGGCACCGGCCGCCACCCCGCGGCAGTGGACCCTCTCTGACGTAGAAGCCGCCCGGACGCCGCAAGAGGTCATGGCCGCGGGCGAGGCGGGGTTGCTGCGGAATCTCGGCTATGCGCCGCGGCGGAAGCGGGGCATCCGGTGAGGCGCCGCAAGAAGTCCGCTGTGGCGCTCAAAGAGACCGCGCGGCAGGACATCGCCCAGGCCGAGGCGAAAGCGGCGACGGCTAAGACGCCCGCCGCGAAGGCCGCCACACGACAGGTCGCCGACACGAAGCACCGCGCCTACTCGGGCGAGGCCGCGCGGGAGACGTCCAAGCGCATCCGCAGCGGCGACCATCCCACCGCGGCGGTGAACGCCACGCGCAGAGGTACCCGGGCAGCACGGAGCGGCGCGAAGGCAGCGAGCAAGCAGAGGTGAGGGCACCGTGACCGAGATTCCCGGCGGCGAGTCAGGGTTCGAGATCGCCCGAGCGTGGGTTTCGGTCACTCCCGACGTCTCCGACTTTGAGCAGGCGCTGCAGGAGGAACTCGGCGGCGTTGTCGTCGCCGTCACGGTCACCCCGGACACGGCCGACTTTCAGGCCGCGCTCGACGAGGAGGTCGGCGGGACGGTCGTCACCGTTCCCGTCACCCCCGACGCCACCGATTTCGATGCGTCGCTGGATGAGCAGATCGGCACGCCCACCGCGACCGTCACCGTGGACGCGGACACGACGACGGCAACCGATCAGGTCGATGAGCTGGTCACGGCGATCGACGGGGACACGGCTACGGTCACCGTCGACGCGGATACCGTCACGGCGCAGGACCAGGTGGACCAGTTCCTCGCCGGGGTCGACAAGGACGTCGCGACGCTGCCGGTTGTCGCGGACCTGGAAGACGAGGGCCTGAACGGCAAGCTTGCCGCGGCCGGTGAGAACGCGGTCACGGTGCCGGTCGCCCCGGACGTG
>PLRW01000341.1 GCA_003164955.1 Actinomycetota bacterium
AATCCGGAACCCGCCGCGGGACGCGATGTTGTCCCACGCGGCCAAGGACATCGGGTACGGCCGGGCGTTCGGGGTACACGAGGCGCTGGACCAGTTCGGCGCCTTGTTCGGGCCGCTGCTGATCGCCCTGATCCTCGTGCTGAACCACCACGACTACAAGATCGCGTTCGCGGCACTGGCGGTCCCGGCCGTCATCATGCTGTCGCTGCTGGGGGTCGCCCGGCTGCTCTACCCGCGTCCGCAGGACCTGGCGACCGGGCCCGCTCAGGTAACCACGCAGGGGCTTCCCCGCGTGTTCTGGGTGTACGTGAGCGGCGCGGCGCTCGCCGCCGCCGGCTTCGCCGACTTCCCGCTCATCGCCTACCACTTCCAGCGCGCCGGAACCGTGTCCCCGGCGCTGACGCCGATATTTTATGCGGTCGCGATGGCGGTCAGCGGCACCGGCTCGCTGATCCTGGGCCGGGTGTTCGACCGCGCCGGGATCGGCGTGCTGATCCCGCTGACCATCGTCGCCGCAGCGTATGCGCCGCTTGTCTTCCTTGGCGGGTTCTGGCCCATCCTGGTCGGCGTGTCGCTGTGGGGGCTGGGCATGGGCGTGCAGGAATCGCTCATCCCCGCAGCCGTGGCGCCGATGGTCTCACCGGATCGCCGGGCCTTCGCCTACGGTCTGTTCACCGGCATTTACGGCACGGGCTGGGTACTCGGCAGCATCGTGATCGGCGTGCTGATCAACGTTTCACTCGGCGGCCTGGTCGCGTTCTGCGTGGCCAGCGAGCTGGCTGCGATCCCGCTCATCCTGATCGTCCGGGCGCGCACCAGGCCGGCCGGCCAGCACCCCGGGGGCTGAGCCCTCCACCCCACCAGCCCCGGGGGGTGCTCCGTTCGTCACCGGCAGGGAAGAGAGATTGATGAGCTGAGGACCTACGCTGACCGCGCCTGGAACTCGGCGACATGATCCGGGCCATTGCATCACCAGCCCGGCAAACCGTCAGGCAGAAGGCACCGGACACGGCCTTTGGCCCGGCCTGCCGCCGCCATCGCCTGCCAGGCAGCCCCCGCGCCGTCCCGGCCAGCCATCGCACCCCTGGCCGCGCATGCTTTACCGGCCGGGAAGCCGGATTTATGCTCAGAAGTGGATGCGGCGGAGGGGCTCGCCGTCAAACTGCGGTCACCGCCAACGGTCCCTGCCTAGCGCGGGCGGGAGGCCGTATGCTCATGCTCGACCGTGACCTCGCCGTGGCGGCTACCCCTGGTGACCGCGTGGCGTCGCCGTGCCGGTATTGCCACACGGGCCAGGACACCGTGCCCGCCAGGGACGGGCAGGAGCCTGCCAGGCTGGCTCACCTGTACCTGTGCCGGGGCCTGTCCACCTACGCGATCGGCGAGATCACCGGGCTGGACCGGCAGCGGGTGACGAGGATGCTGCGGCGGGCGGCCGTGCCGCTGCGGCCCCGCGGTGCCGGGCGGCTGCGGCCGCTGCGCCGCGAAGACCCGCCCGGCCTTGAGCGGCTCCTGGTCGGCCTGGATGAGGCGGGACGGCTCGGCTCGCCGCAGATCGCCGCTCTCACCGGCTTGCCGGAGCGCACGGTCCGGGACCGGCTGCGCCGTTACGGTATCGCGGTCCGTACTCGCGGCGGCTGGAACCGCGAAGACCGCCGCACCGTGCCCGCTGAAGTCCTGGACGACCTGTACACCCGGCTGGGCATGACTGCCGATGAGGTCGGCCGGCGGCTGGGCACCTCCCGCAGCACTGTGCTGCGCAGCGCCCATGCCCTCGGCGTCCCCGTCCGGGCCGGCGGGATCGTCCCGGTACCGGGACCGGAAGAGATCGAGCTGGTCCAGGCGCTCTATGCCGACCCGCTGATCGCCGCGGCGCTGGACGCCCGCGACATTCCGCAGGTGCCGCCGGGTTCCCCCCTCTGGCGGCGGTTCCCCGTGCCGGTGCCGCTAACCACTTCGCTGGTCAAGGACCTTTACTGGGGCTGTGGCGCCGGGCTGACCCACATTGAGTTGCTCACCGGCCAGCCGGCCATGACCGTGCGCGGGTTCATGCGCCGCGCCGGCATCCCGCTGCGCCATCCCGGCGGGCGGACCCCGTTCATGCGCCGCTGGCACGCGGGCCAGCAGGCAGCCCGGCAGCCCTCCCGCACACGCCCGAGCGTGCCCGCGGACCGCATCAGTGATCCCGTCAGCCCCCTCCCGGTGGACCAGCGGCACGGCATCGCCGCGGAACACGATGGCCGAGCAGCGCACGGTTGCTGGAGATCGCCGCCGCTCAGCCCGCCCTGCGCTACGGCATGCCCTGACCCGGCGCTGCCAGGAAGCACCACTGTCCGTTCTGATCTCACGGGCATTTTCCCGGGCGGACGGTGGTGCTTCTAGCCGGGTCGTGCCTCGTCCAGCAAGCTGAGCACGCGGTGCAGTGCCGCTTCGCGCCCGGCCAGGTCAGATTCCATGCGTGCCGCCTCCGTGCCGGATGCCGCACGCAACTCCGCCGCTGCGCGCAGCGCGGCCTGCATCCGCTCGGTGCCGTCGGCGTAGCGCCGTTTCACTACCCGGACCAGCGCGCGGGTCGTCTCGGCGAGCCGGTACTGCAAGTCGCCGCGGGCCCGGCCGATCTGCCGTTTCACCAGTTCCGGCGCTTCGCGGCGGAGGTGCTCCCGGGCCGCCCGCCTGCCGAGCTCGCCGGGCAGGCGGTGGCGCACCGCGCCCGCCAGCAGTTCGGTCTGCCCCGGGTTCTCGGCGGTGGTGTAGAAGAACCGCGGGTCCTCGGCCAGCCGGCCGCCGGGCTCGGGCACGGCGAGGTCAAGGCCGAGCAGTTCGGCGGCTGATTCCCGTAGCACCTCCAGTTCGGTCTTCAGGTCCGCCGCCAGCCGGGCATCCACGTCGGCTAGCCCTTGCTCGATGCGTTCCCGCTGCCGCTGCCGCCACGCGTCGGCGGCCGCCACGGTGAGCGCGACCAGCCGTTCCCGGCCGCGCTGCTCGATCTGGCTGGGCGTGGCGGTCCGCAGCTCGCCGTCGAGCAGCGCGCCGAGCTGGGCGGTGACCTGGCGGCCGAGCCGGGGCGCGTCCGCCTCGGCCGCATCGTTGAGCGCGAACAGCAGCCGGGCCGACTCGGCGTCCGCGATCGCGGCAGCGTCCCGGCCGTGCACGGCGACTTCGGCCAGCCGGGCACTGAATCGTTCCACCCGCCCGGCCGCGTCTCCCGCCCGCAACTGCGCCGCGCGGCGGGTCAGCGCCACCTCGTCCAGCAGCGACCGGGCGATCCGGCGGGCGTGCCCGGCCGCCGAGATGGCCAGGTCGCAGCGCCCCCGCGATGCCAGGTAGGCGGTGAAATCGGCGGCGAAGGCGGCGAACCCGGGATCCCCACCTGCCTCCCCTTCCCCCGTCTCCAGGGCCGCCCGGGCCGACATCGGGTAGACCCGCCCGGCATGGCCCGCTTCGGCGAGCACCCGGCGGGTGAACTCCGCCGCCTCGGCCAGCTCCGCCGCATCGAGGTGATCGGCCTTGTTCAGCACCGCGAACGTCGTCACCGACAGCTCGCCGACCTTGCCCAGCAGCTCGCGTTCGCTGGCTGACACCGGCGGGTCGGCGGTCAGCACGAGCACGGCGGCGTCCATCGTCTCCAGCGCCTGGTGCGCGGCGTCGGTGTCCCACTGGTACACCGACCCGGTGCCGGGGGTGTCCACCAGCTCGACCCCACCGGCCAGCACCGGCGCGTCCACGAACGCGGTCACCGCGGCGATGCCACGGCGGTTGCGCGGGTTGCCCCGCTCGGTCACCAGGTCGTCGAGCGCCGCTAGCGGGTACTTCTCCTCGTGCCCGTCACCGAACCGGACCTCGGCACCGGGGTCCTCGCCGTACCGGACGGTCGTCGTCACCGCGGTCAGCGGCGTCACCCCCGACGGCAGCACCGGCTGGCCGAGCAGCGCGTTGATCAGCGTGCTCTTGCCCCGCTTGGCCTCCCCGGCCACCAGGACCCGCAACCGTGCGGCGGCCAGCCGGTCCCGCAGCGCCGCCAGCTGCTCACGATCCCGGTCGGTGCCCAGCGCAGCAAGGTCTTCCAGCGCCTTGTCCAGGACATCCCCGCGGTTCAGCATCCGCGCCATCCTCCTACCCGCGTCACGCGTTACGCCTGGCAGGGACCGTTGGCGACGGCAGCGCCGCATCCGTGCCGCCTGCGGCAAGCCGGCAGGCGCGAGCGCGGCGAGCCCCTCCGCCGCGCTCCTGTCAGCATAACCGGGCGGCCGGGGGCCTCGCGGGCCCCCGCGAGGCCCCCGGCCGGGACTACGCGTCGAGGTCCGCGCGGGTCAGCCGGGCAATGGTTAGCGGTGATAACGATCACGGCCGCCCCGGGCCGGCCGGCAGCGTGGCCGGTAGACTAAATGCCACGGTGATGGAGCTCGCCGGACTCGCCCCAGTGGCTGATGGCTCCTGTTGACTGCCTAGCGGCCAGAACACAGGAGGGCATGCCATGGCGTTGCGGAAACCCAGCTGCCGGGGTCTGGGCCCGGAGATGTCTTGCCCTCCCCGGGAACGCCGGTGACCGGGGACCCGCAGGCGGGAGGTCCAGCCCCGCGGGGCCAGGACCATTTCCCGAGCTTGCTGTCCGAAGAACCGCCGTCGGCCCGGGCCGCCGGGGACCAGGACGGGAATCACTCCTGCGCACGGGACCTGAACCTGGACCAGATCGTGGCGGCGGTCGCGGGGGACCGCGAGGAGCGTGACCTCATCACCACGGTCCTGCGCGGACGTTTGCGCGATGCCGGTGCGGTGCGCTACCGGCAGGAGGTCTTCCGGGACCTGGAGAATCCTGCCCTGCTGGGTGCGGTCCAGCGCTTTTCCGGGCTGATCGGCGAGGTACGCGCCCACCTGCGCCAGCTAGGTGAGATGCGGTACCGCCTCCAGCGGGAGGGCTGGCTGCTGGACGCGGCGGCCATCTACTGCGACGCGGTAGCCGGCCTGGCCGGGCATCTGGCCTCGGCGCCGGTCAGCTCCCGCGCCCTGCTGGCCTTCCGGGGCTACCTCGCCGCCTATGTGGCCTCGGCCGGGTTCACCGCCCTGGCCAGCGATACCCGGAACCGCAAGGACGCTCTCGCGCGGATCCGCTACTGCACCCGCATCAACGGCGCCCGGGTCGAGGTGAGCCGCTACAGCGGCGAAGCCGACTACAGCGCCGCGGTGCTGGACACCTTCGAGCGGTTCAAGCAGGGCGCAGCCAAGAACTACCTGATCCGCTACCGGGTGCGGCCGGGGATGAACCACATCGCCGCCCAGATCGCCGGGCTAGTGGCCAGGCTGTTCCCGGAACAGTTCACCGCGCTGGAGGAGTACTGCCGCCAGCACGCCGCGTTCGCCGATGAGGGAATCCGGCGCGCGGACCAGGAACTTCAGTTCTACCTGGCCTACCTGGACCACATCAGGCCGCTTCGCGCCGCCGGGCTGAGCTTCTGCTATCCCCAGGTCTCCGCCAGCTCCAGGGAAATCCGCGCTACCGGAACCTTCGACCTGGCCCTGGCACGCAAGCTCATCGCCGGGCACACGCCGGTGGTCACCAACGACTTCCGCCTGGACGGCCCCGAGCGCATCTTCGTCGTGACCGGCCCCAACCAGGGCGGCAAGACCACCTTCGCCCGGACCTTCGGCCAGCTTCACCACCTGGCCGCGGTCGGCTGCCCGGTCCCGGGCGGCACCGCCCGCCTGTTCCTGCCCGACCGCATCTTCACTCATTTCGAGCGGGAGGAAGACCTCGCCGCGATGACCGGGAAGCTGGAAGACGACCTGATCCGGATCGGGGACATCCTGCGGGCGGCCACCCCGGCCAGCATCGTGATCCTGAACGAGATCTTCACCTCCACCACCGTGCACGACGCCCGCTTCCTGGGCACCAAGCTGCTGACCAAACTCATGAGGCTGGACGCCCTGGGCGTCTACGTCACCTTCATCGACGAACTGGCCTCACTCGGAGAGCAGATCGTCAGCATGATGAGCACGATCGTCCCCGGCAAACCAGCCGAGCGCACCTACAAGGTCGTCAGGAAACCCGCCGACGGCCTGGCCCACGCGCTGGCTATCGCCGAGAAATACGACCTCACCTACCAGCGGCTGCACGACAGGCTCGCGCCATGAAGGCCCATCTCCTCCACTGCGACCGGGACTTCGACTTCACCGCCGGGCTGCCCGCCGGCCACGAGGACCTGATCCAGGACCTGGAACTGACCACGCTGCTGGAGGCGATGGCCGCCGGCGACAAGTTCCTGCATGAGGTATCCGCCAAGGTCCTGCTCGCCAGCCTCCACTCCCCGGAGATGATCCGCTACCGTCAGCGGGTGCTGGCCGACTGCCTCGCCCAGCCCGAGGTCATCCGCCAGATGTACGCGGTGGCGGCCGGTGTCCTGGAGGACAAGCGGCACTTGTGGGGAGGCTACGGAGGCAGCTACCAGAGTGCGTCGTCCAACCTGTCCGGCGCGGTCAGCTACCTGGAGGCCTACGTGGCCCGGCTGCGGCAGCTCCGGCAGGTCGCCGACGACCACGCCGGGAAATTCTCCTCCGGTGGGCTGACGGCGCTGTTCGCCACCTTGCAGCGCGAGCTGGACGACGCTCATGCACCGACCTGCGCGATACCTGCCTGGCGCTGCAATCCCCGGAACCGGTCACCGGCAACGACGTGCAAGGTGACGGGAAGTCGCTGGTCATCATCACCGGCGCCAACTCCGGAGGAAAATCCACGTTCCTGCGCAGCGCCGGCGTGGCCCAGCTCATGATGCAATGCGGGCTGTTCGTCACCGCCCAGGCCTACCAGGCGAACGTCACCCGCGGGATCTTCACCCACTTCATCCGGGAAGAAGACACCGGCATGACCAGCGGGCGGCTGGATGACGAGCTCAAGCGCATGAGCGTCATCGCCGGCCAGATCACGCCGGGCTGCCTCATCCTGTTCAACGAGTCCTTCGCCGGCACCAACGAGCGGGAAGGATCGGAGATCGCCGGCCAGATCGTCCGCGCCCTGCTCGACGCGCAGGTCAAGGTGTTCTACGTCACCCACCGGTTCGGCTTCGCCGACCGTTTCCGCCGCCAGCACGCACCCACCACCCTCTTCCTCCGGGCCGAGCGCCAGCCCGACGGGAGCCGGAACTACAAGCTCACCGTCAAAGACCCCCTCCCGACCAGCTTCGGAGAAGACCTCTACTACCGGCTCGGCGGCTGGCTGGAGGAAGACAAAGTCCTCACCCAGGCTACCGATGCAGCCACCCTGGACGGTGAACCCAGCCGCAACAGCCAAGCGCGGCAAACCAGCGAGACCGCTGCCACGACACCGGACGTGCCGGGAACCAGATAAGCCATTCCGTGTCAGGCCGGCTTCGCTGCGCTGATCGGCGCAGGCAGGTTACGGGCGCGCTGGAAGGCGGCCTCGATGACTTCTATGGCCGTGGCGCGGTTCTGCCAGCCGCGGACGTCGGTGCCTTTCCCCGGCTCCAGTTCCTTGTAAATGTCGAAGAAATGCCCGATCTCGGCGGTCACGTGCGGGGGGACGTCGCCCAGGTCCTGCAGCCCGGCGTACCGGGGGTCGTGGGCGGGGACGGTCAGCACCTTGGCGTCCGGGCCGTGCTCGTCATGCATCCAGAACACGCCGATGGGACGGGCGGTGACCAGGCAGCCGGGAAAGGTCGGTTCTTCCAGCATCACCATCGCGTCCAGCGGATCGCCGTCCTCGGCCAGCGTCTCCGGGATGAACCCGTAATCGTGCGGATAACGGGTTGAGGTGAACAGCATCCGGTCCAGCCGGATCCGGCCGGTCTCGTGATCCATCTCGTACTTGTTCCGCGAGCCCTGCGGGATCTCGACGATAACCTCAACCTCCACCATGCCTCCTCAGCTGACCGAATTTAGCCCGTTACCGATCAGGATGCGGTTCCTGGTGGTCACATCGGCGCGCACAGGTGCCTCCACCGGTTGCCCATCCGGTAGAAGCCATCAGCCATTTCGGCGGTTCAAGGCGGGCCTCATCGCCTGGGGCGCATTTTACCCCGGAAACGGATTCGGGGATCAGGGGTGAAGAGCCGCTGTTATTTCGGCCGGAAGGCCGGGCGCGCACAAAATAAGAGACGCGGGTTGTGCTGGACCGCACCGGCGCGTCACAGTTGAACCAGGATGCTGCGCAGCTGAGGCGCACGGGCGCAACGCGGAGTTCCTCAGAGGTCTATCGCGACCGCCGGCGAGCCGGCCGCGGCGGCCTTCGGCCCGGCGGTGAATATCTGCCGGTAGAGATCGGGGCCGTACCTGGTCGGCAGAGGCTCGCCCGGCAGCAGCCGGAATGTCCGGCGGCCGTCGTCTCGCCGTTCGGGCCGCTGATACCCCGTCGGGCCCCACGTCAGGTAGCCCACGACCGGCCCGGGCCAGCGTCACAGCCGCCGCCAGCGGAATGCCCACCGGCGCCGGCTGGCACCAAATCCGCGCCCGCCCGGGCTGCTCGCCCAGCCGGTCAGTGCCAGCGCGAATGCTGCCACGCCGCGCTTGCTGGCTGACCCGTTCTGATCTGCGGGAGCAATAGCGATGAGAGTCCCAGCGCTGGCTCCGTCAGCGTCAGACGCGGCATAACAGGTTGCACACATGACACGGCGCGCACCCCTCTCCGCCCGCAGGACTACGCCGACCGGCTGGCCGGGCAGCGCCAGGATCCTCGCGTGGTCGAGGCAGATACCGGCGCCGCAGTAGGCACAGCACCCTATCGCGCTGGGGGCCGTATACGTTGCCGCCATTGTTGTTGCACATTCCAGGCAATTCATGACGGCCCCATGCTCCCTGGCGCCTGGCGTTTCCTTGGGCAGGGCCCAGTGATCCATGCCCTCCGGGCACGGTGGATAAGCAAGAGCGCGTCATCGCGGAATACGACGGTGGAACAGCGCACGTCGGTGCCTGCCGGCGTGTCCATGGGCGTTACCTCTTCTTCCTCGCGGCTGGGTGAGGGCATCGTTCGGGTGGGCAGATACACGCCGCCCGGCCGCCGGCAGGGCAGGCAATCGAGCCGGCTCGGGTCATCCTGGATCGGTGAGCCACAGCCAGCCGGCGGCGAACAGGCAGCCCGCGATCACGTCTCCCGGCCAGTGCACGCCGAGGTACACGCGGCTGGCACCCACCGCGGCCCCCGCCAGCGCCGGTGCCGCGTACCGAGGGCCGCGCGCACCAGCAGCCCGGGCGCATGCACCAGCCGTGAGAGCGGCGATGGTGGTGTGCTTCGACTATCCAGCTCATGGGCGAGATGCGGCATCACCGGGGCCCACGCGCCGTCATCGAGACCATTGCCGCGCCCGCACCCAGGCAGCCGCCACAGGCGGCCGGACCGCCGCAGCCTTCCGGCAGACAACAGCACAGATGCCGACATGGTCCTGCCTCCTCCAAATTGGAGCACAGGACCCATTGGCCTTCCGGCAAGCATGCGCACGAGGCGCGCATGCGGCGGGGCCCACCGCCGGCGGCCCAGACCGCCATTGTGAATTATACCGTTGCCCGCCACCGTAGCCGAGTATTTCATTTCGCTCTGTCGCGGCCGGGGCCGACCCCGTTAGACCGGCTGCGCCGGATGAGGCTCCGGCAGGAGCAGTCCCGCTTCTGAACCGCCGATACGGCTAATGGCCTCTCAGGAATCAGCTTCCGGGAGGCGGCATGGCCGCGCGAAGGTCCGCCTGGATACCAGCGCCCCGGACGTTGACGGTTGTAACTCGCCCAGTCAGGCCGAATGCCCCTACCACGACGGCGGCGCGACCTGATGGCCTGGCTGGGTCAGGCCAAATGGCCGCTTACGCACTGGCAGTTGAGCAACTCTCTGGGAGCAGATAATGGCTGATTTCGGTGTCGCAGATCTATCGGCGCTGGAGATTCTTGATTCGCGCGGGCGGCCCACGCTCGCGGTGACGATCCGGCTGGCGGATGGCACGACGGCCCGGGCCGGGGTGCCGTCCGGGGCGTCGACGGGAACCGGCGAAGCGGTCGAGCGCCGCGACGGCGACAAGGCCCGTTACGGGGGCAAGGGCGTCCTGGGCGCGGTCGCCTCGGTGAACACCGAGATCGCCGATCTGCTGCGCGGGCGGTCCTGGACGTCGCTGGCCGAGGCCGACCAGGCGGTGATCGACCTGGACGGGACCGCGAACAAGAAGCGGCTCGGCGCCAACGCCACTGTCGGCACCTCGATGGCGCTCGCCCGGGCCCTGGCCGCCTCCGCGGGCACCCCGCTGTGGCAGTGGCTGGCCCCCGAGGGCGTTGCGCCGCGCATGCCGGTGCCGCACTTCAACGTGC
>PLRW01000324.1 GCA_003164955.1 Actinomycetota bacterium
GAGGACCCGGGCGAGGACCCGGGCGAGGACCCGGGCCGCATCGGGGCGCCCCCTCGCGCCACCGGGCGCGTTCCCCGGGGCATGCCCGGCTGGGAGCCGGCCACCCAGGTCTCCTGCTCGATCGGCCGCGGGGCAGCGGCCTCGCGGCGCCGGAGGCGTTCGCCGCCGAAGAGGACGAGCCCGTTGACGGCCAGGAAGATCGCGGTCAGCACGGGCTTGGCGAACGTGTTCTGGACCGTGTGCTGGAGCAGCGCGCCGACGATGCCGATCGGGATGGTGGCCAGGACGATCATCCAGGCAAGCTTCTCGTCGACGGTCTCGATGCGCCGGTGGGCGATCGAGGTGAAGAACCCGGCGACGATCCGCAGCCAGTCCCGCCAGAAGTAAATGATCATGGCGATCGCGGTCGCGACGTGCAGCCCGACGATGAACGCCAGGTACGGCGAATGCGGCGCCGACACGCTCAGGTCCCGCGCCCAGCTGCCGCCCACCAGCGCCGGGATCAGCACGCTGTGGCCGAGGCTGGACACCGGGAAGAGCTCGGTCACCCCCTGGAACAAGCCGACGACCAGTGCCTCTGGATAGGTCAGGTGGGGGACCATGTCCGCCTTTCGCTCCCGCCGGACGCCGGCCAGCGCGAACCAGCCGGAAATGATGCCGAACGAACGTGTGTATCACCCGCCACTAGCGCCGCAAGTCCTCCCGGCGAGGGCAGGAACAGAGTACCGGCGGCCGCCGGCAGGCACCGCGTCGGCGGCCCAATCACCTACGAGAAACCGGAAAATTTCGCCTTCTCTGGTCCGCTTGTGTCGAGTTCCGGCGGGACCTGGACGACACAGACGGCGCCGAGTGCGGCCGGGCACACGACGCAGCTTTCCTCCGAGATGGCCCGGGTGCCGGGAACCACCTCGGTGTGGGCCGTGGGCGGGCTCGCGGGCGCCAGCCTGCCCGGCCCGGGCGTCATCCTCCGCTACGGCTCCTGACTGCGCTGCCGCGCCCGCTCCTGGCGGGCGCGGCAGCGCTCAGCGGGCGAGGGCGCGCAGGGCGGCAGCGCCTCGGGACCCGCGCGGGAGCCGGGCGCTGACCTGCTTTTGGCAGGCTAGAGCCAGGACCGAGCCGTCATCGCGGCAGGCTCGTGGGCGCTCAGATGGCGATGATCGCGAGTCTGCGGCCCACGCCGTCCGCCAGGGCGGCAAGATGTCCGGCGTTGCCGGTCACCACCGCGTCCCCCCGGCGCAGCGCGCATTCGGCGACCGAGGCGTCCACGGCGCCCGGGGACAGGCTGCGGCGGCCCAGCAGGACGCCGGCGGCCCTGGCCCGCTCGCCGTCGAGCGGGTCGACGCGGCAGCCGGTCAGGAGGCGTTCCAGGTTGGCCTGCCGGCCTGAGCGGTAGACCTCTGCCAGCGCCGCGGCGGGGACGGTGGGCTGCACGCCCCGGGCCAGCGCCCGCGCGTGGATGAGCCACATCCGCCGGTCGTTGCGTTCGGCGGCGATGAGGGCGCCGGAGTCGTAGGTCAGGCCGCTCATTCTGGCCGGATCACGCCCGCCGCGTCGAGCGCCGCATCCGCGTCGGCGATCTCCTCCGGGCTGAACGCCCCATGCTCGGCTTCCCAGTCGCGTACCGCGTGCTGGCCCGCCCGGATGGCCAGCAGGTACTCCAGTCCCTCCGCGACGAGAGCCGACACGGTGGTGTGACTGGACTCGGCTTCGGCCTCGGCGGCGGACCAGATGACGTCAGGCACCGATACCGACTTCTTCACGACCGTACTCATATCACGATGGTACGACCACGGTACGACCAGGGCAACGGCGGCGTCCGGCACGAACGTATGACCGCCGGGCCCGGCTACCGTCCGCTGACATGAGCTCGCCGCCGTACCGGCGCCCAGGAGGCGCTCGCACGGCGGCGGACTCCCGCTATGTCCGTTAAGCGGGATAAAGAAGGTCCCCGTGGGGGAGCCCCCGGGCGAGGGGAGCTCTCCGTACGGGAGCCGGTCAGACGGTGTTGGGGACCTCGGGGGTGTCCTTCGGCGCCGGGCGGCGGGAGATCTTGGAGCCGAGCCAGACCAGCGGGTCGTACTTCCGCCCGACCACGCGCTCCTTCATCGGGATCAGCGCGTTGTCGGTGATCTTGATGTNNGATGTGCTCGGGGCAGACCTCGGTGCAGCACTTCGTGATGTTGCAGAGGCCCAGGCCGAAGTCGTCCTGCGCGATCTCGCGCCGGTCGGCCTCGTCGGCCGGGTGCATCTCCAGCTCGGCCACCCGCATCAGGAACCGCGGCCCGGCGAACGGGCTCTCGTTCTCGGGGTGGTCCCGGATGACGTGGCAGGTGTTCTGGCACAGGTAACACTCGATGCACTTGCGGAACTCCTGCGACCGGTTCACGTCGACCTGCTGCATGCGGAACTCGCCGGGCTTGATCGACGGGTCCGGGGAGAACGACGGGATCTGCCGGGCCTTGTAGTAGTTGAACGAGACGTCGGTGACCAGGTCCCGGATGACCGGGAAGGTCCGCAGCGGCGTGATGGCCAGGACCTCCTCGGGCTCGAAGGTCGACATCCGCGTCATGCACGCGAGCCGGGGGCGCCCGTTGATCTCCATCGAGCAGGAACCGCACTTGCCGGCCTTGCAGTTCCACCGGATGGCCAGGTCGCCGGTCTGGGTGGCCTGCAGCCGGTGCAGCACGTCCAGGACCACCTCGCCCTCGTTGACCTCGACCTGGTAGTCGGTGAGCTTGCCCGCGCCCGCGTCGCCGCGCCACACGCGCAGGTTGGCCTGGTAACCCATGTCAGTGCTTCTCCTCTTGCGTGGCCGTCCCGGGCGCGGCGGCCGCGGCCTCCGGGGGGAGCTCCTCTTCGGTCAGGTACTTCTTCAGCTCCGCGCGGTCGAACAGCGTCATCAGGTCGGGCCGCATCGGTTTCACCGGCTGGCGCCAGAGCGCCACGTGGCCGTTGGACATCGAGCAGATCAGGTTGACCTTCCGCCATTCCGGCGACATGACGGGGTAGTCGTCGCGGGTGTGGCCGCCGCGCGACTCCTGCCGCTCCAGCGCCGCCATCCCCACGCACTCGGCGACCAGCATCATGTTGCGCAGGTCGAGCGCGAGGTGCCAGCCGGGGTTGTAGCCGCGGCCGCCTTCGGCGCTGACGTGGCTGACCCGCTGCCGGTACTTCTCCAGCTCCTTCAGCGCGGTCGTCATTTCCGATTCCTTGCGGATGAGCCCGACCAGGTCGTTCATGGTCTGCTGCAGGTCGGCGTGCACCGCGTACGGGTTCTCCCCGCCGGCCCGCTCCAGCGGCGCGGACGCCTCCGCGACGGCGTTCTCCAGGTCGGCGGCCGGAGCCTCCGGGCGGCCGGTCAGCCCCTCCAGGTACTGCACCGCCCCGAGACCGGCCCGCCGGCCGAAGACGAGCAGGTCGGACAGGGAGTTGCCGCCGAGCCGGTTCGACCCGTGGAAACCGCCCGCAACCTCGCCCGCGGCGAACAGCCCGGGTACCGCCGTGGCCGCGGTGTCCGGCTCGACCTCCACCCCGCCCATCATGTAGTGACAGGTGGGGCCGACCTCCATCGGCTCCTTGGTGATGTCGACGCCGGCCAGTTCCAGGAACTGATGGTGCATCGACGGCAGCTTCCGCAGGATCTCCTCGGCGGGCAGCCGCGTGGATACGTCGAGGAACACGCCGCCGTGCGGCGAGCCCCGCCCGGCCTTGATCTCGGAGTTGATCGACCGGGCGACCTCGTCCCGGGGCAGCAGCTCGGGCGGGCGGCGGTTGTGCTCCGGGTCGGTGTACCAGCGGTCGCCCTCTTCCTCGGACTCCGCGTACTGCGCCCGGAACACGTCCGGCACGTAGTTGAACATGAACCGCTTGCCCTCGGAGTTGCGCAGCACGCCGCCGTCCCCGCGGACCGACTCGGTGACCAGCAGGCCGCGCACCGAAATGGGCCAGACCATGCCGGTCGGGTGGAACTGGACGAACTCCATGTTGAGCAGGTTCGCCCCGGCCAGCAGGGCCAGCGCGAGCCCGTCGCCGGTGTACTCCCAGGAGTTGGACGTGACCTTGAACGTCTTGCCGATGCCGCCGGTGGCCAGCACCACGGCCGGGGTCTCGAAGAAAACGAACTTCCCGGTGTCCCGGATGTAGCCGAACGCGCCCGCGATCCGCCCGGCCGGGTCCTTGACCAGCTGGGTGATCGTGGTCTCCGCGAAGACCTTGATCATCGCCTCGGCGTCACCCTGCGAGGCGGCGTCCTCCTGCTGCAGCCCGACGACCTTCTGCTGCAACGTGCGGATCAGCTCCAGGCCGGTCCGGTCGCCGACGTGCGCCAGCCGGGGGTACTCGTGACCGCCGAAGTTCCGCTGGCTGATCTTGCCGTCCTTGGTCCGGTCGAACAGCGCGCCCCAGGCCTCGAGCTCCCAGATGCGGTCGGGTGCCTCCTTGGCGTGCAGCTCGGCCATCCGCCAGTTGTTGATGAGCTTGCCGCCGCGCATGGTGTCCCGGAAGTGCACCTGCCAGTTGTCTTTCGGGTTCACGTTGCCCATCGCGGCGGCGGCACCGCCCTCGGCCATGACCGTGTGGGCCTTGCCGAACAGCGACTTGGAGATGATCGCGACTTTCTTCCCGTGCAGCCGGGCCTCGATCGCGGCCCGGAGACCCGAGCCGCCCGCGCCGATCACTACGACGTCGTAGGAAAAACGCTGGATATCGGTCATTCCTAATGCCGCCTCAGTTGAAGAATCGCAGGTCGCTGATGGTGCCGCTGGCCACGAGCGCGATGTACAGGTCAGTCAGCATGAGCGTGCCGAGCGTGGTCCACGCGAGCTGCATGTGCCTCGCGTTGAGCTTGGAGATCTGCGTCCAGGCCCAGTACCGCACCGGGTGCTTGGAGAAGTTCTTCAGCCGGCCGCCGGTGATGTGCCGGCACGAGTGGCAGGACAGCGTGTACGCCCACAGCAGCACCACGTTCACCACGATGATCAGCGTGCCCAGGCCGAAGCCAGCGCCCCCGGTCTTGCCGTGGAAGGCATCGACCGCGTCATAGGTGTTGAGGATCGAGATGAGGACGGCGGCGTAGAAGAAGTAACGGTGCAGGTTCTGCATGATCAGCGGGAACCTGGTCTCGCCGGTGTACTTCTCGTGCGGCTCACGCACCGCGCACGCGGCCGGCGCCCGCCAGAATGCCCGGTAGTAGGCGCGCCGGTAGTAGTAGCAGGTCAGCCGGAAGCCCAGCACGAACGGCAGCGAGACCAGCGCATAAGGGATGATGGGCGGCACGGCGGGGAACCAGTGGCCGAGGCTGCTGGAGCCCGGCACGCACTCCCCGTTGATGCAGGGGGAGTAGAACGGCGTCAGGTAGTGGTACGCCGGGACCCAGTAGTCGTGCCCCATGAGCACGCGCACGGTCGCGTACGAGACCCAGAGCGTCAGCAGGGTGACGACGATGGCGGGCTGACGCCACCACGGGTCCTTGCGGAGCGTTTTCTCCGCGATCTGCGCCCGCGTTCTCGCCGGCCGGTCCAAAGCTTGCGTCATCCTCGACGTCCTCGCTGCCCTTGTCGTTTATGGGTCGCGCCCGCTTTGACCGTGCCCCGTCGCCGGCGGGTGTGCGTGTGCTCACGAACTTATTCCAGTAGACCGCTAAATTTCTGCCCCTGGAAGCCGTTCACATCTGTGACACTTGCTACACTGCCCGTCCGCACTGGCCGGACGCCCGATTTCTAACTGAACGGACGTGTGCGGGAAGTTACCCGAGGGCGGGGCCGGCCGCCGGAGGGCCCTGGCGGGAAACTTACCCCAGGGTCGGCTCAGTAGCCGAGGGGCCCCCGGCTGACGCTCACCCCACCGCCCCCCGCCCCCCCGTACACCCGGATTTGGGCAGAGAAAACCGCACATGCTGCGGAAAACTCTGCCCAAACCGGAGCGCTCACCCCAGTGCGTCGCGCAGATAGTCGACCTGGAGCAGCAGCAGGTTCTCCGCGACGACTTCCTGCGGCGTCATATGCGTCACCCCGGACAGCGGCAGGACCGTATGCGGGTACCCCGCCGCGAGCAGCGCGGACGACAGCCGCAGGGTGTGCGCGGCCACCACGTTGTCGTCGGCCAGGCCGTGAATGATCATCAATGGCCGGAACGTGATCTTGTCCCGGTCCGCGCGCTGCAGCCGTTCGGCTTCCACGATCACCGAGCAATTGTCGTAGGCCTCGGGGTTCTCCGCGGGCAGGCCCAGGTACCGCTCGGTGTAGTGGGTGTCGTACAGGCGCCATTCGGTCACCGGGGCGCCCGCGACCGCCGCGTGGAACACGTCCGGGCGGCGCAGCACGGCCAGCGCGGCCAGGTACCCGCCGAACGACCAGCCCCGGATCGCGACCCGGGACAGGTCCAGGTCACTGAATTGCTCCGCGGCCGCGTGCAGCGCGTCCACCTGGTCCTCCAGCACCGGGTCGGCGAAGTTACCGGCGATGGCCCGGTCCCACGCCGGGCCCCGGCCCGCCATGCCCCGGCCGTCCGCGATCAGCACCGCGAAGCCCTGCTCGGCGAACCACTGTGAGGCGAGGTAGGCGCCGCGCGCCGCGAGGACCCGCTGCGCGTGCGGCCCGCCGTACGGGTCGAGCAGCACGGGCAGCGGCCCCGAGCCGGGCTCGTGCCAGGAGGGGAACAGCAGCGCGGCACGGATCTGGCGCGGGCCGAGCGACAGCATGACGGGCCGCGGGGCGGGCAGTTCCGGCTTCTCGTCGTAGCAGGCGATCCGGGCCCCGGCGGTAGGCCCGATTCCCGGGCCGGCGCTTTCGCGGCCCGCGCCGCCCGGAGTTGCCCGCAGGACCCGGACCGTCGCGCCGTCCTCGTCCAGCGTCCGGCCGGTGATCACCGTGGTGCCGCCCGCGCGCCGGCCCCCGAACACCCCGGGGCGGTCCGATACCTGCCGCACGCCGTCCGGGCCGTAGGTCCACAGACCAATCTGGGTGGGCTCGTCCGACGCGGTGAACAGGACGGTGTCGCCGTCGACGTCGAGGATCTCGCGGACCTGCAGGCCGGGCGGCGTCACCGGTTCGGCCCGCCCGCCGGGCAACTCGCCGGACAGTTCGGCCGCGGTGGCGGCCAGCAGGCGGCGGGTGTCGTCCGCGGTGACGGTCCAGACGATCCGGCCGCTCGCCGTCCGGGCGGGCACCCCCGGCACGATGTCGACCCAGTGCGGATCGGTGTCCTCGCGCAGCAGCGATGTCTCACCGGTGCCCCGGTCGGCCACCAGGATCTGCATCCGGCGCTGGTCGCGGCTCTGCACCACGATCAGCGGGTCCGGTGATCCGCCTTCGCCGTCCCAGCAGGCGGTCACGAGGTAGGGGAACGCGTCGCGGTCCCATTCGACGGGGGTGAGCCCGCCGTCCAGGCCGGCCAGGACCAGCGAGACGTCCGCGTTGGCTGTGCCCGCGGCCGGGTACGCGACCTCCGCCGGGGACCGCTCCGGGTTGGCCGGATCGGCGATGTACCAGCGCGTGACCGGCGTCTCGTCCACCCGCGCCACGAGCAGCGCGGTCCCGTCCGGCGCCCACCAGTACCCCCGCGTGCGGCCCATCTCCTCGGCCGCGATGAATTCGGCCAGCCCGTAGGTCACCGCCGGGTTGCCGTCGGGACCGGCCACCACCCGGTCCCCGGTGCCCGCACCGCTCCCGCTCCCGGTCCCGCTCTGGGTCCCGCTCCCGGTCCCATTCCTGGTCTCGCTCCCGGCGCCCAGGCTCGCCACCCGCAGGGCCCGGCCGCTCACGTAGGCGACCCACTGCCCGGCCGGGTCGGGCCGCGGATCGAGCGCCGGCCCCTGCAGCGCCAGTTCACGCGGCCCAGTTCCCCCGCCAGTTCCAGTTCNNCGCCAGTTCCGGCCCCTTCGCCAGTCCCAATTCCCCTGTCAGTCCCAGAGACTTCTTCAGTCCCGCCAGTCCCAATCCCCCCGTCAGTCCCAGAGGCCCTGCCGGCCACATCGGTCACCAGGTCCACCGCGAAGACCCGGTCGGCCAGACTGAACACGGCCGTGCGCAGGGCGGCATCCACCGCGTACGACACGATGCCGCCGGCCTGCTCCCGGACCCGCTCCCGGCGCCGCTTCTCCTCCGGCGGCAGGTCCTCCTCGCCGGCCAAGCTGAGCCGGACGGGGTCGGCGATCAGCCGTTCGGTCCCCGTGGCGACATCGAACAGCCAGAGGCAGGTCAGCGGGTCGGAGCCGTTCTTGCTGCGCAGGAACGTGATCCTGTCGCCGCCGGGGGAGACGGCGAACGCCCGCGGCACGCCGAGGGTGAACCGGCGGGTCCGGGCCTGCTGCCGGGGGAAGCTTTCGGTCATGGATATAGATCCTGCCAGCCCCGGCTAACCTCACGTGCTGTGACCTCATCCCTGAACCGCCGCCTGCTGCTGGTGCACGCCCATCCCGACGACGAGTCGATCGGCACCGGGGCGACCATGGCGAAGTACGCCGCGGAGGGAGCGCACGTCACCCTGGTGACATGCACGCTTGGCGAGCTCGGGGAGATCATCCCGCCCGGCCTGGCCGCCCTGGGCGCCGACCGCGACGACCAGCTCGGCGGCTACCGGATCGGTGAGCTGAACGCCGCCTGCCAGGCGCTGGGCGTCACCGACCACCGGTTCCTGGGCGGCCCGGGCCGTTGGCGGGACTCCGGCATGATCGGAACCCCCGGCAACGACGACCCCCGCGCCTTCTGGCAGGCGGACACGGAAGAGGCGGCCACCGCGCTGGCCGCCGTCATCCGTGAGGTCCGCCCGCAGGTCGTGGTCACCTACGACAACGACGGGTTCTACGGGCACCCCGATCACATCCAGGCGCACCGCGTCGCCTGGCGCGCGTTCCAGCTGGCCGCCGACCCGGCCGTCACGATCGAGCCCGGTGCTGGCGGGCCCGGTGCTGGCGGGCCCGGTGGCGGGTGCGGGCCCGCGCTGCCGCCGTGGGCGGTCAGCAAGTTCTACGCGAGCACGACCCCGCAGTCGTTCCTGAACGCGGAAATCCGGACACTGCAGGCCCAGCCGCTGCCGCACGGCTTCATCCCGCCCGCGTCGGCCGCCGACCTCGTGTACGGCGTGCCGGACGAGCAGGTCACCACCGAGATCGACGGGTCCGCGCACCTGGACGCGAAGCTGGCCGCCATGCAGGCGCACGCCACCCAGATCACCGTGGACGGCGTGTTCTTCGCGCTGTCGAACAAGGTGGGGCAGCTGGCGTCCGGCGTCGAGCATTACGCCCTGCTGTCCGGCCGGCGGGGCCCGGACGGTTCCTGCGGGCGTGAAGACGACTTGTTCGCCGGAGTCGATGAGCGCCCCGTAACGCAGCCGGTCCCGGACGGTGCCACCGCGGGGCGTGCTGGGTAGCCTTGCTAGGCATGGGACCGCGGGCCGATGAGCCGAAAGGGCAGTGGCAGAAGACGCCAGCGCCCGCCGTCACCGACTCCGCGGGAGGTGACCGCCCGGTGGAGCACCGCGACGCGTTCGTCACCGGCGGCGCCTACGGCGTCCTGTTCGTGCTGGGGGCCGTCGAGGCGATCATGGGGTCCTTCGAGTACAGCTGGACGGTGGGCCCGGTGCCCGCCGCCGCGCTGGGCTGCTGCGCCGCTCTGCTCGTGACCTGCCTGCTAGCGGGGTGGGCCATGCGCTCGCTCGGCGGCGCGCTGCTGCCCGCGATCGCCTGGATCCTCGTGTCGTTCCTGCTGGCCATGCCCGATGCCCCCGGCAGCGTGATCATCACCAACACCGCGAGCGGCGAGTGGTACCTCTACGGCGGCGCGATCAGCGCGGCCATCGGGGTCGCGGTGGCGTTCGCGATCTGGGTCCGCGGCATGACCGGTGCTAAGCCGGTGCGGTGACGGATCCGGATCCGGACCCGGACGCCTTCCGGCGTGCCGCCGGGCAGTTTGCAACCGGCATCGTGGTCATCGCGGCCACCGCGGAGGGCGTCACCCACGCCATGACGGTGAACGCGTTCACCTCCGTGTCCCTGGACCCGCTGCTCGTCCTGGTCTGTGTGGAGAAGGCGGCGCGCTTCCACGACGCGGTGCTGGCCTCGGGCACCTGGGCGGTGTCGGTGCTCAGCGAGGACGCCGAGAAGACCGCGCGCTGGCTCGCCACCCGGGGGCGCCCGCTCGAGGGCCAGCTCGACCGGCACCCGCATCATCCGGGCGCGGTCACTGGCGCCCCCATCCTCGACGATGCGCTGTCCGCGCTCGAATGCCGGACGTACGCGGTGCACGAGGGCGGCGACCATACCATCGTCGTCGGCGAGGTCCTGGCCGTGTCCGCGCCGCTCGCCGCCGCGGATGGCCCCGGCCCGCTGATCTACCATGCCGGCCGCTACCGCCGCCTCCCCGGCCGCTGACTCAGCTGCTCCGCGCACGCCGGCCGCTACCGTCGCCTCCCCGCTGACTGAGCTGGTCCGCGCGCGCCCCGCCTCACGCGCGGCCCCTGCACCCCACTGACACCCGCCTCCGGCGTACGGCCTCCCCGCCCGCCACCTGCCATGATGCCGTTATGGTGCCTTTATGACGCCAAAAATCTACATATGGCGCCATAATGATGCCATAATGGCGTCATGAACCTCACGTCCTACGTCGACGCTCTCCGCCGCGATCTGGCCGTGGCCGCCGCGGCGGGCGGGGACGACGCCCGGGCCCTGGCCGAGCGGCTCACCGCTCCGCTGGAGTCGGCCGTGCGGCTGGTCCTGCTCGACGCACTGTCCGCGGCGGCCGACGAAATTACCCGCGACCTCGCGCCGGGCTCCGTGGAGCTGCGCCTGCGCGCTCGCGAGCCCAGCTTCGTCGTCACGCCGCCTCCCGCCGAGTCTTCCTTCGACGACCAGGAGTCAGCCGGGGTGCCCACCGCCCGGCCGGTCCCGCCGGGGCCGCCGGAGGGCGAGGACGACGCCATGTCCCGGATCAACCTGCGCCTGTCCGAAAGCCTCAAGAGCCGCATCGAGGAGGCCGCCGCGCAGGCCGGGCTGTCGGTCAACGCCTGGCTCGTCCGGGCCGCCGCCACCACGCTGGAGGGCGGCCTGAACGGCGGTCGTGACCGGAGTTCGGCACGCCGTGCCCCGTCGAGTGGCCAGCGCTACAGCGGCTGGGTCCGCTGACACCACCTGGAGGAAATGCCATGCCCGCCTTCGATACCCCCGAACCGATATCGGCCGCCATCGACCTGGCCGTCGGGGACGTCCGCGTCAGCGCCAGCGACCGCGCCGACACGGTGGTCCGCGTCAGCCCCGCCGATGAGTCCCACGAGGCGGACGTCCGGACCGCCGAGCAGACCCGCGTCGAGTACGCCGCGGGCCGGCTCCTGGTCGCCGCGCCGAAGCCGCGCGCGCTCAGCTTGTTCGGCAAGCCCGGCTCCATCGACATCACCATCGAGCTGCCCGCGGGCTCGCACCTGCAGGGTGACGCCGGGGTCGCGGCATTCCACGGCACCGGCCGGCTGGGCGAGTGCCGCGTCAAGACCGGAGTCGGTGATCTCGATTTCGGCGAAACGGGCGCCCTCGACCTGAACACCGGCGCCGGGGCCATCGCGGTGGACCGCGTGGCCGGCCCGGCCGAGGTCAGCACCGGGTCCGGCCGGGTCCGGCTGGGCGAGATCGCCGGCCGCGCGGTCGTCAAGAACTCCAACGGCGATGTCCGCATCGGGGAGGCCGCCGCCGATCTGCGGGTCAGTACGGCCAACGGCGACATCGCGGTTGACCGGGCCGGCGCCGGTGTCACCGCCAGATCCGCGCGCGGTGACGTCCGGATCGGTGACCTCCGGCGCGGCTCGGTGTCACTCAGGACCGGCTTCGGCGAGATCGAGATCGGTATCCACGCCGGCACCGCCGCCCGCCTCGACGTCTCCACCCAGTTCGGCCACGTGCGCAACCTGATGGACGCGGCGGCGAGTCCCGGCCCGTCCGACGAGATCGCCGAGGTGCGCGCGCGCACCAGCTACGGCGACATCGTGATCCGTCACTCCGGCGAGCGGGAGCCGGTATCCCCGTCCGGGTCCGCCCGGACCTTCTTGGGGGAGGAAAGATGACCGCCCGGGACGAGACCAGGCTGGCGATCTCCGCGACCGGCCTGCGGAAGTCGTTCGGGCGCACGACGGTGCTCGACGGCATCGACCTGGCCGTGCACGAAGGAACGATCTTCGCCCTGCTCGGCCCGAACGGCGCCGGCAAGACGACCACCGTGCAGATCCTGTCCACCCTGATCACGGCGGACGCCGGCCAGGTCCGCGTCGCCGGGCATGACCTCGCGGCCGAGCCCGATGCGGTCCGGGCCGCGATCGGCGTCACCGGCCAGTTCTCGGCGGTGGACCACCTGCTGACCGGCACGGAGAACATGCTGCTGATGGCGGACCTGCACCACCTGGGCCGTCGCGAGGGCCGGCGGCGTGCCGCGGCGCTGCTGGACCGCTTTGACCTGACCGCGGACGCCGAGAAGCAGGTGGCTGCCTACTCCGGCGGCATGCGGCGCCGGCTCGACCTCGCGATGACCCTGGTCGGCGACCCACGGCTGATATTTCTCGACGAGCCGACCACCGGGCTCGACCCGCGCAGCCGCCGGACCATGTGGCAGATCATCCGCGACCTGGTGGCCAGGGGCGTCACGATCTTCCTCTCCACGCAATACCTCGAGGAGGCCGATCACCTCGCCGACCGGATCGCGGTGCTCGACCACGGCGTCATCGTCGCCGAGGGCAGCGCCGCGGAGCTCAAGCGCCGCGTTCCCGGCGGGCACGTCCGCCTGCATTTCGCCGATGTCCGTGATCTGGATGCGGCCGCCCGCACGGTCGGCGCGGCGGTGCGGGATTCCGACGCGCTCACCCTGCAGGTTCCCGGCGACGGGGACGCGCGGTCCCTGCGCGACCTGCTCAACCAGCTCGGCCAGGCCGACGTCGAGGTGGACCGGCTGTCGATCCACACTCCGGACCTCGATGACGTCTTCCTCGCCCTGACCGGCCAGGCCCCCGCGGCCGGGCCCGCCAGCCCCGGGCGGCCCGGCCGGCCGGACGCCACCCCACCGGAAGCCCGCGCAAAGAAAGCCAGCTCGCGATGACCACCCTGTCCTACACCGTGTCCGATTCGGCCACCATGCTGCGCCGCCAACTGCGGCATATGCGGCGCTACCCATCCATGACGCTGATGCTCGTCGGTTTGCCGATCATCCTCCTGCTGCTGTTCGTGTACGTGTTCGGCGGGACGCTCGGCGCCGGGCTGGGCGGCGTGTCCGGCGGCCGGGGCGCCTACGCCAACTACGTGGCTCCCGGGGTCATTCTGCTGACCGTGGCCGCCACCGCGCAGGGAACGGCCATCTCGGTGGCCATGGACATGACCGAGGGCATCATCGCCCGGTTCCGGACCATGGCCATCGCCCGCGCCTCGGTGCTGACCGGTCACGTCCTGGGCAGCCTGATCCAGGCCATGCTCAGCGTGGCCGTCGTCACCGGCGTCGCCGTGGGGGTCGGGTTCCGTCCGACCGCGGGCCCGCTGGCCTGGCTCGCGGCCGTCGGAGTGCTGGCCATGACCGCCTTCGCGCTGACCTGGCTGTCGGTCGCGCTGGGCCTCGTGGCCAAGAGCGTCGAGACGGCCAGCAACTCGCCCATGTTCCTGATGCTGCTGCCGTTCCTGGGCAGCGGATTCGTCCCGGTCCGCTCGATGCCCACCGGGCTGCGCTGGTTCGCCGAGTACCAGCCGTTCACGCCGATCACGGAAACCGTGCGCCACCTCCTGCTGGGCGGCCCGGTCGCCCACGACGCGATCGTCGCCGCCGCCTGGTGTGCCGGCGTGGCGCTGTTCGGCTACCTGTGGGCGAAGAGGCTGTACGCCCGCCAGCCCTGACCGTCATCACCCCTCAGCCGAACGGGCCTCCGCTGGGCTTCACCGCCCGTGGGGCC
>PLRW01000335.1 GCA_003164955.1 Actinomycetota bacterium
GGAGCCTGGCCGCCGGCCCCCGCCTGCGCACCGGGGGTGCCCGGGCCGGCCGGCCCGGGCTGGCCGGCACTCGTCGTGGCCGCCTGCGCCGCGGCCTCGATGCCCGGGCCGTACGCGTCGCGCGGCATGCGCAGGATCCAGCCGGGCCGGATCAGGCTGGCGATCGTCAGCTGGGCACCGTCCGGCTGCACCCGGTCCTTGTTCATCTCGTAGATCTCGGCGTAGCGCCGCCCGTCACCGAGGTGGTTCTCCGCGATTTCCCACAGGCTCTCGTGGTAGCGGCCCTCCGGCGGCTTGACGATGTAGACCTTGCCGGCGCCCGGGGCCTGCGCGATGGTGGGCGGCCGCACCGGCTGGGGCGGCGCGGCCTGCGAGCCCGGCTGGCCGCCGCGCGCGCCCGGCAGAACCGAGGAAACCGTGTGGCCGACCCGCGGCGGCCCGCCGTGCGCGAACGCGGGCGACAAAGCCGCCCCGGCCGTGAACAGCAGCAACGCGGCGGTGACGAGGCGGTGCGCCGCGGACTGGGTGGCCCCGGCCAGCGGGACCTGCGACGGCAGGCCGACGTTGCGGGCGGCCGCCCTGATCTCGACGATCACGCACCACACCAGCTGGAGCCAGGCCAGCCAGATGACGATCGACAGGACCCGCAGGATGGAGGGAATGTCGAGCTGATGGGTCAGCGCGGACAGGCCGGGCGCGGCGTGCGGCCACGGCAGCCCGATGACCGTGACCAGGGCGATCGGGACGCCGACGGTCAGCACGGTCAGCGCGATGATCGCGAGGATCCCGATCAGCACGTCCCCGGCCGTCCGGGTCGGCACCCGCACGGGCCTTCTCAGTCCCGGAATCGGCGGCGCCATCAGCACACTCCTTGTTGAACGGCGTTCCCGCATTCGGACGTGGCGGTCCCGGTCGCGGTCTCGGTGAACGTGCCGAGCAGGCCCCCGCCGATCAGCGGCTGCGTCGATATCTGCACCGTGACCGCGGCCTGCGTCTGGCTGGAAGCCTGGGCCGGGCACGCCGACATCGTCACCGTCGTCCCGGTCAGCGTGGCCCCATAGCGCTGCACGACCCGCTGGGCGTACCCGCACGCGGTCGTCCAGTCGATGGGGAAGGCCCCGCCGGGGGCCGGCCCCTGACGGAGGGCGGCGGGCGCGATGTCCTCGGCCGCGGCGCGGGCCGCCTGCCCGGCGATGTCGGCCGCGCGCTCGCGGGCGTTCATCGCGTTGCCGCCGTCGACGATGAGGGCCGTCAGGAAGATCACCGCGACCGCGAAGACCACGGTGAACACCGCCACCGACCCGCGGTCCCGGTCCCGCCGGCCGGCGGCGGGACGGGCGCGGGCCCGGGAACGCATCCGGAGGGTGGGCCCAGTGCGGCGGAGATGGCCGGGCGGCCCGGGCCGGGCGCGCCTGAACGGGGCGCGGCTGAACGGGGCGCGGCTCAGCAGGGCGCGGGCGAGGGGGCTCAGCAATTCGCCCCCCGGCACATGAAGGGGTCCAGCGGGGCGACGGCCGATCCCGTGACCGGCGACGCCGCGCTGAAGCCCAGCGCGGTGAACGGGGACATGTTCACGTTGCAGCTCACGGTCACCGTCACCGCGTCGCCCGGCGCGACGAGCGCACCGTCCGGCGGGAAGCCGGTGACCCCGACGGCCACCGTGCCGCCGTCGCACCAGCCCGAGGTGGCCAGGTCAGCGTCGGCGGACTGCTGCGCCAGCGAGACGGCGCTGCCGGCCGTCCGAGCCACCGACGCGGCCCGCGCGGCGTCCCGGGCCGCGCCGTCGATGGCCCCGTGGGACTCGACCCAGCGGCCGCCGGCCGCCACGAGCAGCAGCAGGAGCACCAGGGCCGGCGCGACGACGACCAGCTCGACCGACATCGAGCCCCGGTCCGGGCCGGCCCCGCGGCCCTGCTGGTCGCGAGGGCACGGTCCGGGCCGGGAAGCGGCTGCGGGTACCCGGTCCGGGCCGGCGTCCCGGACAACTGGATTCGGGGCCGGGCCGGACCGCCGCGCGCTCATCCGCAGGCTCCCGCGGCGCCGGCTGGGCGGAAGCATTCGACCGGGCCGCCGGCCGTCTCGGTGATCGTCCATTTGATGCCGAAGAAGTTGAAGACCGAGTACCCCATCGGCCCGGACACGGTCACGTAGACCTGGTTCGCCGGGTTCCCGCTGACGGTGGCGGTCAGGCTGCCGAGCAGGCTGGTGTTGAGGGTGTCGTAGTAGTTGGACGAGGCCTGCTCGGCCAGGCCCGGCCAGTTGGCGGTCATCGCCGCGTTCTCCCGCGCGACCTGCGCCCCGGCCTGGGCCGCCGCCAGAGCCGCCTGGCGGGCGTTGAACCACAGCCCGAACTGCACGATCAGCATGATGATCATGAGAAAGCCGGGGGCCAGGACGGCCAGCTCCACCACGCTGGAGCCACGGTCATCGCGGCGCAGGCGAGACCGGGACGGCCCCCGGCGCGGCCGGAACGGCACGCGGCGGGACCGGGACAGCGGTCTGCGGAGTCTCATGGCGGGAGTCCCGGAACGGGAGATCAGCCGTGGATCTGGCTGCTCTCGGAGTTGACGAAGATCCTGATCACCGCGAGGAGGGCCACCGCGATGCCCAGGATGACCGCGGTGATGATGGCCAGTTCGACGGCGGAGGCACCCACGTCACCGCGGTCGCGGGCGGAGACGAGCCGTGCTCGGTGCGCGGCGAGCAGGCCCCTCAGGTAGTCGCGCAGTTCGGTACTGAAGTGGTACATCAAATCCCTCCCGGAATCTGCTCAACGCAGTGAACTCTTTAATGTCCTTGGACACCCAGAAGCACTCCTACGACGGGGAAAACGAGGAACACGAGAAAGCCTGCCACCAGGAACATCTGGGCTACCAGCATGGATTGCGAGCGCTCACCGGCCTGGCCTTCGAGGTCGGCCAGCTCACGGCGGCGCAGGCTGACCGCGCGCGCGGTCAGCGACTCACGGACCTTGGCCCCGTCCTCGGCGACGAGGCTGAGCGCGGCGGCCAGGTCCCGCAGTTCGTCGACGCGGATCTCCTCACCGAGCGCGCCGAGAGCCTGCCACGGGGTCTGGCCGGTGATCCTGGCGTTGGCCAGCGCGTCCCTGATCCGCCACATGGACCAGCCGCCGCCGATCTCACTGGCCGCCATCAGCGCCTCGGGCACGCCGCGGCCGCCGGCCAGGTTCATCCCGACCAGGTCGAGGAAGGCGCCGACCGCGTGCCGGAAGTCCTTTCTCCGCTGCGCGGCCTTCTGCTTGACCTCGACGTACGGGAGCATCGAAAAGATGACCGCCAGCACGAGCCCGAGCCAGATCGGGAACACGAACGACACGTGCACGCCGAGCACGGTGAGCAGCAGCAGCAGAATGGGCCCGATCAGGAAGCCGAATACGGCCAGCAGCGCGCTGGTGGCCAGGAAATTCTCGAAGGACTTCTCGGCCAGGGCCAGATCATTGCGCAGGCCGGGGAATTCCCACCCCTGCTCCTTGCAGAAGGCGGCCAGCCCGGTGCCCAGCCTCCGGGTCAGCTCGCTTTCCTTCTCCCCGGCGAACCGCCGGACCGGCGCCGCGGGCACGGGCCGGGCGTCGAAGGCGGCCAGTTGCCGGGACAGGCTCACCCGCTGCGGCAGCAGGGCCACGATCAGCAGGAAGATCCCGGCCCCGGCGATCGCCCCGGCAATGATGGCGGCGGTCACGAGCCGCCGCCCCGCCAGCCGGCCACCGTCTCCGGCGCGCCGAGCGCCGCGCCCGCGGCGAGCGGCTCGGACAGCAGCCGTTCCGGTGCGTCGAAGCGGGCGAGCTTGCGCAGCCAGAAGAAGCCCGCCGCGTAGAAACCGGCCACGACGAGCAGCACGACCTGGCCGAGCGGGGCGTCATAGATCTCGACGTAGCTGTGGTTGAACACGCCGAGCAGCAGCGCGACCGCGACCGCGACGATGACGACGATCTGCACGCTGCGGCGGGTGGCCCGGCGGTCGGCGTTGATCTTGCGGCGCATGTCGAGCTCCTCGCGGACCGAGGTGGACAGGCCGCCCAGCAGGTCACGCAGCCCGGGCCCGCGGAGCCGGGAGTTGATGATGAGCGCCGCGATGATCAGGTCGGCGCCGGGGTCGTCGAGGTCGTCGGCGAAGCGGCGCAGCGCCTCCGGCATCGGCGTCCGGGTGTGCAGCCGGTCCACCAGCCGGGCCAGCGGCTCCTGCAGCGACGGCGCGGCGGCCCGCAGGGACGACGGGATCGCCTGCTCCAGGCCGACCGCGCCGGCGATCGTGTCCCGCAGCGACTCGGTCCAGGCGGCCAGTCCCTCCAGCCGGGCGATGGCCTTCCGCTCGGAGGCCGCGCCGCCCAGCGAGCGCCAGCCCAGCGCGAGCAGCGCGACGCCGATCCCGGCGACCACCCAGCGGGTGGCCAGCAGCGTCAGCGCGCCCAGGACCAGCGCGGTCGCCCCGCGCACGCCGGCCATGTCCCGCAGCCCCCGCTCCAGCCTGGTGGCCCGCGCGCTCTTGGGCCGGGCGGGCAGCCCGCGGACGGCCACGGCGAGAAGGAAGATGCCACCGCCGCCTACGGCGCCGGCCACGATGCCGAGCAGCGGGTAGAGCGCGGGCCCGGTCATGCCCACCTCCCGGCGGACGGGTCGTAGCCGTACTGCATCAGGTCGCCGATGCAGGACACGGGGGCGTGCGGGACGGCGTGGCCGTCCGGGCCGGGCGCGAAGACCTCGCTGGACAGGACGCGGCCGTCGACCCCGGTGACCTCGCGCACGCTGTTGACGAACCGGTGCAGGCGGCCGCCGCGGGCGTAGTCGTTCCGCTTCTCGATGAAGACCACGAAGTCGATCGCGCCCGCGATGAGCATGTGAGTGGCCTCCACCGGCAGCCGTTCCTGCGCCTGGATCGCGTACGTGGAGATGCGGTTGAACACCTCGAGGGACGAGTTGGCGTGGATGGTCGACAGGGACCCATCGTTGCCCTGGCTCATGGCGTTGAGCATGGTGACGATCTCGTCGCCGAGCACCTCGCCCACGATCACCCGGCTCGGGTTCATCCGCAGCGACCGGCGGACCAGCCCGGCCAGGGGGATGGCGCCGTGCCCCTCCATGTTCGGCAGCCGCTCCTCGAACGCGACCACGTTGGGGTGCAGTTCGGGAAAATGGTCCAGCCCCAGCTCCAGGGCCCGCTCCACGGTGATGAGCCGTTCCTCGGCCGGGATCTGGTTCGCCAGCGCGCGCAGCAGCGTGGTCTTCCCCGCGTTGGTGGCCCCGGCGATCATGATGTTCTTCCGCGCGGCGACCGCGGCCGCGAGGAATGCCGCCACGTCGGGGCTGATCGTGGCGTTGCCGACCAGATCGGCCAGGAACACCTTGCCCATCCGCGCCCGCCGGATGGAGATCGCCGGCCGCAGGGCCACGTCCATCACCGCGGACAGCCGGGAGCCGTCGGGCAGGCGCAGGTCGAGCTGGGGGTTGGCGGTGTCGAACGGACGGCTGGACAGGCCCGAATAGGCGGCCAGGACCTGGATCAGCTCGATCAGCTCTTCGTCGCTTTCCGCGACCGGCTGCGCCATGACCTCCCGGCCGTCGGCGTAGCCGACGAAGACCCGGTCGCACCCGTTGATGTCGATGTTCTCGATGNNCGCACCCGTTGATGTCGATGTTCTCTATCTGCTGGTCCTCCAGCAGCGGCTGCAGCCGTCCCACGCCGAACAGGGCGGCGTGAATCGCCTCGGCCAGCTCTTCCTCGTCCTGGGCGTTGAGCGGCGGCCGGCCCGCCGTGATCTCGCCGCGCGCGTACTCCTCCAGCACCTGGGAGATGAGGGCCCGGGCGAACTGGCGCTCGTCCTCACTCGACATCGGCGGGATGCCGGCCGCGGCGTCGAGACGGCGCTGCTCGGCCAGCCGGTCCCCGACGTCACCGCGGAGCCGTTTGACGGCGCTATGGTCCATCGCTGGTCACCGCCCCCGGCTGGCCGGGCTCGCCCGCCTGCCGCGGTTCCCGGCCAGGCCCCGGCTGCGCCCCCGGCCGGACGGGCGGCACCGCGGGC
>PLRW01000366.1 GCA_003164955.1 Actinomycetota bacterium
GACCACGCCCGCACACTGACCAGCGCGCCGGCGGCATGCGGTCACAGCGGTGGGAGGTGGCAGCGCTGACAGCCTGAAGTTCCTGATCCGGGACCGGGATGCGCTCGAGGGGCACCAGTTCGAGGATCTCGGCCTCGAAGCCGCCGGCTGGGACGCCCGCGCCGGCGTGCCAGACCCGATAGCGGCCGCCGACGCGCTCGTCCACCTCCACCCGTATGACCTCGCAGCCCGGCGCCATCCAGCGGCGGATCAGTTCAGGCGGGGCACGCCTGGATATCCGACAATATTGGTCGGAATTATTGACTTATAGATGTTGACCTCGGTATTCTCCAGATATGAGGTCTTACGTAGCCACGCGGAGACGCTACGTCGATCATGGGCTCACCGCGAGCATGATCTGTCCGCCGTCACGCTGACGGTTTCCTCGCTTCCTCGCTTCCTCGCTTCCTTCTTTCGTCCAGCCCCGTCCCGCTGCGAAGTCATCGGCGCCGGTGCTGCCGGCCTTGCCTTGCGCACACAGCGCCCTTAGCTATCGCGGAGTCTTCGGCATGACGCTGCCTGTCCGTCAGATCACGAGCCGTATTGACGCGGGCATCACGACCGCGCACCCGGCTGTCCCGGCGGTTCCCGGCGGGGCGAGCGTGCCCACGGTCGACAGCGGGACGTCAAAGTCCAGCGAGTGGCATGACGACGTATCGCATTACCCGCGGAACTTGGAGGCTGCGGCATGACGGAGATCAGTCCTCACCCGGCGGTCGGCGAGGCATACTCGCCGGCGACGGACGCGCCGGCGCCGGCGACAGACACTTCGGCGCCAGCGCAGGCCCGTGAGGTGTTCGTGGCCGCCGGTTCGCGGCGGACCAGTGCTTTCACCAGATGGCGACGGCGGCTGAGGTGGCCGCTGGGGATCTACACGACACCGGTCGTGATCCTCATCGTCTGGGAGATTCTCGCCGAGCTCGGTGTGCTCGGCCCCACCTACGCGCCGGCGCCGACGGCGATCGCACGCACGGCGGCGCAGCTATGGCGGCAGGGAGTGCTGGGCCCGGACCTGGCGATCTCGTTGCGCCGGGCGGCCATCGGGCTGGCCCTGGGCCTGGGCATCGGCATCGTCACGGGGGTGATCGGCGGCCTGCTGTCGAGCGGCGAAAACCTGTTCAACGGGATCGTGCAGATCTTCAACACGATTCCCATCCTGGCCATATTGCCGGTGATGATCGTATGGTTCGGGATCAACGAGCTGCCCAAGGTGCTGATCATCGCCTTCGGCGCCTTCGTGCCCATGTACCTGAACCTGTTCGCGGCCATCCGCGGTGTCGATCAGCGCCTGGTCGAGATGACGCACACCACGGGCGCGGGCCGGTGGCGCCTGGTGACCAGGGTGATATTCCCCGGAGCGATGCCAGGTTTCCTGGTTGGCCTGCGGTTTTCCCTCGCCTACAGCATTCTCGGGCTGGTCGCGGCCGAGACGGTGAACGCCAACTCCGGGATCGGCTTCCTCATCACGAACGGGCAGACGTACCTGCAGACCACCCAGGTGTTCGTCGGGCTGGTGATCTACGCGATCCTCGGGCTGCTCGCCGACCAGTTCGTGCGCCTGCTGCAGCGGGTGCTGCTGCAGTGGCGGCCCAGTTACGAGGCGTCATGAGCACCGCGAGCGTGACGCCGGCCAGGCAGCAGGCGGGCGCGCTCGTCGATGATGTGGTTCGCCGGTTCGGCGACCGCGTCGTCCTCGATCACCTCGACCTGACGATCGCCGACGAGGAGCTGGTCGTGCTGCTCGGCCCCTCGGGGTGCGGCAAGACCACGCTGCTGCGGCTGCTGGCCGGGCTGGACCGGCCGGACGGCGGCACCGTGGAAGTGCCGGCCCGGCGGGCCATCGTGTTCCAGGGCGACCGGCTGCTGCCGTGGCAGCGCGCCCTGCGCAACGTGACCCTGGGGCTGCATGGCCCGGATGCCGAGCAGCTAGCCCGGGACGCGCTGGCTGAGGTCGGGCTGGCCGGCCGCGAGCGGGCGTGGCCGAAGGAATTGTCCGGCGGCGAGGCGCAGCGGGTGGCCCTGGCGCGGGCTCTCGTCTCCGACCCCGAGCTGGTCCTCCTCGACGAGCCGTTCGCGGCGCTCGACGCCATCACCCGCCGTCGCATGCACGGCCTGGTGCGCGCGCTGCGGCAGGAGCACCATGCGGCCATGCTGCTGGTCACGCACGACGTCGACGAGGCGATCGCGCTGGCTGACCGCATTGTCGTGATGAGCCAGGGACGCGTCGACACGTCCCACTCGGTGACCCTGTCGGCCGCTGACCGTGAGGCGAGCGTGAGCCGTGAGGACCTCCGCGCCGCCCTGCTGGCCGATCTCGGGCTCGCCAACTAGCACTGACCACGCCCAAACCATAAAAGAAAGCGCAGGAAATCGATGCGACTCAGACCGACCCGGCTGACTACTGCCGTCGCGCTGCTCGCCGGCGCGAGCGCCCTGGCCGCGTGCAGCTCAAGTTCGTCCTCGCCCTCGTCCTCGTCCGCCAAGCTGACCGGGTTCGGCGGATCGAGCACCGTCAGCCACCCCCAGTGGAGCCAGTACAGCTTCGTCATCGGCGACAACGGCGGCGACGGCAGCCAGGCCCTGGCCAAGATCACCGGCGCCTTCGCCAGCGCGCCGTACAAGGTGACCTACGCCCGGTTCACCTACGGCCCGCCGCTGATCCAGGCCGCCGCGTCCGGCGACATCGACCTGGGCTCCGTGGGTGACGTGCCGCCCATCACCGGCGCGGCTCAGGAGTACGGCTTCAGCGTCGTGGGAGTGGCCCACTACATCAACACGACGGTCCCCGACGAAGACATCATCGTGCCGAAGGGCTCTTCGATCAAGACCGCCGCGGAGCTCAAGGGCAAGAAGATCGCGGTCCCGCAGGGCAGTTCGGCGCACGGGCTGGTCCTGCTCGCGCTGAAGAACGTCGGGCTGACGCCCAGCGACGTGCACCTGGACTTCCTCTCCCCGGCGGCGGGCGCCACGGCCTTCGCCAGCGGCAAGGTGGATGCCTGGGCGATCTGGAACCCGCAGGTATCGCTCGCGCTCCAGCAGGGCGCCCGGATCCTGGTCAAGGGTCTTCCGCCCAACGATCAGATCAGCAACTACTACGTCGCGCCGAACAGGGACCTGACCGGGGCGAGGCGAGCGGCGTTCACGGATCTGTTCGAGCGGCTGTCGGGCGAGTTCGCCTGGGCCAACAAGCATCCGGACGAGTATGCGCAGGCGCTCTCCCAGGAGGACGGCATCTCGCTGGCGGATGCCAAGGCCGTGGTGCCTTCCTCTGAGTTCTGGATCGCTCCGGTGGCTTCCTCGGACGTCCAGGCCGAGCAGACCCTCGCTGACGCGTTCCTGCAGGCCGGCCAGATCAAGAAGGCGGTGAACATCGCGTCGATCTCGACGAACGTTCTCCCGGCGGGCTACGACAGCATGAATACTCCCGGCACCTGAATCGCTGATGGTGGCCGTCCGAGAGAGGGATGGGACAAACTGCGGTGACTGACAAGCGACGGGAGCTGCATCTCAACGCGTTCCTGATGGAGGCCGGCCACCATGAAGCCTCGTGGCGGCGGCCGGACAGCAACCCGCGGGCCGACTTCGATCTGGACCACTGGATCGGCCTCGCCCGGCTCGCCGAGAGCGCGAAGTTCGACTCGCTGTTCCTGGCGGACGGGCCCGCGACCACGGGAACGGGCGAGTTCCGGCCGCCGGGCCAGCTTGAGCCGCTGACGCTGCTGACGGCGCTGTCGCAGGCGACCCAGCGCATCGGGCTCATCGCGACCGTCTCGACGACGTACAACGACCCGTACAACCTGGCCCGGCGGCTGGCGTCGGTCGATCATGTCAGTCGTGGCCGGGCCGGCTGGAACATCGTCACCTCGGCCGGGGCGGACGAGGCGGCGAACTTCGGGCTGGATGACCGGCCCGGCCACGCCGCCCGCTACGCCCGGGCGGAGGAGTTCCTTTCCGTCGCGAAGGCGCTGTGGGACAGCTGGGAGTCCGAAGCCGTCGTGGCCGACAAGGCGACGGGACGGTACGCCGACCCGGCCCGGATTCACCAGATCAGCCACCGGGGCCAGCACTTCACGGTCGCGGGGCCACTCAACGTCGAGCGGCCCCCGCAGGGCTACCCCCTGCTCGTGCAGGCCGGCTCCTCGGAGGACGGCAAGGACTTCGCCGCGCGGCACGCCGAGGCGATCTTCACCGCGCACCAGACCTACGAGCGCGCTTCCGGGTTCTATGCCGACATCAAGAAGCGCGCTCGCGCGGCCGGCCGTCACCCGGACGGCGTGATCGTGCTGCCGGGCATCGTGCCCTATATCGGGTCGACCGAGGGAGAGGCACGGGCCCTGGCCAAGCAGTTCGACGATCTACGGGTGCCAGAGTACGGCCTGCTGGCCCTGTCCAGGGTCTTTGAGCTCGAGCCCGGCGACTTCGAGCTCGATGCCCCGCTGCCTGACCCGGTGCTGGCCCGGCCCACGCTGGAAGGCTCGCAGAGCCGGTCCGACCTGATCATCGAGATGGCCGTGCGGGAGAACCTTACGGTCCGGCAGATCCTCTCGCGGCTCGGTGGCGGCCGTGGCCACTTCGAGTTCGCCGGTACGCCGGACCAGGTCGCGGACACTATCGTCGAGTGGTTCAGCGGCGGTGCGGCCGACGGGTTCAACATCATGGCTCCGGCGCTGCCCGCAGGCCTGCAGACATTCATCGATCAGGTGCTGCCCATCCTGCGGCGAGCAGGGCTGTTCCGCGAGGAGTACGAAGGCACGACACTGCGCGAGCACTACGGGCTCGATGTGCCGCCGAACCAGTTCCACGTATCTGAAGCGGTCGCACTCGCCCATGTCTGATATCGGTCACGACGGCCGCCGCCGAGAGGCCCGGCGGCTCATCTCGGCCTGTTCGGCTGCCATCTTCGTTTCAGGCCGTCTCAAGCCCCGAACTCCGCTTCCTGCGTCCGTCTGGCAGCCGGGCAATGCCGTACCGGACCGCTGCGAGCGTGATGGCGGTCGTGCGCAGTTCGCGCCTGTCCCGGTCGCGGACCCAGCTCGCGACGTCAAGTGCGGGTTCCGGGTTTTTCACGATCGATTGTTTCGGCCCGGGCCTGCCGGATGGCCATCTCGTTCGCAACGCTGCGTGATTTCCCCGACGGGAAAGCGAGGCGCGCTTGCGATTGAAAGGCACGCCAGCTTCGTTCCCACTGCCCGTTACGCGGCGTGGTGAACGCGAACCTGCGGAGCAGCCCGGCCAGCGACCGCTCAACCTCGCGATCCACGGCCGCCCGCGACCGCTCCGACTCATAGGAGGCCGCGTCCACCCAGTCGGCCGGACCCCAGATGCACACGTCGATGCATGGCTGCGGAGCATCGACGCCCCCGCAATCCTGGCAGCGCCAGACGGTCACGGCCTCCGCGGGTGAAGGCAGATCCTCATCGCGGGCCCCGGCTGCGGGCCCGGAGCCCCGCAGCGCCGAACGCGCCGGCGGCTGAAGCGCCTCATACGCGGCCCGCCACTGGCCCGGGCCCGGTTCTGTGCGGGCCAGTTCCCCGACGACACCCCGGAACCCCTCGATGCGAACGCGACAGGCCGCCGCGACCGCCGTCAGCTCGTCGTAATCGCTGCCCCTGACGAGCTCGAGCCTGCGCTCACGGCAGGCCCCCGCGCAGCTCTCATACTGCCTCATCGCCCCGCAGCCGATGCAGCCCGGAATCGACAGGCGGCGCGGCGGCTTCACCGGCTCAATATACGTTCGGCGCTCGGAGACCGCTGAACAGGGATGGCTGGGACGAGAAGAGCGCCGGCGGTGACTTTCTGCCCCGTCATGCCGGTCCAGGCCGCGGCTGATGAGGTTGCGGAGTTCCGGCGGCCGGGACGCGGGCGAGCCAGAGGACGAGCGTGAGCCCCGTGATCATCAGGAGCCACCATCTCCACGGGTCATGCCACGGAAGCTGGGCGGCGAACGTCACTCCCGCCGTCACGACGGCGACGGCGGCCAGGCGCGGCCAGTTCCGTACGGCCGGGATCAGCGCCACCGCGAGCACGGGCCACACGTAGTAGGCCACCATCACGGGCTCGAACACGGAGCGGAGCGCGAGCGCCACGGCGATCCACCACAGCAGCCGGGCGAGCGTTTCCGGGCTCCACTCCGCTCCCGGCATGGGTGCTCCCGGCCTGGTCGCTCCCGGCCCGGCTGGTCCCGGCCCGGCTGCTCCTCGCATCGCCGTCGCCCAGTGACGCCCCGCCGCGATCGCGCACCCGCACGCGGCCAGGACGGCGAGGGCCCGGGCCGGGCCGGCCGCGACCATCCCGCCTCCCAGGTGGGCGGCCAGCGAGGTCCACGGCGTGGGGTGATTGATCGTCGTTGAGTTGGGCTGGCTGGTGACCGCGCCGACGGTGGCGTGCCAGTTGGCCGCGGCCGCGACGCCGAGCGCCAGCACCCCGGGAGCCGCTGCCCGGGCGAGGAAGCCGGCCCGCAGCCGCCGTTCGGTGACCACCAGGACCAGCGGCAGCGCGAGCAGGACCAGCGGCTGGACCGCCACCGCCGCGCCGATGAGCCACGCGGGCAAGTACCCGGGCCGCCGGGTCCGGGTATTTGCCCGGGTATTTGCC
>PLRW01000285.1 GCA_003164955.1 Actinomycetota bacterium
GCCGCGGGCGGGAACGTGCCCGGCGCCACCCCGGCCGGCTCAGCCACCCCGGCCCCGGCCGTGAGCCGCCTGCAAAGCGCCACGCCGGTCCCGGACAGCACGCCCGGTGCGGCCGCGGCGCCCGCTCCCACGGCCCCCTCGGCCGCGGCCGGGACCGGGGATCTGGGGGCGGGGGCGGTTTCCCCGTTTTCGCCGCTGCCCGTGCTACCGGGACTATCCGGTGCCAGCGGTAACGGTGGCGGTGGCGGTGGCGGTGGGCGCGGCAACCGTGCCGCGGCCAGCGAAGCCGGGGATCCGGCGGCCGGGATTCAGCCCGGCGTGCCGGGCGCGCCCGTACCGGAAGCGCCCGGCCTGGACGGCGGCCTGGCGGAGGGGGCCGCCCCGTCCGTGGTGACCGCGGTGACCGCGGACGGGCCGGTAGCACCCGGATCCGGTGATTCGCCCGGGCATGGTGGCCTCGGCGCGATGCCCATGGCCGGAGGCGCCCCGGGCCTGTCGGAGAAGGAGCGCGCGCGGCGCGTGTGGGCGTCCGAGGACGAGAACATCTGGGGCCTGCCGGCCGACTGCGTCCCGCCGGTCATTGGCCCGGGGCGACCTGCACCTTGATACCGTCACCATTCCGGACCCGGGCCAGCGCCTCGGGAAACTGATCAAGACTGACCGGCGATCCGAGCAGCGGCGCGGTGTCGATCGCGCCCGCTGCCATCAGGTCCACGGCCTCGCCGAAACTGTTCAGTACCGCCATGGACCCGAGAATGGTGATCTCGTCGTTGTAGATGCGAAACGGTGACAGGGATACCGAGGCATCGCCGCTGGCGACCCCGAAGACGAGGAGGCGTCCCCCCCGGTCGAGCGAGCCGAACGCCGCCTCGATGGCCGAGGGCGCGCCGGTTGCGTCGACGGCCACCGCGAAACGTCCGGCGTCGGCCGCGGCCACCTCCTGGGCGACGTTGCTCGCGCCCAGGGCCCGGGCCACGTCCAGGCGGGCGGGCTTGCGGTCCACGACGGTGACCGAAGCCGCGCCTGACCGGAGGAGCAACTGCAAGAGCAGCAGGCCCATGGTCCCGGCCCCGATGATCAGCACACGCTGCCCGAGAACCGGGCCGATCAGCCGCATCCCGTGGACGGCGCACGACAACGGCTCGATGAGGGCGCCCTGCCGGTCGTCCACGTTGTCCGGGATCAGGTAGGCGTTGGCGAACGGCACGGCGACGTACTCGGCGAAGGCACCGTCGACGGTGTCCCCGATGGCGTTCCAGTTGGCACACAGGTTGCCCCGGCCCGCCCGGCATGCGGGGCAGTAGCCGCAGAACAGGGAGGGGTCAACGGCGACCCGCTGGCCCTCGCGCCAGTCGCCGGGCACGCCGTCCCCGCGCGCCGCGATCCGGCCGGAGAACTCGTGCCCCGGAATGATCGGGTACGGGGTGGGGGGGAATTCCCCATCGGCGATGTGGAGATCGGTGCCGCAGATGCCGCAGATGCCCACCTGCACGATCAGCTCGCCATTCCCCGGTGTCGGAACGGGCATGTCAGCGACCCGGAGCTGGCCGGGCTTGTCCCACACAACAGCGCGCATATCACGCCTCTCTCGGACGGTGGCTGTTACTTGAGTGCGCCCATGGACAGGCCACGGACGAGCTGCTTCTGCGCGATCCACCCAATGATGATGATCGGCACCGACGCGACGGTCGCGGCGGCGGACAACTGCGCCCAGAACAATCCCTCGCTGGTGATGAACCCGACCAGGAACACGGGCATGGTCGCGGCGACCGTCGAGGTCAGGTTGACGGCGAAGAAGAACTCGTTCCAGGCGAAGATGATGCAGATCAGCGCGCTGGCCGCGATCCCGGGCATGATGATCGGCATGATCACCCGGGTGATCTCACGGAACAGGCCGGCTCCGTCGATCCGGGCCGCCTCCAGCACCTCGCCGGGCACCTCCAGCATGAACGAGCGGAGCATCCACACCGCGATCGGCAGGTTCATCCCCGCGTAGAGCAGGACCAGCGCGTAGACGTTGTCCAGCAGGTGGACGTCCCGGGCCACGATATAAATCGGCACGATCGCCGCGACGATGGGCAGCATCTTGGTGGAGATGAAGAAGAACAGGCTGTCCCGCCACTTGCCGACCGGGCTGATCGACAGGGCGTAGGAGGCGGGCAGCGCCAGCAGGAGCACCAGGACGGTCGAGACCAGCGTGGCGAACACCGAGTTCTCCAGGTACGGGCCGATGCCGCGGCTGAAGACCGTGCGGAACTCCGACAGCGTCGGGCTGAACGTGAACTTGGGCGGGTAGCTGTACGCGGCGGTCTCCGGCTTGAACGCCGTCAGCACCATCCACAGCACCGGCAGAAAGAACGCGATCGCCGCGACCCACACCAGCACCGTCCAGGCCAGCCGGGCCGACCAGCGCTTGACCTGCCGGCCCCGGGCATGTCCGGCTGCCCGCGGTCGCGGGCGGGCAATGGTTGTCATCCGACGGCCTCCTCGAAGCGGAACACGCTGGCGATCAGGCGCAGGGCGAAGGACGCGATGATCATCACGATGATGACCGTGATGACGCCCAGCGCGGCCGCGCCGCCGATGTTGTACGCCTGAAATGCCTGTTCATAGAGGTAGTAGGGCATGTTGGTCGTGCTGGTACCCGGGCCGCCCTGGGTCATCGAGTACACCTCGTCGAAGGTGTTGACGATGTAGATCGAGCCGAGCAGCGTGCCGAGCTCGATGTAGGGGCGCAGGTGCGGGAAGATCATGCGCCGGAAGATGACGAAAGCACCGGCCCCGTCGACCCGCGCGGCCTCCAGCACGTCGAGCGGCTGGCCCTGCAGGCCGGCCAGCACGATCAGCGTCATGAACGGCGTCCAGCGCCAGATCAGTACGGCGATGATGGACCCCAGCGGGTGGCTGCTCAGCCAGGCGACGTGGTGCACGCCAAAGGGCGACAGCAGCCAGTTGACCAGCCCGTAGGTGGGGTCCAGCATGGTCGTCTTCCACAGCAGGGCGGACGCCACCGGCATGATCAGGAACGGTGTGATCAGCAGCGTCCGCGCGAAGCCGCGGCCGAGCACCTTCTGGTTGAGCAGCAGGGCCAGGGCCACCGCCAGCAGCATCGAGACGATCACCGCGACGGCGGTCATCTCGACCGAGACCAGCAGCGAGGAGCGGTAGTTGGCGTTGGTGAAGACGCTGGCGTAGTTGGACAGCCCGGTGAACTTGGCCTTCGCGTTGGAGGTCAGGTTCCAGTTCTGCAGGCTGTACCAGAGGGTCACGATGAACGGGATCTGGGTGATCACGATCATGTAGATCAGTGCGGGCAGCAGGGGCAGGCGGCGCGCCCACCGTCGCCGCGCGGGCGGGGCCGAAGGGGTGATGCGGCGCGCCCGATGAGTGCGGCGTGCCACCTGCTCGACGACGGTCACGGCGTTCCTTTCCCGAGGCCACGTGGGGTGCGGAGCCCATCCTCGTCCGGTCGTTATCAGGTCCGGGAACGTTGCGTCCCGGAGCGGCCTGTCCGGCCGGTCGCCCCGCGGTGACCCGCGGGGCGACCGGCGCGCGGACTACTTCTGCTGCTGACTACTTCTGCTGCTGGCCGACCGGCACAGCATCCGCCTGGCTGGCCGTCAGCGCCTGACTGACCGACTCCGAGCCGGCGATGGCCCCCGATATCTGGTTCGACACCGAGGTGCCCAGATCCTCGAACTGCGGGATGTCCACGAACTGGATGCCTACGTACGGCACCTTGGGCACGATCGCCGTGGCCTGGTCCACGCTGTTGATCGAGTTCAGCGTGATCGAGGCGAAGGCGGACGCCGCCTTCTGGTAATTCGGGTTCTGGTAGGTCGACGTGCGGCTGCCCGGCGGCACCTGGGCCCAGCCGAGCTTCTGGCCGACCAGGTTCAGGTACCCCTTGGACGTCGCCCAGGACACGAACTTCCAGGCGTCGGTCTGGTTGGCCGAGTCCTTCGGGATACCCAGCGACCAGGTGTAGAGCCAGCCCGAGGAACTGGTCTTGTCGACCGGCGCGAAGGCGTAGCTGGTGTCGTTGAACACCGACGGCACGGCGGACAGCGAGGACGCCGCGACGGTGGAGTCGTACCACATGGCGCACTTGCTCTGCTCGTACAGCGTCAGCAGTTCGGTGAAGCCGTCGTTGGCTGCGCCCGACTCACCGTCCTTGCGGACCATGTTGACGTAGAAGTTCACCGCGGCCGCGGTCGCCGGGGAGGTCAGCTGCGGCTGCCACGCGGTGTTGTACCAGCTGCCGCCGTAGGTGTTGATGACGGTGTCGAGGGTGGCCAGGTTCTCGCCCCAGCCGTTCTCGCCGCGCAGGCAGATCCCGGCCACCTTGCCCGGCTGGTTCAGCTTGGCGGCGGCCGCGGCCACCTGGGCCCAGGTCGGGTGCTCCGGCATGGTGATGCCGGCCGCCTTCAGCATGCTGGTGCGGTAGTACAGCATGGAGGACTCGCCGTAGAACGGCACCGAGTACAGGTCGCTCTGGTAGGAGAGCGACTTGGCGATCGGCGGCAGCAGGTCGCCGGCGTCGTAGCTGGCATCAGAGGCAATGAACTTGCTGGACAGGTCGTCGAGCCAGCCGTTCTTGGCCCAGATCGGTGTCTCGTAGTTGCTGATCATCACGACGTCGTACAGCCCGCCGCTGGTGGAGATGTCCTTCTGGATCTCGGACCGTTCCTGGTTTTCCGGCAGCGTGTCGAACTTGACCGTGATGCCCGGATTTTCCTTCTCAAACGTGCCGATCAACTGCTCCATCTGGGTGATGTCGGGGTTCGCCACCACCGCCACCGTCACCGTGTGCGATCCGCTGCCGCCGCCACTGCCCCCGGCACCGCCGCCGCAGGCCGCCGCCGCGAGGCTCGCGACCGTCAGCACCCCGGCTACACCCAAACCCCGTGACCGTCTTATCGCCATTGATGTCTCCTAACCGTGCCGCTCCCGGTGGTTATCGGCCGCCCGAGGTCACCAGCAAGCGTGCGGAACCCCGGATACGGCGTTGTTGTAACCGGCCGCTCATTTGAGCGCGACATACTCATATAAAAGAGAATGATCCGCGCCTTTGGATCAAGTCAAGGATGTATGCCAGAATGTGAGCTGACCGCTCATATGAGCGACGGTTCGCGGCGACGGTATTCGCTGACGAGGGTGAGAGTGGAAGGGCTTGTCCATCGACCGACCATCGGAGATCGTGCTGGCGGCCAGGGTGGCGCGGCAGTATTACCTCGAGGGTGCGTCCAAGATCGATATCGCCGCCCAGTTGGGCGTCAGCCGGTTCCGGGTTGCCCGGCTGCTGGAGGCCGCCCGCGACAGCGGCATGATCCGGATCGAGATCGGCCTGCCCGGCGGCCACCTGGACGCGGGACTGTCGGCCGAGTTGTGCTCAGCCTTCGGTCTCAAGCAGGCCTTTGCGTTCAGGTTCCCCGACGATGACGAACCAGCGCTGCGGCGCCGGCTGGGCGAAGCCGCCGGCGAGACGCTGATGGACCTGATCGCCCCCGGCGACATCCTCGGCATCTCCTGGTCCCGTGCGCTGAGCGGTCTCGCCGCCGCGCTGACCAGGCTGCCCCCCTGCCCCATCGTCCAGCTCACCGGGGCCGTGCCCCCGCCGGACGGCCAGGACCTGCTCGATGTCGTCCGCAGCGTGGCCCGCATCGGCGGTGGGCCGGCCCATGTCTTCTACGCGCCGATGATCCTGGACAGCGCCGAGACGGCTGATGCGATCCGCCGCCAGGCCGACGTCGCGGACGCGTTCGCCCTGCTGCCGTCCGTAACGATGGCGGTCGTGGCCATCGGCGCCTGGGGACCGGGCCTGTCCACGATCTACGACGCGATCACCCCGGCGGAACGCGACGCCATCGCGGGGCTGGGGGTCTGCGCCGAAATGGCCGGGGCCTTCCTCGGCGCGGACGGGCAGTCGGTGGAAACAGCTCTGGACAGCCGCATGATCGTGACGCCGGGGCCGGCGCTGGCCCGGATCCCGTCCATTCTCGCCGTGGCCTACGGCGTCGAAAGGTGCCATGCGGTGCGCGCCGCGCTACGGGGAGGGGCCGTGAATGGCCTGGTCACTCACGCCAGCCTCGCCCAGCGCCTGCTCGATCTCGGCCCCTAGGGCGCCGAAATCACCGATCGTCATCGCGGCGGTTGCCCAGCCTGATCCGGCGCTTGACACCGGTGCGCGGTTCGGCGAGCGCGACCCCGCCGGCCGGGAGGGTGGGCTTCGGGCGGCGCGGCTCGCGAACGCCGACCGATGGCGGTCGCCGGCGCCAGGCCCCCAGGTGATTGAGTACCCACCGCAGCCAGGCGGCCATGCCCCGGCGATCTGGGCTCCGGCGATCTGAATCTTGATGCTCTTGCGTCATATCTCGATTATGCGCTCCTGGCGGGCGTGAGTAGCGTGGGCAGGACGAGCTGGCACGAGGAGAGGAACTCTCATGGCCGCGACCACGCTTCCCGGCGGGACGTTCAGCATGGCCGGGGATCTGACGGTCACCCGGATGGGCTACGGCGCGATGCAGCTGGCTGGGCCCGGCGTCTTCGGGCCGCCCAAGGACCGCGACGCCGCGATCGCCGTCCTGCGCGAAGCCGTGGAAATGGGTATCACGCACATCGACACCAGCGACTTCTACGGCCCNNCCCGCACATCACCAACCAGATCATCAGGGAAGCCCTGCACCCCTACCCCCGCTCGCTGCACATCGTCACCAAGGTCGGGGCGTTCCGGGACGCCGAGGGCGGCTGGATCCCGGCGCAGGCTCCCGAGCAGCTGCGCCAGGCCGTGCACGACAATCTCACTAACCTGGGCCTCGACGCCCTCGACGTCGTGAACCTGCGCGTCGGCGGCGGGGACGACGGGCACTCGGCCGTGCCGGGCACGATCGCCGAGCAGTTCGCCGTACTCGCGCAGCTGCAGAAGGAGGGGCTGATCAAGCATCTCGGTATCAGCACGGTCTCCGCCGAGCAGGTCGCCGAGGCACAGTCCATCGCGCCGGTCGTGTGCGTGCAGAACTTCTACAACCTCGCCCGCCGGGACGACGACGACCTGATCGGCTCCCTCGCCGCCCAGGGCATCGCCTACGTGCCCTACTTCCCGCTCGGCGGCTTCACCCCGCTGCAGTCCGGCGAGCTGACATCAGTCGCCACCCGCCTCGGCGCCGCACCGATGGGCGTCGCGCTGGCCTGGCTGCTGCACCGGGCACCGAACATTCTGCTGATCCCGGGCACCTCATCCCTCGCGCATCTGCGCGAGAACGTCACCGGCGCCGCGCTGTCCCTTTCCCCGGAAGACCTGGCCGAGCTGGACCGCATCGGCTCGTGAACGGGTCATGACCCTGAACCGCCCCCGTTAGAGACTCACCTCGGCCGCCTGACGTGCCGGGGGACCGGCCGGGAGATCATCGCTTTCATCTGGCCGCCGGGTGAGCAGGGCGATGAAGGCGCCCACCAGGGCCACGGCGGCGGCGGCGAGGAAGGCGGTATGCATCCCGCCGGAGAACACGTCGTGGCTGACCCGCGTGATGCTCCCGGCGATCTGGGTGGGCAGCCCGGGCGAGACCGGTGCGGCGCCCACCTCTACCGCGCTCTTGGCCTCACTGAGCTGGGCCGCCGACAGAGCAGGCAGGTGTGCCGCGGCCCAGCTGGCGGGCAGCAGGCTGCTCACCCGGGCCGACATGATGCTGCCGAGGACGGCGGTGCCCAGTACCCCGCCGAGCTGCATGGCGGTGGACTGCAGTCCGCTCGCCACCCCGGCCAGCTGGACCGCCGCGTTGCCGACGATCACGTCCGTCGCGCCGACGATGACCGGGCTCAGCCCCAGGCCGAGCAGGACGAACCAGACGATCGTGCTGGTCGGGTCCGATCCCGCGGTCAGCCGGGACAGCCCGAACAGGGCGACCGCGGCGAAGATCATGCCGGCGAAGAGCGGGATCTTCGGGCCCAGCTTGGTCAGCAGCCAGCCGGAAATGGGGGAGCCGACGATGAGCATGGCCGTCATCGGCAGCAGCCACAGGCCAGTCTTCACCGGGTCGTAGCCGTGCACGTTTTCCAGGTAGAAGGTCATGAAGAACATGGCGCCGAACATTGCGAACATCAGCAGGATGACGAGCACGGTGCCGGCCGACAAGGGCACCGAACGGAACAGCCGCAACGGCAGCAGCGGCTCGCGGGCGCGCCGCTCGCGGAGGATGAACAGCGCGGCCACCACCACGGCGCCGGCGAAGAAGGCGATGGTCCGGCCGCTGCCCCAGCCGTAGCTCGAGCCCTTGATCAGGCCCCAGACCAGCAGGAAGAGCGACACCGACAGCAGCGCGATGCCGGGGATGTCGAAGGACCTGGCGTGTGACGGCGGCGTCTCGCGGAGCACGACCATGCCCACGGTCAGCGCGATCAGCCCGACCGGCACGTTGACGTAGAAGCACGCTTCCCAGTTGATGTGCTGCACGAGCAGGCCGCCGATGATCGGGCCGGCTGCCGTGGACGCGCCGAGGACCGCGCCCCAGATGCCGATGGCGCTGTTCAGCTTGTGTGCCGGGAAGGTGTTGCGCAGCAGGGCCAGGGCCGTCGGCTGCAGCATCGCGCCGAAGATCCCCAGCAGCACGCGGAAGGCGATGATCAGCCCGAGGTTCCCGGCGATGTCGCCGGACAGCCCGATGGCCGCCGACGACAACCCGAAACCGACCACCCCGATGAGGAAGATTTTCCGGTGCCCGAACCGGTCACCGAACTTGCCGATCGTGATCAGCGTGACGGCCAGCGCGAGCAGGTAGCCGTTCGTGACCCACTGGATGCCGGCCAGTGACGCGTGCAGGTGTGACTGGATGGACGGGTTGGCCACGGCGACGATCGTGCCGTCCAGGGCCACCATCATCACGCCCAGGGCCGCGGCCAGCAGGGTCAGCGTGGGGTTGCCCCGCAGCCCGCCTCGTCCCGGGGCCCTGTGGCCCCGTGCTGCCGCAGACACTGCCGTATCGCTCACGTGCGCATCTCCTTACCGGAGCATCGTCATACGGGGGAACGGGCCGGTCGCCCGCTCCGGCAGATTATGTCAGTCAATGACAAGTGTCAATTCGTGACGCTGGTCACTAACTGCCGTATGCTGGCGTCATGAACCCGTCCGCGGCGCAGCTCGGGCCGCCCGCGCCGGAGCCGGCGGAAGGTCAGCCCGAGCCGGCCCGCCGGGAACGCAAGAAGCGCCAGACGCGCGACGCCCTCATCCTCGCGGCGCTGAAACTGTTCGAGGTAAAGGGTTACGAGCACACGGCGGTCCGCGAGATCACCGATGCCGTCGACGTCTCCGAGCGCACGTTCTTCCGTTACTTCGCCAGCAAGGAAGACCTGGCGGTGTCGTTCATCAGAGACCGGACGGCCCTGTTCCTCCGCGCGCTCGCGGCGCGCCCGCCGGCGGAGGATCCGCTGACCGCGGTGCGCAACGCCTACCACGACTCGCTCGCCGAGAGCGCCCCGGACTCTGCGGAGAATATGGCGACGTACCTCTCCGTCGTCAGGTTGATCGAATCCACTCCGGCCCTGCTCGCCGCGAACCTGCGCTACCTGCACGATCACGACTACGAGATCGTCGGGATCCTCGCCCGGCGTGAGGGAGTCGACCCGGCCACCGACCGGCGTCCCCGGCTGCTGGCCGCGATGTTCGGGACGATCGCCTTCCTGGCCAGCCAGGAGTGGCGGGATAAGGGCTGCCCCGGCCCCGAGGTGCTCGCGGCCGCGTTCGACGCCTACGCCGACCAGATGACCGCCGCCCTGGCCGGCCACTGGAGCTAGGCACGGACTCCCGGCGGAATTGAAACATGTTCTAGTTTTCCCATAGGCTGGGCCCAACCGATCGCAGAAGGCAGGGCCCATGATCTTGGATCGCTTCCGGGTCACCGGCCGGGTGGCCGTGGTCACCGGCGCTGGCCGGGGAATAGGTGCGGCGACCGCGATCGCCCTGGCCGAGGCCGGGGCGGACGTGGTGCTGTCGGCGCGTACCGAGAGCCAGCTGGCTGCGGTCGCGCGTCAGGTCGAGGCGGCCGGCCGGCGCGCGGTGATAGTGCCCGCCGACCTGCGTGACCTCGACGCCGCAGCAGGATTGCCCGCCGCGGCGATCAGCGCCTTCGGCCGCCTCGACATCGTGGTCAACAACGTGGGCGGCGCCTTGCCCCGGCCATTCCTCGCGACCAAGCCGCGGCACCTGGCCGACGCGTTCCAGTTCAATGTGGCCGTCGCGCACGCCCTGACGCAGGCGGCGGTCCCCCATCTGCTCGCGGCGGACGGGCTCACCGCGGCGGTGATCAATATTTCCTCGGCCATGGGGCGGCTCGCGGGCCGTGGATATCTCGCGTACGGCACCGCCAAGGCGGCCCTGGCCCACTACACCCGGCTGGCCGCGGCCGACCTCGCGCCCCGGATCAGGGTCAACGCGATCGCGGTGGGCTCCGCGGCGACGTCGGCGCTCGACATCGTGCTGGGGGATGACGCGATGCGCCGCGAGATGGAGCAGGCCACGCCACTGGGCAGGATCGCCGATCCGGAGGATGTCGCGGCCGCGGTGCTTTTCCTGGCCGCGCCGGCCGGCGGTTATGTAACGGGCAAAATCCTCGAGGTCGACGGCGGAATCGACCGGCCGAATCTCGACCTCGGGCTGCCCGACCTCTGACCGGGCCGCCCAGCGACCGGGACGGCCAGCGACCGGGACGGCCAGCGCAGCTAGGGCGCGGCAGCGTGCGGATAGCCGGCGAAGCGCTCGTCAACTTCCTCGCCCGTCAGCCCGAAGTCGCTCAGGGCGTACCGGTGCACCGGCCGGGCGTCGCCGGAGAGGTTCCGCGCCTGCAGAGCCCGCATGGCGTCCACCGCCCGGCCGGTGAGCGGCAGCCCGAAGTGGGCGTACGCCGATTCGACGGTGCCGGCCGGGTCCGCGGTGAAATCGTGATAGTTGACGTCGTAAAACTGCGCCGGGTCGTGCCGGGCTCGCGCGGCCGTGCAGCGCCGGACGCCGTCGGCCCACAGTTCTAGCTGGTCATGGCCGATTACCGGGCCCTGGAAGATGGCCGACCACCCGGCGGACGCCTGCGCGGCGAGGCTGCACGCCGAGGCGATGGCCTCCCGGGCGGGCCGGTGCGTCTGGATCACGAGTGCGTCCGGGTACGCCTCCAGGAGTGCGTCCAGTGCGAAGAGATGACTGGGATTCTTCAGCACCCAGCGACGGTCACGGTCGGGTAGCCCGATGAGCTGCACGTTCCGGCGATGCCTCCGGTATGCGCCGGCCCAGTCCTGCCCGCGCAGCCAGGACGAGTACGCCGGGAGATGCGCGAGGCATTCGTAGGAGATCGACCGCATCGACTGGCGCAGCAACTGCCAGCATTCCTCCACCTGGTCCGCCGCCATGTAGTGCACACCCATGAACTCGGGATGCTCGGCATGGTGGGCTTCGTAGCCTGCCTGGATGCGGCGGAAAAACGGATCCGCGGCCCACGATTCCCGCGGTGGCCGGGGCTGTGGCGCCTCGGTGAGCCACGCCTCGAGTCCCTGGTGCGCGGGATCGGCCACCAGAAGCCGGTGCAGTGCGGTGGTCCCGGTCCGCGGCAGGCCGGTGACGAAGATCGGCCGTTCGATGGCGACGGCCGCATAGTCGGGGCGGGAGTCCCACGCCGCCTGGCTGAGCAGCCTGGCCACCAGCGCACCGCGCAGGAACGCCCGCATCACCTTGCTGCCCAGCGGCGTCAGGCCCGCGTCGCGGGCGTACGACTCCAGCAGCACGGCGAGGCCGTCGCGGTAGTCATCGGCGCCGAAATCCGTCAGCCCGGTGATCCTGCTCGCCGACGCGTGCAGATCCTCGGCCGTTCCGACGCTGTCCCGTTCGTTCATGCCCGTTCGTTCATGCCCGTTCGCTCATTATGGCGCTAACCTTTCAAACAGGCCCTAGTGGTGGAATTCGCCGGCGTTGACATCCAGGCACTGACCGGTGATGGCCCGGGCCAGGCTGGAAGCCAGGAACACCACCGCATCGGCGATCGCATCGGGTCCCGGCAGTTCGTTCAGGTCGGTCGTGGCCGCAGTCTCCTGATAGATCTGCTCGGCGGTTACCCCGCGCTGCCGGGCCAGGTAGCCGAAGTACCACTGCAGCGAGCCGGCCCAGATATAGCCGGGCGCCACCGAATTGACCCGGATGCCCTGCGGGCCGAGTTCGGTGGCCAGGCTCTGCGCGAGCGCGAGCAGCGCAGCCTTCGCCATCTTGTATCCGCCGAAACCGGGCCGGGAATGCCGCAGCACCGCCGAATTGATCATTACGACGGATCCGCGGCTTGCCGCGAGCGCCGGGGCGAACAGCCGGGTCATCCGCAGCGTTCCGATGACGTTGGTATCGAGGGCCTCCCGGAGCGTGTCCAGGCCGGCTTCGGCCAGGCTGGTGAGCGGCGGTATCGCGAACGCATTGTTCACCAGCGTGTCGACCCGGCCGAACGCGGCCAGGGCCGCCTCGACGAGACCGGCGGCCGACTCGGCGTCGGTGATGTCGGCCGGGACGGCCAGGCCGCGGCACCCGAGAGCGGTGACCTCTTTGGCCACCTCAGCCAGCCGGTCGGCCGTCCGCGCGGCGAGCACCACGTCCGCGCCCGCCCGCGCGCTTTGCAGCGCTATGGAACGGCCAAGGCCAGGGCCGAGACCCGAGACCACCACCACGGTGCCGCGCAGCAGGTCCATCAGCCCAGCATCCTCGCGGCCACGGCGGCCTGGCGGACCGCGATCCGTCGCGCATACTCCCCTGCGGCCAGCCGGGCCTGCTCGTAGTAGGGGAGCCGGGCCGCGACCTCGCTGGCCGGCATGACCTCGACGGCTGGCCCGTCGCCGGGTTTGAGGTCACGGGTCAGCCGCTGCCAGCGGATCTGCACGTATCCGCGCCGGTGGCCGGTGCGCTCCAGCCAGTTCGTGACGCCCGGGTCGCGCTCGCTGATGACGAAGCGCATCATGCCGTCCGGGTCGACGCGCGCCTGGTCGGCGGTGAGGCTGGTCTGGTGGTTGATGTAGTCGAGCGAGACGTACCACATGCTGCCGAGCTGGATGCCCTGGTACGGCGCGGTCCCCTGGCCGGCCGCGGGCACCGTCACCAGCATCGCCTCGTCATCGCCGAGGTCGTAATGGCCGACGGACGAGAATTGAGTGGCCAGGCCGCCGGGCGTCGGCCGTGGCTCGGTCAGCGTATTCACCGGCAGCTTCAGGTAGAACCACTCCGGGAACGCGAGGAAGGTCCGCAGCCGGGACAGCAGGATCTTTCCCGCGACGCCGTACCGCCTGGCGACCGCGTCGGCGGCGGGCGCCGCGGGCGCGGACCCGGCACGGTCGGCGCGGTGAATGCCGATCGTGCCGCGCCGCTCGGCCGCCCAGTTGCTGTACACCTCCCGGGCCAGGAGCATCGTCGCTCCGGGGCCGAGGGCGAAGTAGTTGCGCCCCGGGTTGTCCCTGGCCGGCCCGAACCGCACCTCGAACGTGCCGTCGCCGGCTATCTCGATCTCCCGGTCGTCGAACGCGGTCAGGCTGCCCGGTACCTCAACGGGCGAATAGTCACCGTCAAGGACCTGGAAGCTCAGGTCGGTGGTCGTGCCGCGGCGGCCGGTCACGACGTATTCCGCGTCATCGCGCAGGCAGGCGTGAAAGTACAAGGTGTCCGGGTTATCCAGGCCCATTTTGGTGTAGGGCCCGACCGACTGCACGAAGTACGGGAAGTCCCGCTGGTAGGCCCAGGCGAGCTGGAGTGCTCCCCGGATGTTCCCGGCGAGGTAGTCGTATCCCTCGGCCAGGTCGCGATCGGTCTGAATGTGCGGCGCGCCGGTGATGATCTTCTCGGCTTCGGCCACCGCCTCCGCGAACGACTGCGTGAGCACCGGCAACCCTTCGACAGTTGGACCCGCCTGGCCACTCCTGGCCGGGCCGCTGAAATCTGGTCCGATCAGACTAGAACGAGTTCTAGAAATGCGTCAATGCGGCCGGTCAGGCTGGTTGAGCCGCCCAGCGGTTCGCCGTGATCCGGAAGCTGGGCAGGTCGTCCAGGGACAGGGTCACCTCGTAGGTGCGGACATAGCCGGTGTGCGCGATGCGCCACCTGCCGTCGCTGCCCCGCGCGTAGCGGTCCTCATAGAACGCCGCGCCCTTGATCATCACGTGATACTCGGTCGCTATCACGGTGTCTTCGAAGCACCAGGTGCCGTCGGCCGTGTCGCCGTGGATCGTTATCTCCGGCTGGCTGGCAAAGTGCGTCGTGATGATGCCCGGTCCGAGGCTCTTGCGCATGAAGGCGACGATCGCGTCCCGGCCGGACAGCCGCAGTGGCTCGCCGAGGGCGGGCGTGCCGTAGTCCGCGGTGGCGTCGGGGGTGAACGTGTCCGCCAACTCGTCCCATAGCTTCAGGTCGACGCAGCGGAGGTAACGGTACTTCGCCTGACGGATGCTCTCGAGCGCGACAAGGTCCATGCCACCAGCTTCCGTGGTCGATTGACATCAAGCAAGAACATGTTCTACTTATTTGCGCACGGATTTTGGTACGGCACGTCCGGAGGTCTGGTGCGCTTCTGCTACGCGGAGTCGATGACGGACCCGTCGTTCTACCTGCCGCTGGCCCGCGCCGCCGAGGAGGCCGGGTACGCCTCCATGGTGGTGCCGGACAGCATCTGCTATCCCGAGCACACCGGCTATCCCAAGGGCACTGGCGACCGGTACCCCTTCAATCCGGACGGCACCCGCGAGTTCCTGGAGGACAAGCCGTTTCTGGAGCCGTTCTCGCTCATCCCCGCCCTGGGAGCCGTCACCGAGCGCCTGCGGTTTGTCACCTTCGTGCTGAAGCTGCCGGTGCGCCACCCGGTGCTGGTCGCCAAGCAGGCGACGTCCACCGCGGTGCTCACCGGCAACCGGCTGCTGCTGGGCGTCGGGACCAGTCCGTGGCGTGCTGATTACGAGGTGCTCGGGGTGCCATGGCAGCAGCGCGGGCGGCGCCTGGATGAGGAGATCGCGATCATCCGCGGCCTGTCCGCCGGGGGATATTTCTCCTACCACGGACAGATCTTCGACCTGCCGCCGGTGAAGATCGCCCCGGTACCCGACCGGCCCATCCCGGTGCTGATCGGCGGGCACGCGGACGCCGCCCTGCGCCGCGCCGCGCGGTCCGGGGACGGCTGGCTGCACGGCGGGGGAGACCCGGATCAGCTGCCCGGCCTGCTGGCCCGGCTCGCCGAGTTCCGCCGGCAGGAAGGCACCGAAGGCCGGCCCTTCGAGGTGCATGTGATCTCCATGGACGCCTACAGCGTGGACGGGATACGCCGGCTGGAGGATCTGGGGGTCACCGACGTGATCGTGGGCTTCCGCTGGCCCTACCACACCGGTCCGGACACCGAGACGCTCGGCGGGAAGCTGGCCCAGCTCCGGGGGTATTCCGCCGAGGTCATCGCCAAGGTCGGCGGGTGACCCGGGTTGAAGGGATACCGGCCGCCGGGGCACCCCGCGCTTTGTGATCGAGCAGAAAACATATTCACCAGCTCCGGTGAGGACTATCTCCCAAAAGTAGAACTTGTTATATTTCTGACTTCAGGAGCGGCATCGACGACGTCATAGAGGATTCTTGTCGCCGTTTCCCGGGAGGAACAATGCGCCGTGCAATCGGGACCGTACTGGCCGGGCTGGGAGCCTTTCTTATCGCCGTGGCCGTTCTCGTCCGCTTCTACGTCGGCGATCAGGTGATCAAGTTTCCGCTGAAGGAGTCCCTGACGTTCACGCTGCAGGGGACCGGGTTCTCCTACTTCAGCCCCACCCTCGTAAGAGAGGTGACCGGCGCGACCGTGCGGACGATCAGCACGGTGACGGGTGATCCGGGCAGCGGGTCGTCGTCCAGGGGGGTGTGGGACGAGTTCACCGCCGTCGATGACGTCACGCGCGGCACGGCCTTCAACTACAACGCCCGCCGCTTCGCGTTCAATCGCCGCACCGCCGAGCTCATCGACTGCTGCGGGGCGAGCATCGACGGCAAGACGGGGATCCGCCAGTCCGGGCTGGTGGGATTCCTCTGGCCCTTCGGGACCCAGAAGAAGACCTACGAGGTGTTCGATCCCACGCTGAACGCGCCCCGCCCCGCGCGGTACGCGGGGACCTCGGTCATCGACGGGATCAGCGTCTACCGTTTCGTGGAGCACGTGCCGCCGACCCGGGACGGCAGCCAGTCGCTGCCGGCCTCCCTGGTCGGGATGCCGGGTACGTCGATGGTGACCCTTCCCGAGTACTACACCGGGACCAGCGTCTTCTGGGTGGACCCGCTGACCGGAGCGCAGCTGAACACGACCGAGGACGAGAAGGTCACCCTGGAGGATGCCACCGGCGCCCAGCGCCTGGTGCTGCTGGATGGCACCCTGCGGTACACGCCGCAGGGCGTGCGGACGGTGGTCGATAAGGACAACTCGGGGCGGAGCGAATACTCGCTGCTGATGACGGTCTTCCCGCTGTCAGCCGGGCTGGCCGGGCTGGCCGGGATCGTCGCCGGGCTAGTGCTGGCCGGGCCAGTGCTGGCCAGGCGGGGGCGCGATGAGCGGCCCGACCGTGACGACGCTACCGCGCCCGCGCCGGTCCTTGACTCGGCGGCGCGGATGGGCCCCGGCCGGCCGTCACTGGAGCAGTAGCCGGGTGGCGAGTTCCAGGTGGTTGCTCACGTCGTCGGCTGAAGCGCGCCGGGTCACCCACGCGACCAGGTGGGACAGCCAGACATCGCCGATGATCCGGGCGATCGCGATTTCGTCGACCGACGGCTCTCCCTCGTGCATGGCCTTCGTGAGCATCTGCTCCATCAGCCGGGCCACGGCGTTGACCTCGGCGGCGGCGCTCGGGTCGGCGAACATGAACGCGCGGGTCATCGCCTCGGCCAGCATCGGCTCCCGCTGCATCGACCGGGTGATCCGGCCCAGCACGAACAGTGTCCGTTCGTAAGCGGTGTCCCCGGGGATCGGTGTCCGGTCCAGTTTCTCCTGCGCCCGCTCGAACTCCCGGGCCAGGCCGGACACGAGCAGGTGGATCTTGGACGGGAAGTACCGGTAGAGGGTGCCGAGAGCCACGTTGGCGTGTTCGGCTACGGTCCGCATCTGCACCGCGTCGTATCCGCCCTTCGACGCCAGCGCCAGGGTGACGTCGAGAATGCGCTTCCGGCGGTCCCGCTGGGCTGCCGAGCTGGGCTCGGGGTGACCGGGCGCGCCCGTAGCGGCGGTAGTACGTGTTCTCGGCGTTGCCATCCAGGTCTCCCCTTTTCCGCGGCGGCCGCCACTCGTCCGGCTCCGGCCGCACCATTTACCTGGCCTGTCAGGCTGCTGGCCCAGGCTGCTGGCAGGGTCCCCGCCGTAACTAGCTTAGCAACGGGGCGGCGCCGGTGGCCGCGTGCGGCGGCTAGCCGTCCACTACTGAAACGTGTTCTAATTCTGTCAGCAGTCGCGAAGGAGGAGCGCAGGTGCCGATCGCCTTCACCGAGGAACAGCGCGCCATGCAGGCCTCGATCCGTGACTGGGCGGCCCGTGCCCGTCCGCTTGCGCTCGTTCGCCGGCTTGAGCCCGTTGCCCCCCTCGCTGGCCCGGCGGACGGGGCAGCCTGCGCGGACGGGGCAGCCTGCGCACCGGAGAGCAGGAAGTGCTGGAGCGAGCTGGCTGCTCTCGGCGTCTTCTCCATCGCGCTGCCGGCGGAGGCGGGCGGCGCCGGTGGCACCGTGACGGACCTGGCCGCCGCGCTGGAGCAACTTACCTGCGCCATGGTGCCCGGGCCGGTCATGCCTACCCTGCTGGCAGGCCTGGTGCTGCGCGGCCATGCGGACGCGCCCGCGGCGCAGGCGCTGCTTCCGGCGCTGGCGGACGGCCGGTCATCGGTGGCCGTTGGCTTGTCGGCCGCCCCGGTGACCGGGACCTGGCGGGCCGACGGGACATTGCGGGTGAGCGGCGAGGCGGGCCTGGTCCTCGGCGGGGGCACGACGTCGCACCTGCTGCTCGGTGCCGTTGCCAACCAGGCTGCCGTTGCAGACCAGGGTGCCGTTACCAACCAGGGTGCCGCTACTGAGCAGGGTGAGGTGTGGTTTCTGGCCGCGGCCGCCGATCCCGGTATCACCGTGGCGGGACGCGCGCCCGTCGACTTTTCCCGGTCGCTGGCCACCGTCCGCCTCACTGACCTGACGGTCGCCCCTGAGCAGGTCGTCCGCGGCGCGGGTACCGCCGTGATCCGGGACCTGGCGGCCACCCTTTACGCGGCTGAGGCGGCCGGGGTCGCCGGATGGACCTGTGCCACCGCCGCCGAGCACGCCCGGACCCGGCACCAGTTCGGCCGGCCCATCGGCTCGTTCCAGGCGATCAAGCACCTGTGCGCCGAGATGCTGTGCCGCGCCGAGCGGGCCACCGTGCTGGCCTGGGACGCGGCCCGCGCCGCCGACGATGCGCCCGACGAGCATCCGCTGGCCGCGGCCGCCGCGGCCGCGGTGGCGCTGGATATGGCCGTCGGTAACGCCAAGGACTGCATTCAGGTACTCGGCGGGATTGGCTTCACCTGGGAGCATGACGCCCACCTCTACCTGCGGCGTGCGCTTGCGCTGCGCCAGTTGCTGGGCGGCGGCGGCGCCTGGCGGGCACGGACCGCCGAACTCGCCCTGGCGGGCGGCCGCCGGCGGCTGGCGGTCAGTGTGGGCAGTGCGGGCAATGTGGGCAGTGCGGACAGCGACGCCGCCGCCCAGGCCCGCCTGCTGGCCAGCCGCGTCGCGTCCCTGCCGCCGCGGCGTCAGCGTGCCGCGCTGGCCGGCGCCGGTTACGCCGCCCCGCAATGGCCCCCGCCCTACGGACTGTCCGCCTCGCCCGCGATGCAGGCGACCATCGACGAGGAGCTGCATCGGGCCGGTGTGGCCCGGCCCGACCTGGTCATCGGTGGCTGGGCGGTACCCGCCATCATGAGCCACGGCACCGCGGACCAAAGTGCCCGGTTCGCCGGCCCCACGCTGCGCGGCGATATCACCTGGTGCCAGCTTTTCAGCGAGCCCGAGGCGGGCTCGGATCTGGCCGCGCTGCGGACCACGGCGGTCCGGGTGGAGGGGGGCTGGCGGCTGACCGGGCAGAAGGTGTGGACGTCGCTGGCCCGTGATGCGGACTGGGCGATCTGCCTCGCGCGCACCGACCCCGCCGCGTCCCAGCACCGCGGGCTCACCTTCTTCCTGGTGGACATGAAGAGCGCCGGGATCGACATCCGCCCGCTCCGGGAGATCACCGGGCGCGCGGTCTTCAACGAGGTCTTCCTGGACGGCGTCTTCGTGCCCGGCGACTGCGTTGTCGGGGCGCCGGGGGACGGCTGGCGGATTGCCCGTAGCGCCCTGGCCACCGAGCGGGTGGCCATGGGCCGCGGCTCCGCGCTCGGCGACGAAGTGGAGACCCTGATCGCCGCGATCCGGGCCGCCGGGCTCGCGGCCGATCCACGGGTGGCGGAGCAGGTGGGCGCGCTCGTCGCCGACGGCCTGGCCCGGTCGCTGCTGGACCTGCGCGCCACGCTGGCGCAACTACGGGGCCGGGAGCCGGGCCCCGAGGCGGCCGTGCGCAAGCTGGTCGGCGTCGCGCACCGCCAGTCGGTGGCGGAGACCGCCCTGACGCTGTGCGGTCCCGACGGAGCCGCCGCGGACGGCGCGGCGGCGGACGCGGTGCACGAGTTCCTGCTCACCCGGTGCCTGAGCATCGCCGGTGGCACGACGCAGATCCTGCTGTCGATGGTGGCCGAACGCGTGCTCGGCCTGCCCCGGGAGCCCCGGGAGCCCGGAGAGCCCCGAGAGCCCCGAGAGAAGGTGCGCTGAGTGGATTTCACGGCTGAGGAGACCCAGCAGGCGGTCGCCCGGCTCACGGCCGGCGTGCTGGACCGGGGCCACGCAGCTAAGGTCGGTGCGGCCAGGGCCGGCGAGGCCGCGGACTCCTGGGCGGCCCGGGCCGGGGCGGGGGCTGGGACGGAGGCCGGGGCGGGGGACGCGTACGACCGTGCCTGCTGGAAGGAATTCGCCCAGGCGGGGCTGCTGGCCCTGAGCCTGCCTTCCCGGCTGGGCGGCGACGCCCTCGGGGTGCTCGAGCTGGCGGCGCTGCTGACCGAGGTGGGCCGGCGGGCTGCGCCGGTTCCGGCCCTGGCCACGCTGATGCTGGGCGTCCTGCCGGTGGTCCGGTGGGGCGACAGCGATCTCCAGCGTGCGCTGCTGGCCGGGATCGCGGCCGGCGACACCGTGCTCACCGCGGCGGTGCGCGAGCCCACCGACCCCATGCCGCTCCGCCCGGCGACCACGGCCCGCCTGGGCAACGGGCCCGGGTACTCGTCCGGTGTCGTGTCGGGGGTCAAGGTCGGCGTGACCTACGGCGCGGCCGCGGACTGGATACTGGTGCCGGCCAGCGTGGCCTCCGGCGCCAGTGTTCCTTCAGGCGGCAGTGTT
>PLRW01000350.1 GCA_003164955.1 Actinomycetota bacterium
GGAGACGAGCGCCGGCTCTGGCTTTGGTTCCGGTGGAAGCTCCGGATCGAGCAGCATGGGCTCCGGTGGCTCCGGTGGCTCCGGTGGCTCCGGTGGCTCCGGTGGCTCCGGGTCCGGGGAATCGGGTTCCGGGAGCTCAGGCGGCGGTTCCGGCAGTTCGGGTGGCGGTTCGGGTTCGGGCGGCGGTTCCGGTTCGGGTTCGGGCAGCGGTTCGGGTTCGGGTTCGGGTTCGGCCAGCGGTTCGGGTTCCGGTTCCGGGTCGGTCGGCGGTTCCGGTTCCGGGTCGGGCAGCGGTTCCGGGCCGGGTTCGGGCGGCGGTTCGGGTCCCGGTTCCGGGCCGGGCGGTTCCGGCTCGGGGGGGACGGACTCCGGTACCGGCCCCGGTAGCAGCTCCGGCAGCAGGACCTGCGTCGACGTCCTGTCGATCTGGGTCTGCCTGGGTCAGTAATTCACTGTCGGCTGGCACATCGCCGGCCGTAAGCTCTGGCCGCCCGCTGGTATCCGCCAGCGGGCGGCCAGCGCCGTTTCCGGCGTGCGCCGGGCCGGGGCAGCCGACGGGCCCCGCCGCGGCGCGGGCGCCGGGCCGGGGACGGCGTCGGAAGGAGCGGGCCCGCGACCATGCGCGGCTGACCAGGAGGAGGATGGTCCTCCGGTGCCTGGTTAGACCTTCAGCCGCGTCAGCAGGGCGGTGCCGGACGGGGAGCCGAGACCCGTGCAGGCATCCCAGCCGGGACCGGCCGAATAAGCGCCGTTGCTCCCGACCGTGATGTCGTTAAACCCGGGGACGTCCGTCCCCGGGGTCACACCACTGTAGAGGAGCGGCTGCAGCAGCCCGAACTTACGGCCGGTGGCCTGCGCCAGCCGGGCGATCAGCCCGGCCCACAGCGGGGCGACCGCGCTGGTGCCGCCGTAGACGGCTTGCTTGCCGTCGACCAGCACCTGGTAGCCCGTCTGCGGGTCCGCGTCGCCCGCCACGTCCGGCACGCCCCGGCCGCCCGTCCCGGACGCAGCCGGGACACCAGCGCTGGCCTGCCACGACGGCACGCTGTACAAGGTGCTGACCCCCCCGCCGGTCGCTCCGCCGGAGGAGCCGTCGTTCCACACCGTCTCGGAGCTGATGGCGCCGGTGCTGGTGTCGGCCTCCAGCCGGGTCCCGCCGCAGGCCAGGGCGTACGGGCTCGACGCCGGGTAGTCGCAGTGGTTCTTGCCGTCGGTGACGCCGTCGCTGCTGCCGTTGTCGCCGGCCGCCACGGTCACCGTGATCCCGAGCGCCGCCGCGTCGGACAGGGCCTGGTCGAGGGCGGTGCGGGACTGCGCCGACCATGAGTCCTCCGGGCCGCCCCAGCTGATGCTGATCACGATCGGGACGGGCGTCGCGTGGGCGGCGTCGCTGATCGCATCGACGAACGCCTGGTCCGTGTTGGGCGCGAAGTACACCACCTGCGCCGCGCCGGGGGCCACCGCGCCGGCCACCTCGATGTCGAGGAGCACCTCACCGTCCGCCCCGCTCGGGTCCGAGCCGGGTGCGTTGGACGCGCCGTCGACGCTCGCCGCCGTGACCGACGGCACCGAAAGGCCCAGGCCGGAGAAATAGGACTGAAGGTCGCTGGCGGAAAAGCCACCGCCGAATTCAAGAATGGCGATCGTCTGGCCGGTCCCGTCCGTGCCCGCCGGGAACTGGTAAGCCTGCGCGATCTGCGGCGGCGTATAGGAGAGGGGGGTCGCGGCCTCGGCGGACAACCGGAAGTGCGGGCTGGCCTGAGGGCGGTCGTCCAGGCCCAGCACCGCGAGCACGATGTTCTCCAGGCCGGCCGGCAGCATGAGGCGGCCTTCGCGGTAGCGGTGCTCCACCCGTCCCGTGCCGATCGGGCCGGGACTGGAAACGCGGCGCAGCGTCGTGCCGAACGCCCGCGAAAACTGCGCGGCGGTGGCCGCCACCTTGATCCGGCGGGAACCGGGATGGGTACTGGCGACCTCCAGGCCGTAACCGGCCAGGATCTCGCGTACCAGGTCGATGTCGGCCGGATCGGTGCCGTAGTTGTTCGCCAGTTCATCGGTGGATATCGTCTCCGGCCCGATGACGAGTTCGGTGGGCAGCCCGGCCCGGCGGCGGGTAACCAGCGTCACCTCGATCCGTTCGTTTTCGTCGACCGGCCCAATGTCCTGGACGCCGGAAAGGGGCTCGCGTTCGCTGCCCGGTAGCGGTACGAACGAACCTTCGGTCATTTCCATCTCCTCATTGATGACGAACGGCCCAGATCGATCATCCTCTCCCGCGCCGGTGGCGTGGGGGGACCCGGTCTGCGCATCCGGCATACCCCGATGCGCCCGCACTAACGGCAATCCGTCATTATGGCCCACCGGCTGCGCCCGCTACGGCCGCCGGGCCCTGCGGGCAGGCCGGCCGCACCGTATTGACGTGCGACGTCGGGCACCGCAAGCGCCATACTGGGGACCGTGAGCGCCGTCCGCCATGCCGCCCGCCAGCGGTCCCTGGTCACTGGTGGCTAGCGCAGCGGCCGCTGCCGGGCAGCCGGAGCTTCGCTACGCGAGCCGGGTCGGCCGCTGGGTGCTGGTCGCCATGGTGCTGGGCTCCGGTATCGCGTCGCTCGACGCCACCGTGGTCGGGATCGCCCTTCCGTCGATCGGGCGCGATTTCCACGTGGACGTCGCCACGTTCCAGTGGGTGGTCGACGCTTACACCCTGTCCCTGGCCGGCTTGCTGCTGCTCGGCGGGACGCTGGGCGACCGCTACGGACGGCGCCGGGTCTTCGTGATCGGGACCGTCTGGTTCGCCCTGGCGTCGCTGCTGTGCGGGCTGGCCCCGGATGCCACCACGCTGATCCTGGCCCGGGCCCTGCAGGGGATCGGGGCCGCGCTGCTGACGCCCGGCAGCCTGGCCATCTTGCAGGCTTCCTTCGTTGAGGAGGACCGTTCCAAAGCGATCGGTGCCTGGTCGGGCCTCGGCGGCCTGGCCGCCGCGATCGGGCCCTTCCTGGGCGGATGGCTGATCAGCGCCGTGTCGTGGCGCCTGGTGTTCTTCATCAACCTGCCGGTCGCCGTGGCGGTCGTGGTCATCGCCGTCCGGCAGGTGCCCGAGTCACGGTCGCCGGACGAGCCAGGGCCGCTGGATGTGCCCGGGGCCGTCACGATCACCGGGGCGCTGGTCGGCATCACCTACGGGCTCATCGCCGCCTCGGGCCAGGGCTGGTCCTCGGCGCCGGTCTTGTCGTCGCTGCTGGGGGGCACCGCGATGCTGGCGGCGTTCATCGTCATCGAGCGCCGCCGCCCCAACCCGATGCTGCCGCTCGGGGTGTTCGCCTCGCGCCAGTTCTCCGCCGCCAACGCCGTCACGTTCGTCGTCTACGGGGCCCTGGGCGGCACGCTGTTCCTGCTGCCGACGGTCCTGCAGGAAGCGGTCGGGTACAGCCCGCTCGCCTCGGGCGCCGCGCTGCTGCCGGTGACCGCGATCATGCTGGTCCTGTCCGCGCGTTCCGGCGCGCTGGCGGCCCGCATCGGGCCGCGTCTTCAGATGTCGGCCGGCCCGATCGTCATCGCCGCCGGGCTCCTGCTGCTCATGCGGGCCACCGGCCACGGCGGCTACCTGGCCGACGTGCTGCCCGCCGTACTGGTATTCGGTGCCGGCCTGGCCATCAACGTGGCCCCGCTCACCTCGACCGCGATGTCCGCCGTACCCGCCGAGCACGCGGGTATCGCCTCCGCGGTCAACAACGACGTGGCGCGCGCGGCCGGCCTTATCGCCGTGGCGGTGCTCCCGGTGGCCGCCGGGATCACGGGGGACAGCTACCTGCACCCCGCCGAACTGTCGCGGGGGTTCCAGAACGCGTTGCTGATCGCGGCGATCGCCTGCGCCGCAGGTGGCCTGCTGGCCGCGGTGACGATCCGCAATCCCCCCCGTGGCCGGGCGCGCCCCGCCGGGCCCGAGCGCCCGGCGGGGCGCGAAATCCACTGCGGCCTCGACGCGCCCCCGCTGCGCACCGGAGAGGCCCGCTCCGCGGCCGCCCCGAGGGCCACGGGCCGCCCGCGACCGGGATGATCCCCGGTATTTCATGACCACGATGTCTTCTTGAGCACGTTGGCCCCATCGGTTGCGGCCGCGTGCCGGGCCAATCCGCCGGGCCGCCGCCGCCGTAACAGCCGCCGCCGTAACAAGCCGCCGTAACAAAGGGAGACGACAACACACCGGACGGTGGGGGAGTGGCAATGGCGGGACAGGAAATTCTGCAGCGGGCGCGACCGGGCCGCATGGGCACACGAACGGCGACCATGCCGGAGATCCCCGTGCGGCTCGTCGCGGCCCTGCTCGCGCTGGCGGTGGCCGCGGTGCACGTGGCCGACCAGGGCGGTATCACGACGCTCACCACGCCCGCCTGGATCGGGTGGGGTTACCGGCTGGTCGAGGTCGGCGCCGTTCTCACCGCGCTCGCGCTGTTGCTGGGCCGGCCGGCGTGGCTGGGCTGGGCCGCCGGGGTGCTCCTCGGCGCCGGGCCGTTCGTCGGCTACATCGCCTCCCGCACGGCCGGGGTGCCGGCCGACCCCCAGGACATCGGCAATTGGGGGGACTGGGACGGTACGGTCGCACTGATCGTCGAAGCCCGCGCTGATCACGCTGAGCATCGGTATGCTGCTGACCCTGCGGCCGGCCCGGCAGGCTCGCCCCGCCCCGGACTGATCGGGCGATTCGCCGCCGGACCACTGGACCGCGGCCGGGACCGCCTGTCCCCCTGACCTGGCGGTCCCGGCCGCCCCAGCCTGAGCCCGCGGCCGGGGCCGCGCTGCCCCCTCATTGAGGCGACCCTGGCCGTCCCCGTCACAAAGCTGACACCGCCGCCGGTGGAGGCTGGGATGATGGAGGGCGGGAGGCAATGGGATGACGAGGATCACAGGCGAAGACGCCGCCGAGCCGGCTTCCGCCCAGGACGAGCGGGTTTCCGCCCAGGACGAGCCGGTGGAGTTCCGGGCCGATCCCGAGGCGGTCGCGGCCGTCCGGTCGGCCGCGGAGGCGGCCGACCGGGCCAAGGGGAGCCTGGCCCGCGCCCCGGAGGATGCCATCAGCGGCGCGCTGCGCGCGATGGCGGACCGGCTGGGCCGTTCCGCGGACGCGATCGGCGCGGCGAACTCCGACGACATGCGGGCCGCCGAGGCGGCCGGGCTGACCGGGGCGCTGCTGGACCGGCTGCGGCTGGACGAAGGCCGCCTGAAGGCGATGGCCGATCAGCTGCTGGCGCTGGCGGAGGTGCCGGCCGAGCCGGTCAGCCGGGTGGTCCGTGAGCTGCCGGGTGATCTGATCGCGGAGGAACGGCGCCGGCCGGTCGGGGTGATCGGGGCCAACTTCGAGGCCCGGCCGAACGTGGTGGCCGATATCGCCTCCCAGCTCATCAAGTCGCGGAACGCGGGGGTGCTGCGCACGGGGTCCGCCGCGCTGCGTTCCGCCATCGCCCTCGCCGATGAGGTCGTCGCCCCGGCCCTGGCCGCCGCGGGCCTCGACCCCGCCGCGATCCAGCTCGTCCGCGTACCCGGGCAGGCGGCCGCGTACGCGCTGGTCGGTGAGCCCGGCCTGATCCCGCTGGTCATCTTGCGCGGCAGCGGTGCGAGCACCCGGGCGCTGGCCTTCGCGGCTGCCCGCCGCGGGGTGCGGACGCTGGCCCACGCGGACGGCGGCGCGGTCATCTACATCGACGCCTCCGCGGACCGGCGGCGGGCCGCCCAGCTCATCGAGGCCAGCCTCGACCGGCTCGGCGTCTGCAACCGCCTGAACCTGCTGCTGGTGAGCGAGCAGATCTGGGACTCGGTGCTGCCCGAGGTGACCGCGCTGCTGGACCGGCTGGGCGTGGCCGCCTCGTTGCCCCCGCATCGGCACCCGCTCGGGCACGAATGGGCGCTGGACACCGGTCACGAGGCGACGGTCACCGTGGCCCGGGCCGGCGGCGCCGTGGACGCCGCCGCCGTCGCCAACCAGGAGACGTCCGGGCTCGCGGCGGCGATCGTCGCGGAGGACCGTGACGCCGTCGGTATGTTCCTCGACACCTACGCCGGCACCGGCGCCTTCTGGAACGCCACGCCCCGGCTGCTGGACGGCTTCAAGCTGCTGGCCGTGCCGGAGACGGGGATCAACATCGACAAGGTGCCCGGCCCCCGCGGGCCCGTGACCTTCCGCGACCTGTACCTGCGGCAGTTCGTGGTCGTGCCCAAGCCGTGACACCGGGGGCCGGCGGCGCCGCCCAGCCCGGCAGCACGGCCGCCGGTACCGGCGGGCCCGGCCTCGACCAGGTGGCGGCCCTCCTGTCGGCGTCCGGGCAGGAACTGCTGGCCCGCGTGGCGGCCGGGCGTGCCGCCGGGGAGCCCGCGCTGGCGCTGGCGACCCGGCTGCGCCGGGACTACCCGGCCGATCTGGTCGCCGCCGCGACCGCCCAGGACGAGCTCCGCCGGGCCGGGGCCGCGAAGTTCAGCCGGGCCGGGCGGATGCTGTTCACCCGGCCCGGGCTGGAGCAGGCCTCGTCGGAAACTGCCGCCCGGCACCGGGCCCGCCGCTTCGCCGAGGCGACGGCGGCCCGCCTCGCCGACCTGGGGTGCGGCATCGGCGGCGATCTGATCGCGCTGGCCGCCGGGCGTGAGGTGCTCGCCGTGGACCGCGACGCGGTGCACCTGCGGATGGCCGCGCACAACGCCGGGGTGTATGACGTGGCCGCCGGGGTGCGCACCGGTCAGGCCGACGTCCGCGACGTCGACCTGAGGGGCGTCGGCGCGGTGTTCGCCGATCCGGCGCGCCGCCTGCCCGGGGCCGCGGCGGCCGGGGGCGGCCCTGGCCGGGCGGCTACCGGGCGCGCGGGTTCCAGCCGTGCGGGCGGCCGGAGACTGCGGCCAGGTGACAGTGAGCCGCCGCTGGACTGGTGTTTCGCGCTGACCGGCCGGGTGGGCGCGGTGGCCGTCAAGGCCGCGCCCGGCCTGCCCGCCGGAATCGTCCCGCCCGGCTGGGAAACGGAGTTCGTGGCGGACGGCCGGGATCTGAAGGAGGCGGTGCTGTGGTCGCCCGCCCTGGCCACGGCGCGGGTGCGCGCGACGATCCTGCCGGAAGGGCACACGCTGCTGCCCGGGCCCGGGGAAGAACCCGGACAGTACGCGGGCGGAGAGCCGGGGGAAGAGCCCGGGAAGAAGCCGGGGCAGGGCGCCGCGGACAAGGTCCCCGTCGCCCCGCCGGGAGCGTTCCTCTTCGACCCGAATCCGGCCGTGACCCGGGCCGGCCTGGTCGAGACGCTGGCCCGGCAGATCGGCGCCTGGAAGATCGATCCGCGCATCGCGTTCCTGTCCGCCGGTAGCGCCCGGACCACGCCCTTCGCGCGGACCCTGCGCGTGGTCGAGTCCGCCCCCTGGAACGAGAAGGACTTCGGCCGCCGGCTGCGCGCCCTCGGGATCGGGGCGGCCGACCTCCGCCGGCGGGGCCTGGCCGGTGACGTGGACCAGATCCACCGGCGGCTCAAGCTGGCCGGCCCGCACCGGGCCACCCTCGTGCTCACCCGGGTCAACGACAAGCCGTGGGGCCTGATTTGCATGGACCCGGATTAGCCGGCCCGGCGGGAGCACGGGTACGCCCGTCGCTCTCTGCTTTCCGGCATCCTAGGGAGATGCACAAGACCTCCGGCCAGCGCGATCCGGCGGCGGCGTTCCCGCTCGCGGTGCGGCGCGACGACAGCGAAGACCGCCGCCTGGCGAACCGGGCCATCGCGGTCAGTGCGGCCGGGCTGGCCGCCACGGGGCTGGCGGAGCTGCTGATCGCCGTCCTCACCGGCTCGGTCGGCCTGCTCGGCGACGCCATCCACAACCTGTCGGACGTGTCGACCAGCGCGGTCGTCTTCCTGGGCTTCCGGCTGTCCCGGCGCGGGCCCACCGAGCGTTACCCGTACGGCCTGGACCGGGCCGAGGATCTGGCCGGGGTCGGCATCGCCATCGTTATCTGGGCCAGTGCCGCCTTCGCCGGGTTCGAGAGCGTGCGCAAGCTGCTGAACCACGGGTCGACCGCGCACGTGGGGATCGGCATCGCCGGCGCCGCCCTCGGCATCGCCGGCAACCAGGTCGTGGCCCGCTACAAGCTCACCACCGGGCGGCGGATCAGATCGGCGACGCTCATCGCCGACGCGCGGCACTCCTGGCTGGACGCGCTGTCCTCGGCCGGGGCGCTGGCCGGGCTGGCCGCCGTCGCGGCCGGCCAGCGCTGGGGGGACCCGGTGGCGGGCATCGCGGTGACGCTGTTTATCTGCCACGTCGGTTACGAGGTCACTACGGACGTCATCGGCCGGCTGGCCGACGGCGTCGATCCGGACGTCATCACCGCGGCCGAGTCCGCGGCCGGCGACCTGCCCGGCGTCATCCACGCCCACGCCCGGGCCCGCTGGACGGGGCGCATCCTGCGGGTCGAGGTCGAGGCGTGGGTCGATCCCGGCCTCACCGCGCGGGAGGCCGACGCGCTCGGCCGGCAGGCGGCCGGCGCCATCGCCGGCCGGGTGCCGGACATGGGCAGCTTCACCTGGTCCACCCGGGCCGCACCCGAGGGGGGATGACCCACCACGTGACAGAGGATGACGAGGCGCGGGAAACGTCCTACGCCACCGGTACCGCCGCGGCGGGAGCGGGCTGGTCGCACCGGCACCGCGACGTCTCCGGCGGGGCCTTGCGGCCGACGGTCTTCGGTGCGGTCGACGGGCTGGTCACCAACGCCTCGCTGATCGCCGGCGTCGGCGGCGCCGGGGTATCGGCCCATGCGGTCGTGCTCACCGGTGTCGCCGCGCTGGTCGCGGGCGCGTTCTCGATGGGCACCGGGGAGTACATCTCGGTCACCAACCAGAACGAGCTCGTGTACTCCGAGGTCAACCTGGAACGCACCATGCTCGCCCGCTTCCCCGCCGCCGAGCAGGCCGAGCTGGCCGACTACTTCCGCGAGTACGGCGCGGACGCCGAGACCGCGGCCCGGATGGCCGCCGCCGTGTCCAAGGACCCGAAGACCGCGTTGCGTGTGCACACCCGCGAGGAACTCGGCATCGACCACACCGAGCTGCCGTCACCGCTCCTGGCCGGGGTGTCGTCGCTGTTCGCCTTCTCGTTCGGCGCGCTGGTGCCGCTGCTGCCGTACCTGCTCGGCTTCCCGTTCCTGGCCGTCACGCTCACCATCACCGCGGTCGCGCTGGCGGCGGGCGGCATGGTCGTCGGCAAGCTCACCGGGCGGCCGGTGCTGCGTTCCGGTCTCCGGCAGCTTGTCCTCGGCGGCCTGGCCATCGCGGTCACGTTCGGCATCGGCAGCCTTTTCGGCCATCACACCGGCTGACCGCTCCGTCCCTGGCTGGACTCCGGGTGCGGGAGGCTAGGCTTCCCGGCAGTACCGTTCCCGCCGCCGCAGGAGATGCCGTCCCGATGAGTTCCAGTCCCGTGCTCGATCTGCTCGACCGCTATCACCCGCGTGGCGAGGCCGAGGCGGCCGACGTCCGGCGGACACGTGAAATGGCGGCCGGCACGGCCGACCCCTGGCTGCGTTCCAGCCCGCTGCACGTCACCGCGTCGGCGCTGATCGTGCACCCGGACAGCGGCCGGGTGCTGCTGCGCTGGCATCAGCGTCAGCAGGCGTGGCTTCAGGTCGGCGGTCACGGCGACCCCGGGGAAAGTGACCCGCTGGCCGTCGCGCTGCGGGAAGCGCACGAGGAGAGCGGGCTGACCGACCTCAAGCCATGGCCGGACGCCGAACCGTGGCAGGTGGTGATCGTTTCGGTGCCGGCGAACAGCAAGGAGCCCGCGCACGAGCACGCCGACGTTCGCTTCATCTTCGCGACGCAAGACCCCGACGCGGCCCGGGCGGAGTCTCCTGGCTCCCCGCTGCGCTGGCTCCCCGCCCCGGAGGCCGTCGGCGCCACATCCGAGGCCAACCTGCGCGAGATGCTGTCCCGGGTGGAGCGCCTCCTCGGCTAGGTCAGGCAGAGGCCGTCCGGTTGCGAGAGATGTCTGCTGGTGGCCGGGCCGGTCCGGCGTTTGACTCTCCCGTTGGGGGAGGCCCGAAGGTGATGTCATGGGTCAACCGGCCGCTGCGGACCGGCGATTTCATGATCGCGAGGTAGCGGCAACGCCGCGGTTCAGTTGGCGGCAGGCACGAAATCGGCCGGGAGCAAATCGGCCCGACGACGGTAATGCTGGATACGGAGCGTGAAAATAACTGTTTCATAATGACACGGCGTATACGAAAGCGCCGTGGGAGGATGGGTGTGGGCACGGCGGCTAATGCCGCCGCGCCCGCCAATGTCCCGGTGGTTACCAGCCGACCGCGACGACCAGATACTGCGGGCTGCTGACGAGATGTCCGAGGATTGCCCGGCATCGTCGTGGTACGGGAAGCCGTACTGCCGACCGTTGATGTCAGGGATTTTCACGTTTTCTGCACAAGACCCATCAGAACGCGTCCTGAGCTGGCTTTTTTCTGAACGATACCGCCCTCCGTGTTCAGGCCGTGCCGGCGGAGCAGGCCGCGGGGGTCAACCGGGCTTGACGCGGCCCGCGGCTGGCATGCGGCGGTCGTTCCGGATTGTGGCTCTAGTGCGAAATTGACAGAATCTGCGCGTTCAGCCCTGGGCGTTCGTTTCAAATGTGATCTACATCCCATATGACAACGATGTCGGACAGGTGCCGTCAAAACGCCGCCAAGGGGGCAGCGGCGCCCGCGAAACACCTGGCCCATCGGATGCTCGGAAAGGCGGCAGTTATGGCACCACCGGTCTCTTCCTCCTCCCATCGTGTTCCACCAATACGTGCCCGGCCCCGGCTGACCGTCCCGGGAATCATCCTCGGTGCTGCGCTCACCGGCTTGATTACCGTGCCACGGCAAGCGGGCGCGGCTCAGGCAGCGGGCTTCGCGCCGGCAGCGGCTCTGGCGCCGGCCGCGGCCCTGGTGAGCGACCCTGCATCGCTGGTTGATCCCTTTATCGGCACGACGAACAAAGCCGATGATTTCCCCGGAGCGGACGTGCCGTTCGGCATGGTGCAGTGGAGCCCGGACACCACGTCACGCCCCGACGGTGGCGGCTACGAACACAATGACTCGTCCATCACCGGCTTCAGCCTCACCCACCTGTCCGGGCCCGGGTGCGGCGCGGAAGGCGACGTCCCCGTCCTGCCGACGGTGGGCCCGGTCAGCGGATCGGCGACCGACTCGTTCTCGCATTCCAGCGAGTCGGCGGATGCCGGGGACTACAAGGTGGCGCTGGCCAACGGCGTCACGACCGAACTGACCACCACCACCCGTACCGGGATGGCCGATTTCACCTTCCCCGCCAGCACCGCGGCCAACCTGATCTTCAAGCTGGACGACAGCCAGAACGGGGACTCGGCGACCACCTTCAACGTGGTCGGCAGCAAGGAGGTCCAGGGCTCGGCCACCTCCGGCAACTTCTGCGGGGCCGGCAATACCTACACCCTCTACTTCGACATGCAATTCAGCCAGCCGTTCAGCACCAACGGCACGTACAGCGCGTCCGGGCTGCAGGCCGGAGTCCGGCATCTGTCCGTCAAGCAGCCCCTGCCCGCGGCCAAGCCCCGGACGGCATCACCGGCCACTCCGGAAAAGCCGGACCATCCCGTTTATCACGGGCCTGCGGCGGCGGCCGTCACCCCGGCGCTCACCGGACCCACCGGGTCCTTTCTCACCTTCAATACGACCGGCAACCGGACGGTGCTGGCCAAGGTCGGCGTGTCGTACGTGTCGGCGGCCAGCGCCCGGGCCAACCTGACGGCGGAGAACTCCGGCTGGAACTTCGCCGCGACGCAGAGCGCCGCCCACTCCGCGTGGAACGCGGTGCTCGGCAAGGTCCGGATAGCGGGCGGCACCGCAGCTCAGCAGCGGACCTTCTGCACCGCGCTGTACCACTCACTGCTGCACCCGAATGTGTTCAGCGACGCCAACGGCCAGTACATGGGCGTCCACGGGAAGGTGCACACCGTCGACAGCGGGCATTCCGCGTTTTATACGAACTTCTCCGGCTGGGACATCTACCGCACGCAGGCGCAGCTTGAGGCGCTGGTCGATCCGGCGGTGGCGAGCGACACCGCCCAGTCGATGGTCGACGACTACGCCCAGGGCGGCATGCTGCCCAAGTGGATGGAGGACAACGGCGAGAGCTACATCATGGTCGGCGACCCGGCGGACTCCATCATCGCCGACTACTACGCGTTCGGGGCGACGAACTTCAGCACCTCCGCCGCCCTGGCCGACATGGTGGCCGAGGCGACCAGCGCGAACAACATCCGGCCCGGCCTGAACTACCTGTCGGCGCCGGGTTACCTGCCCACCGACGGCAGCTACGGCTGCTGCAACTTCTACGGGCCGGTCTCGACCACCCTCGAGTACGATACGGCCGACTTCGCGGTCTCGGCCTTCGCCGGTGATCTCGGCCATGCCGCGGACCGGCAGGCGTTCGTCAACCGGGCCCAGGACTGGCGGAACGTGCTGAACGCGGACAGCGGATTCGACCAGCCGCGGAACGCGAACGGGACCTGGACGGCGGGCTTCGATCCCGCCAGTGACAGCAGCTTCGTCGAGGCGGACTCGTGGATCTATACCGGGATGGTGCCGTTCGACCTCGCGGGCCTGGCCGGGGCCAAGGGCGGCGGCCCCGCGATGGCCGCTTACCTGGGCACCGTGCTGCGCAGCTACACCCGCACAGGAGGCTATGCCTGGCTCGGTAACGAGCCGAGCATCGAGCTGCCCTGGGAGTACGACTACATCGGCATGCCGTACCGGACGCAGGCCACCGTGCGGCAGATCCAGGACCAGATCTGGACTGACACCCCCGGCGGCCTGGCCGACGGCAACGATGACCTCGGCGCGATGAGCGCCTGGTACGTGTGGTCGGCCCTCGGCATGTACCCGATGACGCCCGGCACGCCGGCCCTGGCGCTGGGCTCGCCGATGTTCACCGAGGCGCAGGTCACGCTCCCGTCCGGGAAGACCCTTACCATCGACGGGAACGGGGCGGCCGGTAACGCCCCCTACGTGCAGTCGGCCTCGTGGAACGGGTCGGCGTGGGACAGCGCCTACGCCCCCACGTCGGCGATCACCGGCGGGGGGACGCTCAGCTACACCCTCGGCACGTCGGCGAACAAGTCCTGGGCGTCCGCCCCGGCGGAGGCGCCGCCGTCCTACGGCGGCAACACGGTGGCGCCCCCGTCGCCGAGCACCGGGCCGGTCGTCTCCGGTGTGTCGTCCGGTCTGTGCCTGGATGACAGCCGGAGCTCGACCACGGACGGCAACCCGGTCCAGATCTTCACCTGCAACGGCACCGATGCCCAGGACTGGACGGTGGCGCCGGACGGGACGGTACGGACCCTCGGTAAGTGCCTGGACGCGTGGCAGAGAGGCACCACCAGCGGGACGTTGATCGACCTGTTCACCTGCAACGGCACCGGCGCGCAGCAATGGACCGCGGGTTCGAGCGGCTCGCTCGTCAACCCGGAGTCGGGCCTGTGCCTGGATGACCCCGGCGCATCGGCCACCGGCGGCACGGAGATGCAGCTATACACGTGCAACGGCTCGAACGCGCAAGTCTGGACGCTGCCGGCGGCTACCGCGGCCACCGGTCCGGTCACATCGGGCGAGGCCTCGGGCCTGTGCCTGGACGACCGGTCGGCCAGTTCAGCGAACGGGAACACGATCCAGATCTACACCTGCAACGGCACCAGCGCGCAGAACTGGACGGTCCAGCCGGACGGGACGATCCGGATGCTCGGCAGCTGCCTGGACGCCACCGGAGGCGGGACGTCCAACGGCACGCTGATCGAGCTGTACACCTGCAACGGGACCGGTGACCAGCAGTGGCGGGCCACGTCGGCCGGCCAGCTGATCAACTCGCAGTCGGGCCTGTGCCTGGACGATCCGTCGTCGTCGACGACGCCGGGTACGCAGGTTCGGCTCTGGGGTTGTGACAATACCAACGCCCAGGTCTGGAACCTGCCGGCCTGAGCTTTAGGCCGAAGTTACTTGGCGGTGGCACGCCACTCGCGGCGCTGACCTGGGCCATCGCGAGCTCGAAGGTCATGTCTTCTGGCTACATGGTCTGACCAGCGCAAATTTCCATCACGGTAGCCGGTCATGGTCGCGAATTTTCTGTGCAGAAAAACCTTGCCCTGTTCAGCGTTATCGCAGGTCAGGGGCCTGGATATCTACACATAGTGACGGTAACTTCGGTTTAGGCGAGTCCGGCCGGCCGGTTCGCGTGGGCCCAGCGTGCCTTTCCGGCGCTGGGCCCACGCGGTGCCGTCCTGCGGGGACGCTGGCCGCCAGGCGGCGGGTGACGTGCGTGCCGGCCTGAGCCGGCCGCCGCGAGCGCGGCCAGGGCCCCGGCCGTGACCCCGGCGGCCCACGCATGGTGGGAGCCCACGGTGGCACGCAGCGCGTCCGTGATCTTCCGGTTGGGGCGCTTTCCTCGCCCGCCCGTGCCGTTACCAGGTCTGCTCGGCGGCGCGGACGAGGAGCTCGTTGACCGCGACCCGGCGATCGCGGGTGACGATGTAAGCGATGGCATCCGCAATGTCGTCGGGCCGCAGCGGCTCGATCGACTCCACCTGGCTCTGTGCCGCCTGCTGGATGCCGTCACGGAGGTGTGACGCCAGTTCGGTGTCCACGGTGCCGGGCTCGACCACGCTGACGCGGACCCGCTGCCCGATCAGCTCCTGCCGCAGTGATTCGGAGAACGCGGCCACGCCGAACTTGGTCAGTGCGTACACGCTGGCGCCGGCGCGCGCCACGCGTCCAGCGGTCGAGCTGATGGTTACCAGGTCCGCGACCCGGCGCGGTGAATTTTCTGCCGAACGGACCAGGTGGGGGAGGGCCGCGTGCGTGATGTACAGCTGCCCCTGGACGTTGAGGGCCACCATCCGGTCCCACTCTTCGGTGGGCGTGCCCAGGGCCGGGCCGAGGAGCATGACTCCCGCGTTGTTGACGAGCGTGTCGAGCCGGCCGAGTTCGGCGACCGTCCGCTCCACCGCGTCGATCGCCTGCCGCTGCTGCGTCACGTCGGTCGGCAGGGCGAGCGCGGTTCCGCCGTCGCTCCGGATCGTGGCCGCGAGCTCGTCCAGGCGGTCACGCCGCCGGGCGGCCAGGGCCACCGTCGCGCCTTCGGCGGCAAGCCGGCGCGCGGTGGCGGCCCCGATGCCGCTGCTCGCTCCCGTGACCAGCGCGACCGTGTTTTCCAGCGGTGCCATGCCCCGCCCTTCCGCTCGCCCCTTTGCCCGTCATGATGCACCTCTTCGGTCCGGCCGGCCCCCGCGGGGCCTTCCCCGGGGGCCGGCCGGGGCCTTCCCCCGGGCTGGCCGGGCGTTATGGAGCCTTCATGACGTAGGCCAGGCCGTTGAGCTGCAGCCGTATGCTGCCCTTCAGGTGGGCGACGTCCTGCTGCCCGTCTCCCGTGCGGGCCAGGAACGCATACTGCTCGGTGCGGCTTATGTGCGTGCCGCCGCCGTCCGGGGCCAGTTCGACGGTCACGAGCGACACCCACCGGCGGCGGCCGTCCAGGATCACCTCATAACTGAAAACGATGCGCTCATCGGGCACGATGTCCAGGAACCGGGACCGGTACCCGACCTGCTCGCGGACACCGGACGGCGCGAAGGCACCCTCGGCGATCTCGTGCCCGCCGACCCGGAAGTCCAGCTCGTAATGGGACGCTCCCGGTTCGCTGGGCACGCGGAACCACCGCGTCCGCAGCGACGGCTCGGAGAAGGCCGCGAAGACACGATCGGGGGGCGCCGCCAGATCGAGAGGCAAGGTGAACGATCCGTGCAGGACCTGCCGGTCCCCTCCGGCCGGGCCAGTGGTCCCGGCCTGAGGATCGAGTGAGGGATCAAGGCTCATCACCTCATCATGCCTGCGCCTGGCGCCCGCCCGCGCAGGCGACGCGGTCGGCCAGGTCACGGCCCCGCGTCCGGTGGGGATGCCTTCAAATTCGCCGTCTTCGCTTTGTTGCCGTGGGTCCGGCATCGAGCACCAGCGCCTCCGTTGGCCGCGACTGGTGCCAACGAAGAATCCCGGCAGATTTCCTGCTCACATCGCCTGGTGGCCCCTCACCTGTGCGCCAGGGGCGGGTCTGCTCACCCAGCGCCCGTGCGGCAAGGGGCTGGTCTGGTCACAGAATGTATGAGAACCCGCGGGCTGGGCTCGATCAAAGAAGTTGCTTGCGTATCGATATTTTGTTCGATAAAATGAATCTTACCATACATGCTATCGAACAGGATGGGTCATGCCGGCCGAGTCGTCCCCAGGTCCCGGACAGTGCGGTGAAGATGTCCCGCCCCATCCCGGCGACGACTGGGGCCAGGAAGCGGTGCTGGACGACCTCATGGCCGCCTTCGGCTCCGGGCCGGAGGAGGATCCGCCCGATGACGGCTTCGGCCCGGGGCTTGGCTTCGGCCCGGGGCATAGCTTCGGCCCGGGGCTTGATGAGTTCCAGCCCGGCCCCGGGGCCGGGCTGGAAGAAACTTTCACCGGCGAGGGCGCGGACCCAGTGCCGGAGTCCATGGACGCCGGGTTCCTGCCGCGCGGTGGCCCGGGCCGGCCGAAGCTGGTGGGCGGCGGACCCGGCGCCGGGTTCGCCTCGGGCGCGGAACTGGACACGGCCCGGCCCGGCCCGGCGCTGGCCGGGTTTGCCGACGACGCCGCGGGAGGCGGCCGCCGCTATCGCGGCCTCGACGACGACCAGCTCATCGGCGCGCTGCTGGGCTGGCAGAAGACCGAGGCGTGGGCCGCTGCGGGCAAGCTGTCCGCGGTCGCCGAACTGATCCGGCGCCGTCCCGGTGACGCTGCCCGGGGCGGTGGCCCGGACGGGCCGCCGGCGGTGTGGGGGAAGTTCTGCGCTGACGAGCTCGCGGTGGCGGTGGCCA
>PLRW01000210.1 GCA_003164955.1 Actinomycetota bacterium
CCCGGGCCTCCCGGGCCTCCCGGGCTGGTTTGTCCTGGGGCGCCGGGGCTGCCTCCTGAGCTGGCCCGGATGCGGTGCCAGCCTCCGGTGCAGGCCCGGCAGCCGGTGCAGCCTCCGGCTCACGGTCTGCCTGAGTGGCCCCGGCTTCTGGCTTCGCGGCGGTCCCGGGCTCAGCTTCATGTTCAGGGACCGGGTTGGGCTCGGCGGCGGTCACCGGCCCCGCGGCGGGAACCGGTTCGCTCACTGGTTCCGGAGCCGGATGGGGCTCCGCGTCGGCCGCGGGCCCAGGAGCCGGCTTGGGCTCGGTGGCTGGCTCGCGGGCGGGACCGGGCTCGGCGGCGGCCGTAGGCGCCTGGACCGGCTCTGGCTGGCTGGCTGACTCAGGCTCTAGCGCCGGCTCCGGCTCGCGGGCCGCCCCGGAAGCGGGTGCAGCCCCGGGCGTGGACGTGGGAGACGGCACCGGTTCCCCGCGCGCCGCGTTCTCGGTCGCCGCGGGGAGAGACGCGCTCGGCGCGGGCAGCGCGGGCAGCGCGGCCGGGACCGGCTCAGCGCGGCCCGCTTCGATCGCCAGCGTCTGGCTGGGGGCGGCCGGAGCGAGCGCGGGCCGGTCCTCCGCGGCGGCGGCTCGTCCCGGCCGCCCGTGCCGGAGCATGGATAGCCACAGGCTGAAGCCGAGTACGACCAGGGCCAGCGGAAGGGCCGCGACGATCCCGGCGATGATCTTGTGGGGCGATTGGATGCCCATCGCGTGGTAGGCGGCCGCCGCCCCGATCAGCGCTCCGGTCACGAGGACCGAAAGCCACGCGTAGCCCCGTGCCCACCAGCGTGCCTCACGCAGGGTCAGCGCGGCCGCGCAGGCCACGACGAACACAGCGTCGAAGATGGCCGGGTACAGCCGGGCCAGGGTCGCCGGAACGCCTGCCACCAGGGCGATGTCCCGCACGGCGCGGTACGACAGGGCAAAGGCCGCCGCCGCGACGGCTGCGACGCCGATGACCACGGCTATATGCGCGAGCAGGCGACCGCCGTTGCGGCGCCGGGCGAGCTGCGGGCCGTTCATCGGGAGCCGCTCATCGGGGAGAGCCGTTCATCGGGAACCCGCTGTCCTTTCTTCGCCGCTCAGGGAGCCGCCGGCGGGCAAATATGGTGATATGCGCGGTATAGCCGTACGGCAGGAAAGATCCTACGCAGAACACCGGCGATCCGCCCGGCGGCGCGCCATGTCGCGGGCGGGAGCCCGGCCGGGACGCCGCGCGCAATGGAGGCCGGCGGCTATTTCGGGGAAAAGGGTGGCGCGGGGAACGGCTGAGAAACACACGGCTCCCCGGCCGGTATCTGAACCGGGCCCGCGCTCGGAAGCCTGCGCGTGCAGGTCATGCCATCCCATAGCCTAGGCATCGTGACCCTGCGCCTTCATGACACCGCCGCTCGCGAGGTACGCGAGTTCACGCCCCTGGTTCCCGGGCGGGTGTCGCTGTACCTGTGTGGCGCTACCGTGCAGGCACCGCCGCATATTGGCCACCTCCGGTCGGGCGTTGCCTTTGACATTCTCATCCGCTGGCTGGAGGCCCGCGGCAACGAGGTGACCTTTTGCCGGAATGTCACCGATATCGACGACAAGATAATCCAGGCCGCCGAGCGGGAAGGCGTGCACTGGTGGGCGGTCGCCGAGCGGAACCAGCGCCTTTTCTCCCGCGCGTACGGCGCGCTCGGCTGCCGCGAGCCGGACGTCGAGCCCCGGGCCACCGGCCACGTGCCCGAGATGATCGCGCTGATGCACCGGCTCATCGAGCGTGGCCACGCGTACGCGGCCGACGGCGACGTGTACTTCGACGTCCGCACCGACCCGTCGTACGGGGAACTGTCCGGCCAGCGGCTGGACCAGATGCGCGCGACCGACGACGCCGGTGATTCCTCCGCCAAACGGGACCCGCGGGACTTCACCCTGTGGAAGAGGGCCAAGCCCGGGGAGCCGTCCTGGGACACGCCCTGGGGACCCGGCCGTCCCGGCTGGCACCTGGAGTGCTCGGCCATGTCGATGAAGTACCTCGGTGAGGCGTTCGACATCCACGGCGGCGGCATCGATCTGCTGTTCCCGCATCACGAGAACGAGATCGCCCAGTCGAAGTGCGCCGGTTACGACTTCGCCCAGTACTGGATGCACAACGCGGTGCTCGGTGTGGCCGGCGAAAAGATGAGCAAGTCGCTCGGCAACTCGCTGCGCGTCGAGGAAGTCCTGAAGACCGTCCGGCCCGTCGAGCTCCGCTACTACCTGGGCCAGGCGCACTACCGGTCCGTGCTGGAGTTCTCCGAGGATGCACTGGCCGAGGCCGCCGCCGCGTACAGGCGGATCGAGGGTTTCGTGGAGCGGGCCGGGGAGGCGCTGGCCGATTACACGGACTCCAGCGATGCGCCAGACGCCAGCCTGCCGCTGTCGTTCACCGCGGCCCTCGATGACGACCTGGGCGTCCCCGCGGCGCTTGCGGCGGTCCACGCGGCCGTCCGGGACGGCAACAGCGCCCTGCAGGAGGGCCGGACCGCCGATGTGCGCGGCAGCCTGGCGCAACTGCGCGCGATGCTGGGTGTTCTCGGGCTGGATCCGCTCGCCCCGCCGTGGGCCGATGCCGACGCCGGCGGCGAGCGGATGCGCGAGATCGTTCAGTCGCTGGTGCAGGTCGCGCTGGATCAGCGTGAATCCGCGCGGGCCCGGAGAGACTTCGCGACCGCCGACGCGCTGCGGGAAAGCCTGGAGAAGGCCGGCATCGTCATCGAGGACACTCCCGCCGGGCCCCGCTGGGAGGTTCGCCGATGAGCGGCCGTAGTTCAGGTGACGGGCGCCCCGACAAGGGAACGCACGCCAAGTCGGGCAAGCCGCGTCCCGGCACCGGCGGTTACGGACGGCGCCGCCTGGAGGGCAAGGGCCCCACGCCCCCCGCTTACCTGCGGCCCGGCCATCCCGCCAAGCGCAAGACGGGCGGCGACACGCGCGCGGCGGGTGCACGGCCGGGGGATGACAATGACACCGACCGCGGGGCGCGCCCGCTGGGCAGCCGCCCGGCTGGGACGCGCGGCGGGTCCGGACCACGGGGCAGCGGGGATGCGCCCGAGATGGTCGCCGGGCGCAATTCGGTCGTCGAGGCGCTCCGGGCGGCCATTCCCGCCGTCGCCCTCTACATCGAGCACCGCGCGCCCTCCGATGAGAAGATCCGCGAGGCCGTGCAACTGGCCGCGGAGGCCGGCGTACCGGTACGGGAGGCCGGTCACGCGGAGCTCGGCCGGCTGACCGGCGGGGCGGTTCACCAGGGCATCGCCCTGAGCGTCCGCGCGTACGACTACGCCAGCCCCGACGAACTGCCGGCCCTGGCGGCGCAGGCCGGCGAGGCCCCGCTCATCGTCGCCCTGGACGGCGTCACCGATCCGCGGAACCTCGGGGCGGTGGCACGCTCGGCCGCGGCGTTCGGCGCCCACGGCATCCTCATCCCGTCCCGCCGCACCGTCAGCGTCACCGCGGGCGCGTGGAAGGCCTCCGCGGGTGCGCTCGCGCGTGTACCGGTGGCCCGGGCCTCCAACCTCGTGCAGGCGCTGACCGCGTACCAGGCGGCCGGGATCTTCGTCGCCGGGCTCGACGGCGCGGGCGAGGTTACGGTGGCTGACCTGCCGGTCGCTGACTCGCCGCTCGCCCTGGTCGTCGGCTCCGAGGGCCGCGGGCTCTCCCGGCTGGTCGCCGAGCGGTGCGACCTGATCGCCCGGATCCCGATCGCAGGCGGGACCGAATCGCTCAACGCCGGCGTCGCGGCCGGCATCGCCCTATACGAGGTCGCCCGGCAGCGCGCCGCCGCGGCCGGTCTTTGATTTCCGCACGTATTCGGCAAAGCTGAGCGCTGAGTCCTGCGCTCGGCCATCTGCGCACTGCTCCGCCGCCTGACACGGGCTGACCGGCCCTCGCCCCGCTGAAGCTGCCCGAACCGCTGCGGGCCATCCGCCGCGTACCCGAAGACCTGCACGAGGTCTACGCCGTGGCCTACGACCTAGTGGCCCGCGACCCCCGGGCGATGCCGAAAACGGCGGCTTCATCACCGGCGAGGCGGCCTCCGCCGCCATGGCCGCCGGGATGCTGGCTGCGCGAACCCCGTTACCGGCGTCCCGCGGCGGCCGTGCCACCCCATGCCCCGCAGCGCAGGGCCGCGAAGAGATCCGGTGCCCTGACTGCGGAGGCAGCGGCAGACCTCGCCGGTAGGCGGCTTGGTCAGAGGCCGCCGGTGACTGACGGCGGCGGTACGGCCGAGCCCCCGGGCTCGTAGGGCCGGGGGCTCGGCCGCGCGCTGGCATGCTGGCCGCTTGTTGTCAGGCGGGCCGGTGCAGGGGCAGGACGCCCGCGGCCGGGGTCAAGGGCCGGGGAAGTGCACCCAGCCGGTGCATGCCTCGTACCTGAGGTCGACCGGTATGGGCTGGAATGCGTCCGGGTCGACCAGCCTCGGGTGGCGGGTGATGACAATTTTGTAGAAGTGGTCCGAGGTGATGAACGCCACCTCTTTCCCGGAGTTCGCGAGCAGTTTCTTCAGCTCCGGTTCGTTCAGCAGGCGGAACAGATTGTTGACCGCGTCTCCGTAGTAGCCGTACTGGTCGTGGTAGACCCTGCCCATGTCCGCGGCGGCGCGGAGCTGGATGCTCGCGCTGGCGCTGGACTGCCGGTTGTGCACACGGACTAGCCCGCGCAGCCGTTCGGGAAGCGGGTCGGCCAGGGCGTCCACGGCGTCGGCTGGCGCGATGATCAGTGCGCCGTCGCCCCGGTCCTCGTGCTGGCAGTCCTTCCATGGCACCCCGGACCCGTCGAAGGCGCGCTCTAGGATCCGGTACATGCTTTCCCGGAGGTAACCCTGGGCTCGCTCATCCCGGCGGGGGTCGGTGAACCCGGCAATGTCGACGCCGAACACCCCCTTGACGGGCCCTTCCCTCACCGGCGCGGGCATGCCGGGCCCGGCAGTACTGGTTTCCGGGGCGGCGGGTGCCGGATCAGGGCGCCCCGGCTTTCCGCCGGCCGTCCGGGGCAGCCACCGCAGCCGGGAACTAAGCGACCGCGTATCCGCCGCGGCCGGCATCAGGGGAGTGACGGCCGCCGGTGCGCTGCTGACGTCCGGCCCGGTGATACCAGCGGGCGGCCGACGGTGCGCGTCGGCCAGGATGTCCTGCGCCGTCTGACCCGGGGACAGCGCCGGGCCCGCGGCGGCCATCCGGTCGTCGGACCAGAAATCGATCAATTCGTCCCTGCTGAGCAGCGACGGCGGGACATCAGCCCGCAGGACGCGGCCGGTGGCCAGCGCCCAGGTGGTGACGAGCACCTGGGCGAGGAGCTCGTCATCGCGCCGCGCTGAGGAGAGATCACACCCGGGTTTCCTCGCACAGGGCATGGTCCTGCGGCTATCGTCGTCCAAAGTGGCATCCTTCCGACCGAGGGGTGGCATGAAAGAGGGCCACCGTCGGCTCCTGGCACTCTGGTCTCAACAGTCAAGCCGTGGAGCCGGTGGTGGCCTATCCATCTATTCAGGACATAAATTAACTCTTTTCCGGCAGGAGCCAGCGGGCATATATGCCCCGTGGCGCAAGCCGATTTCCCCCCGGGCGGCAAGCCAAATTACTCAGGACAGTTTCCGGATGCCGGATTTAATAGCATTTTCCCGGATTGGGCCGTTCGCTTATCGGATGCCTGTTCGTCTATCGTAATCCGTCGTCGCTTTGCCCGGACCTCCGGGTTCTTCCGGAACGGGCCAAGTGGTACAGCAGGATCAACAACAGAGTAAAGCGTACTCGCCGGCTCCGCGGCGCGTGCCGAAACTCCGGCAACGTGCCGACCAAACTCCCGCGCGCCGTCGGCGCAGTCGCACCGCTACCAGCCCACTCATCGTCTGGGCGTGCGCCTGCACGTGAATCCGGATTTCGGTCTCATTTGAGACGTCCCGTTCTAGCAGATGCAATTATCAATGCGGCTCTCATCCCGTGACCATAACTACCGTTATGGCCGGTTCAGGGAAACGTTGCCAGCCATAATCAGCACATGCACAACGTGCCCGCTAGCGTTTAAATCGGCATGTGGTGATACCAGCAGGCACTACTGATGCCGATCTCTCCCGGTGCACTCGTTTAGGTCAGCAGTCCCGCACACGTTCCCGCCCGGGCTGTAAATACACAGCAGCCCGGGCAAGAACCCCGGGGTGACGCCCGGACCATCACCATCTGCCCCAGCCAGCGGACACAGCCGAACCCTGCCAAAACGACCGGGCAGTCCGCAGCCGTGACCCCAGCGCACCTGGCCTTCACCCCGGCCAGATCGACCTGGCCGACGACATCGACGCCAGCGGCTGCGAGCTGGAGGGCGTGACGACGGTGAGCCCAGGGGCGGCGGCCAGACCGACGGCGGCAAGCGAGCCAGCGACGGATCAGCTGCCGGTAAGAGCTCATCCCAACGGGCGACCTGGCGTGGACCTCGGCGCGTATTCAGCACAGACAGCCGTGATCGACCGGCGTTTGCCGGGCCAACCGGACACCGCCGGACAGCGCCGGACCCCATACGGCGCTGTCCGGTGACGAAGAAACAGCAGGTCAGTAGTCCGTTTGCGCAGGCCGACGAAGGATCGGCTAGCATGCTCGGGACCACCCGCCGGTGTAGCTCAGTTGGCAGAGCAGCCGTCTTGTAAACGGCAGGTCAGCGGTTCGAATCCGCTCACCGGCTCCAC
>PLRW01000057.1 GCA_003164955.1 Actinomycetota bacterium
ACAGCCACGCCGAGGACGGCATCTCGCTGACCGAGACCATCACCCCGGCCGCGCTCGGCCGCACCCCAGAGGAGCGGGCCGGCAACCTGGTCGGCGTGCTGGACGGGTACGTCGCCTGCGGCGGGTTCCACATGAACGTCAACGTGCTCGACCGCGCCACCTTGCTCGACGCGATGGACCATCCGGAGCTCTACCCGCAGCTGACGATCCGGGTCTCCGGGTACGCGGTCAACTTCGTCCGGCTCACCCGCGAACAGCAGCTCGACGTGGTCAACCGGACCTTCCACGGGTCGGTCTTACGGTGACCGCCACCATCGCCGGCCTACGGCAGGCACCGTGCCCGCCGCAGGCCCCGGTCGGCCCGGCCGGGAGCCGTCCGCCACAGGGCCCCGCTGGGGGCCGCCCGCCACAGGGCCCGGCCGGGAGCCGCCTGCGGCTGGTCCCGGCCGGGGGCCGCCCGCCACAGGGTCCGGCGGGTCCGGGGACGGTCACCGGGTCGGTGCACTCCTGGGACCTGTCCACCGGCGTCGATGGCCCCGGCACCCGGTTCGTCGTGTTCACCGCGGGGTGCCCGCTGCGCTGCGTGTACTGCCACAACCCCGACACCTGGTCCGGCCGGTCCGGGCGGCGGATGAGCGCCGCCGAGGTGCTCGTCCAGGCGGCCCGGTACCGGAAGTTCATCGGTGCCGCCGGCGGCGGGCTGACCATCTCCGGCGGCGAGCCGCTGCTGCAGCCCGCGTTCACCCGGGCCATCCTGACCGGCGCGAAGGAGCTCGGCCTGCACACCGCGCTCGATACCTCCGGCTACCTCGGCTCCCGTGCCGACGACGAACTGCTGGACGCCACCGATCTGGTCCTGCTCGACATCAAGTCGTTCGACCCGGCCATCGCCCGGAAGGTGACCGGCCGCGGCATCGCCCCCACGCTCGCGTTCGCCCGCCGGCTCGCCGCCCGCGGCCAGGTGGTCTGGGTGCGCTTCGTCCTCGTCCCCGGCTGGACCGACGACCCCGGCAACGTCGCCGCGCTCGCCCGGTTCACCGCGTCCCTCGGCAACGTCGAACGGGTCGACGTGCTCCCGTTTCACACGCTCGGTGCGCCCAAGTACGCCGCGCTGGGCCTGGACTACCCCTGCGCGAACGTGACCCCGCCCACCGCCGGCCAGATCGCCCAGGTCCGCGCCGCGTTCACCGCCGTCGGCCTGACCGCGCTCTGACCCGTCGGCCTGCCCGCCCGGTCTGACCCGCCGGCCCGCGCCGGAACAGCCTGCGCCGGAACAGCCGGGCAGACCTGGGCCTGCGCTTGGTCCGCTCGGCGAGGCCAGGGCCCATGGGTCAGCCGCTGATGATGGGCTCCTGCAGTTCGGGCCTGTCTTCCGCGTGCGGCCTATCCGGGCCGGTTGCGCAGCGGAGGGTGCCCAGAATCGGCTTTGCTTATTCAGGCCGCCGAGCCTGGAGGCCCGCACGGGGCTCCCGGCCGATAGGACCAGGCGCCTCCTGGCCAAAGGTGATCACGATTTCCCTGCCGTTGGCGTAGCTGATCACCGGCCGCCGGAGCATGTCGCCCACCCGGCGGGCGACCTTCTGAAACAGTTCCACCATCTCCGGAGTATCGGCGGCCACCCTGAAACGTCCCTTGGCCACGAGTGCCTCGGCGACATAGGGGGCGAAGTTCGCCTCGCCCCGGGCCTTCTCCTCGGCGCCGAGAGGCGTGCGCTGATACCCGGACTGCGCGCCAAGGGGCTGGGTCATCGCCGTTCTCCTTATGATCGCCGTCTCCCCAAGCGTGCCATCAGCGCCGCCCCCTCGGGCCACCGCTGCGTATCTGGTGACCAGGACCATGCAAATTTAACGAAACGGACCTTGGCCGGGTCGACCTCGTGCCGAGCCGCGGCACCGCGGAGTTCTTCGGCGTTTCGTCGCTCACAGCGTCCGTCCCCGGGGCTACGCCCTCAGGTCACGTTAGCCCGTGTGCGCGGGCGAACCGCGACGCTTCGGACCGGTTGGCCGAGCCGGTCTTGGCGAAGATCCGGTTGATATGCGTCTTGATGGTGTGGCTGCTGAGCACCAGCGTCCCGGCGATCTCCGCGTTCGTCATGTCCCGCGCGATCATGGTGAGGATTTCCGCTTCGCGCGGGGTCAGCCCGGCGGGCAGTTCGCCCGTATGGCCGCCCGTATGGCCGGGCGGGGCCGACGGGGCGGGCGGCGGTGCGGTGGCCGCCGTCAGCAGGGTGGCCTGGACCGGCGGGGCCAGCACGGACAGTCCGCTGGCCGCTCCGTGCAGGGCCTGGGCGATCGCGGCCCGGTCGGCGTCCTTGGTGAGGTAGCCGCGTGCCCCGGCGCGCAGGGCGGCCAGGATTGAGCCGTCGTCCGCGTACGTGGTGAGCACGACGATCGCCACGTCGGGGTGGCGCGCGGTGAGCAGGCGGGCCGCTTCGGTGCCGTCCATGACCGGCATGTGCAGGTCGAGCAGGATGGCGTCGGGGTGGTGCTCGGCGACGAGATCGAGGGCCTGCTGGCCGGTGGCGGCGGAGGCGACGACCTCGATGTCGGGCAGCAGGTCCAGCAGGACGACGAGTCCTTCGCGGACGCTGGCCTGGTCGTCGGCCACGATGATGCGCAGCGTGTTACCCCGCGCGGCGGCGCCGGTGGGGTCGTTCACCGGGGCACCTGCGCGGTAACGATCCACTGGCCGTCGCGGCGGCCGGCGGTGAGCGTGCCGCCCAGCAGCAGCAGCCGTTCCCGCAGGCCTCCGACGCCCGGGACGCTGGCGGCGGCTTGGCTGGACCTAGCGATCCACCGTTCCGATTCATCAGGGAGTGATCTCATGTCCGGCATCACCGACGCCATGATCATCAACGCGGCCGTGCTGGCCACCGTCCTCGAGGCCGACCTCGGGCCGCATCGCAAGATCGGCCGGTTCCGTATCGCGCGGCCCCTGCTCACCGCGGGCGTGTTCGTCTCCCTCTACATCACGGGCTTCGCCACCCACGGCACCGGCCTGATCCTCGAAGTCGCCGCCACCATCGCCGGGCTTCTCGCCGGGTTCGGCGCCACCGCCCTGATGCGGGTTTACCGCAGTCCCCGCACCGGCCGGGCCGTCAGCCGCGCCGGCTACGGCTACGCTGCGCTGTGGATCGCCGTCATCGGCGCCCGCGCCGCCTTCTCCTACGGCTCCGTGCACTGGTTCGGGCCCCAGCTCGCCCACTGGATGGTCAGCAACGCGGTCACCGTCGGCGCTCTGACCGACTCCCTGCTGCTCATGGCCGTCGCCATGACGGGCGTCCGCACCCTGGGGCTCGCGGTCCGCGCCGCTCGCCTGCCCGGCCAGGCCGTCACCACACCGGGCGATGTCCCCGCCGCCGTTGAAGTGCCGGTCCGGTAACCAGAGAAGTCGTGTCCCTTGATCTCGATCGAGACGCTCTTGGCCCAGGAACCCCCCGGAGTGCGGCCGGGGGGTTTCCGCGCTGACGCGACCGCCCATGACCGGGGACCGGCTGATGTGGGAGGCTCGCAGGCGTGGCGCGGACGACGCAGATACTCCCGGCCGGGCCGGCGGGCGGCCGCTGAGATGCTCGAGCAGATCCTGCCGCCCGAGGTCGCCGTGGTCGAGGCGTTCGGCGACCTGCCCGGCGCCAGGCTCTTTCCCGAGGAAGAAGCGGCCATCGCGCGCGCGGTGCCCAAACGCCGGACGGAATTCGTCACCGCGCGTGAGTGTGCCCACGCCGCCCTGGCCCGGCTCGGTGAGCCGCCGGCGCCGATCCCGCGCGGCCCGCGCGGGGCGCCGGTGTGGCCGGCCGGAGTGGCCGGGAGCATCACGCACTGCACGGGTTACCGCGCCGCCGCCGTCGCCCGGACGAGCGAGATCATCACGGTCGGGCTGGACGCCGAGCCGGACCAGCCGCTGCCCGACGGGGTCCTGGACGTGATCTCGCGCCCGGCCGAACGCGCCCAGATCGCTGATCTGCCCGCCCGGCCGGGTGCGGCCTGCTGGGACCGCTTGCTGTTCTGCGCGAAGGAGTCCGTGTACAAGGCATGGTTTCCGGTGGCTCAGGAATGGCTCGGTTTCGAGGACGCGGAGATCGTCATCGACCCGGCCGGCGGCACGTTCACCGTCCGCCTGCTCGTCCCCGGCCCGCTCGTCGCGGGCTCGCCGCTGACCTCACTGCACGGCCGCTGGCTGGCTGACCGCGGCCTGGTCGTGACCGCGATCGCCCTGCCCGCCTGAGGGGCCCGCCTGAGGGGCCCGCCTGACCGCGGCCATCATGGCGTTCCCTCCGGCGTCAGCGATGCCGGCTCCCGGACAGGGCGGGCGAGGTCGCCGGGCACGGCGGGCTCCGGCGGGCGGGAGGGGAGCAGGGCGGCCGCGGCGACGGCGCCGGCCAGGGCCACGGCGGCCAAGACCACGGAGCCGACCTGGAGCCCGTGCAGGAAGGCGTTCGTCGTCGTGACGCTCACGACCTGCCCCAGTGCCGTGTGGCCGCTGGCGGTGAGGTGCTGCGCCACGGCGAACCCGGCGCTCACGGACTGCTGGCTGGTCCGCACGAGGCCGCCCGGGACGCCGGCTCCCAGCAGGCCGCCGAGGCGGTGCTGGTAGAGCGAGGCGTACACGCTGCCGATGACCGCGACGCCCAGGGTCCCGCCGACGAGGCGCGTGGTGTCGTTGACCGCCGACCCGACCCCCGCCGTGCGGGCGGCGATCGCGCCCATGATCGATTCCGTGGCCGGGGCGGACGTGAGCCCCAGCCCGAGCCCGTAGACGACCATCTGGATCGAGATGATGCCGTAACTGAGCGTCGTGCTGGTGGTCGCCGCCGCCCAGAAGTAGAACACGGCGATCAGCAGCAGGCCGCCGGTCACGATCGTCTTCGTGCCGGCCCGGACGGCGGCCTGGGTGCCGGCCACCGAGCCGATCGCGACCGCCGTCGCCACGGGCAGCAGGTGCACACCGGTCGACAGCGGGCTGTAGTTCCGCAGGAACTGGAAGTACTGCGTGATCAGGAAGATGAAGCCGAACAGCGTGAAGAAGGAGACGGTCACCGCGCCGCTGGCCGCGCTGAACCGGCGGTTACGGAAAATCCGCACGTCGATCATCGGGGCAGGGGAGCGGCGCTCCGTGAGCGCGAACACCAGGAGCAGGATCGCGGCGGCGGCGAAACCCCCGAGTGAGCGAGCGGATAGCCATCCGTAGGACGGCGCCTCGATGATCGTGAAGACGAGTGCGCCGATCGCCGCCGCCGAGGAGACGAGCCCGCTCACATCGAGCCGCCCCGCGCGATCTCCCCGCGAACCGGGCACGTACCGCGCCGCCAGCACGACCGCCGCGAAGGCCACCGGGCCCATCGCCACGAAGATGCTGGACCAGGAGAACCGGTCGAGGAGCCAGCCGCCCGCGATCGGCCCGAGGGCGATGGCCACCCCGGCGACCGCTCCCCAGAGGCCGATCGCCCTGGCCCTCTCCCGCCGCTCCGCGAAGGTGCTGGTGAGCAGCGACAAGGTCGAGGGGAACGTCAGAGCCGCCCCGAAGCCCATTACGGCCCGGGCCGCGATCAGCTCGCCGGTGGCGGTCGCGAAGGAGCCCGCGATGCTGGCCGCACCGAAGACGAGCAGGCCGGCGAGGAGCAAGCGCTTGCGCCCCAGGCGGTCGCTCAGGTTGCCGGCGCTCAGCAGGAGCGCAGCAAAAACGAGGTTGTAGGCGTCGACGATCCATTGCAGCTGCGTGGTGGTCGCGCCCAGCTGGCGCTCCAGCGCGGGCAGGGCGACGTTGACCATGGTGGTGTCGAGGTTGATCACGAACGCGGCGAGTAGCAGGGAGACGAGGATGAGCGTTTTACGAGACATGGTCTAATTTTTAAGGCGACTGGTTGAAAAAATCAAGTGACTAGTTAAAGAAAAGAACCATCTGTACTACAATCGGGACCATGAAGTCGTATGGCCAGTACTGCTCGGTGGCCAAAGCCCTTGATGTCGTCGGTGACCGCTGGACCCTGCTGATCGTGCGTGAGCTCATCACGCAAGGCCCCTGCCGTTACACGGACCTGCGCGCCGGGCTGCCCGGCATCGCGTCGAACCTCCTCGCGACGAGACTCCGGGAGCTGGAAGCGGCCGGGCTGATCACCCGCACCGCGGCGCCGCCGCCCGTCGCGACCACGCTGTTCGAGCTGACCGACCGCGGCCGGCAGCTCAAGGACGTGCTCGACGCGCTCGGCCGCTGGGGCGTCGACTTCATGGTCACCGCGGACGGCTCAGACGCCTTCCGCTCCACCTGGTTCACCTTTGCGGCCGAGAACTTCCTCAGCGACACCGACCCCGCCGCCCCGGAAGTGACCATCGGCCTCGACGCCGGGGATGCGCCCGTGCACATCGCCGTCGGCGGTGGCCGGGTCGAGCTCCGGAGAGGCGCCGCGCCCGCCCCGGACCTCACGCTGACCGGTGAGCCCCGCCTCATCATGGGCGTCCTGGCCGGCAAGCTGACCCTGCAGGACGCCCGCTCCGCCGGCCTGTCGGCCGCCGGTGACCTCACCGTCCTGGCCCGCGTGGGCCGCGTCTAGGCGGAGCCCTCACTTTCTCCCGCTGCGAGCTGCCGGACATCCGGCCCCTCGCCCGCCGCTGACCACCGGCCCACCGCCGTCTCCGCGGCCACTCCGCCCGGGCCCGCGAGGGAGGAGCCGATGATCGGCGGATCGCCGGCGATGAGGGGTTCCATGTCGGCTCCCATCAGGAACGCAACGCGAAGCGGCCCGCACCGTCCAGGGGCGCCGACCGGATGATCCGGCCGGCACTGGTGGGCACGGGTTACGCCGCCCGCCGCCGCCGCCCGCTGCCGCCGCCCAGACTAGCCGGTCCGGCCCGGCCGTCCGGGCGCTCCGGCCCCGGCCTGCTCAGCCTGCGGGGCGCGGCGGACCAGCGCGACGGTCTCGTCCCGGCCCCGACGACCGACTAAAGGCCCTAGCCGCCGCCGTGGTTCCGCCGTTGCCTAGTGTATGGAGGTGAGAAACATGCCAGGTCTGATGAGGCGTGAGTCTCACGGAGAAGCAGCCGATGTTTTCGGCCGCTTCGACCGCATGTTTGACGAGTGGGCGCGGATGATGCCATTCCGCCCGATTGGTTTCCCGCACTGGAAGGAAGCTGACGACTTCCTTCGTGTCGAGGAGTTCCGGGACGACGGCACCCTGGTCGTCCGCGCTGCCCTTCCCGGCATCGACCCGGATAAGGATGTCGAGCTGACCGTGGTCGACGGAATGCTCTGCATCCAGGCCGAACGCCGGGAGGAAGAGAAGCGGGAAGAGAAGGGATACGTGCGCCGGGAGCTGCACTACGGCTCCTTGTCCCGGTCCCTGCCGATTCCGGCCGGCGTGACCCAGGCGGACATCAAGGCGACCTACAAGGCAGGGATGCTGGAGGTCCGCATCCCGGAGCCTAAGCCCGAAGAAGCCAGGAAGATTCCGATCAGCAAGTCCTGAGCACACCAGCGCCGGCCGGCGCCCGCCCGCTCGTGCAGCGGACGGGGCGCCGGCCGGCGTCTTTTGGTCATGGGATGCGTCAGGCCTGGCCCGGGTAGAAGTGCTCCCGTGACCAGGCCTGGGCTTCGGGTCAGGCGACCCTGCGGAGGTTCTCCGACCTTTCCATGGTGCGGGCCTCGTCGGTGTACTTGCGGTACAGGCCACCGAACAGGCCCAGGATCTCGCGCCAGAAGTAAGCGACCCCGGCCATCAGGATGCCCGTCACCGTCACCGCGATCTCGCGGTTACGGACTGGGATGTTCCAGGCGCTGAACAGGTTGAGGTTGGTCAGCCACGCCGCCCCGACACCGAGGGCCACGAGCATGAATGCCCACGCCCCAGATATCTGCCGCAGATAGTGTGCGGGCTGAGCGTGGCCGAATGGTGTAATCAGACGCTGGTTCGCTGGGCTGATCCAACCGAGATCCCGGCGCCGGGAATTTCTCGATTTCGGTCGATCAACTACGGCTGGTTTCGCCGAAGTCTATAGCTGGTTGAAGTCGACCGTGCCTCCATTGCGGTTGAAGGATCCGAAGAAGCCCCAGTTGATCCAGCCGCCGTCTCCCTGGTTCACGAATTGCACCGGACCTCGGAAGACCCAGATTCCGAACTGGATCCCCTGATAGTTCTGCGAGCTGAACCAGGTCGAGTTCCAGTCCGGATTGAAGCCGAAGCCCTGCTGCATGTTGAATACCATGATGTTGTGGCTGCCGCGGATGTTGCTCGTCACCGTTTCCAGCAGGGTTTGTACGAAAGCCGAACGTTCCTGGTTGCCGTGGATGGCGTTGTCTATGGCGCCTGCGATCGAGTTTATCAGCGCGTTGATATCGATGTTCAGGTTGACACCGACGTCGACTCCGGAATCCCGGACGCTTTCCTGGGCCCGCATGTGGTCCTCTATGCGACGGTCGACCTCGTCCTTGGTCATCTGGGTCGTCGGGTGCGGGCTTTCGAGGTCTGCGGTTGTGGATTCAGTCGCCATTCTGTGTTCTCCTTCGGGTATCGTTTGCGCTGGGCGAGAAAGACGGAAATCCGGGGAGAGTGAATTTCTCATGCCCGGTCCGTTATCGGCGCAGCCGCGCTGCGAATTTCGGTTCACCCCACGTCGCAAGCTCAGACATACCGACTAAAGCTTTTCTATCAAAAGACGGGGCGGGACGCAAGCAATGGCCCTATCTTGTCATGCCGCGTGCGGGGCGGCGCCTGCGCAGAAAAGTGCTCCTGAGCTGGGACATTAAGCGTTGTTGAACATGGCCTTGATCATTTAATCTGAATGAGCTGCCAGCCACTGCGCCTGACGCGTTTGCTGATCTTGATTTATGGCGCGAAGACGGCAAGTGGCCCGGCTGAAATTTGACTCAGCGCCTTCCTTGTCCGAAATAGCAGGCCGTCACGGACGCGTCCAGCCGGATGCAGATCACCTGCTCCAGCACCTTCTCTGCCAGCCCGGGCAGTCGGTCCAATGCCGGTGTCCGGCCCGTGCGTCGTCAAAGCTGAACTGTCCACACGATCACCAGGCGTCGCGCGGGTTGAGTTTTTGCCATTTAGCGCCGGGCACCCGCGTACCCGTAACGGCGTCTGGGCTGATCCATATACCGGTAATGGCGCCTCCGCGCGTATGTGGGTGTGCGCAATGACGCCATCTCCGGGATTTCGTTGTCTCCGTGCCGCGGAAAACCAGCCGCGATCATCCCGCGGTGGCCAGCCACCCGGCGATGTCGCCGACCACTGCCGGGTCCACGTGCTGGGCCGGCTCGTACTCCGCCGGCGACGACTGCCCGGTCCCGGTGAAGAACAGGTGATTGTCCGTGTCGTAGACCCGGATCGTCACATTCGGTGTTCGGAGTGTTCGGCGCCGGCGTCGTCCGGGGCTGGCCCGGGCTCGTCCCCGGGAAGCAGGACGCTGCCCAGGAGCCGCCGTTTCCGGCCGGGAGCCGGGGCGTTCGCCAGCCGGGGCTGGAGTACCCGCGTCAGCTCACGGAGAAGTCCGGCGTATTCGGCGTCGTCGAGCCACAGGGCGGCCAGCCGGTAGCTCACCCCGTCGCGCGGCAGGTCGATGTCGCCCCGGGCCAGGTAGCGGTCGAAGTCCCCGAGCAGCCCGGCGACGAAGGCCATGAAGGCCTGGCGGTGGTCGTCCGCGCCGTCGCCTCGGTGGCCAGGGTGAGCCTGGTAGCGGATCGTCGCTCAGCCGTCCGCGGCGGCGGTCAGGATGCGCGGGCCCTCGGGGGTGATCGCCACTGTGTGCTCGACGTGCGCCCCGTGTGAGCCGTCCGCACTGCGCAGGGTCCAGCCGTCCGGGTCGACGCGGTACTCGTCGTGGCCGCCGCCCAGGAACCACGGTTCGATCGCGATGACCAGGCCCGGCTGCAGTTGCATCCCGCGGCCGGGGCGTCCCTCGTTCGGGACGGAGGGCGACTCGTGCATGGTGCGGCCGACCCCGTGGCCGCCGAAGTCGGTGTTGATCCCGTAGCCCCCGGCCCGCCCGACGCGGCCGATGGCGGCGGAGATGTCGCCGATCCTGGCCCCGGGGATGGCCGCCGCGATGCCCGCCGCCAGCGCGGCCCCGGCCGTCTCGATCAGCCGCTGATCGGCGCGCCGGGGCCGGCCCACGGCGAACGACATGGCGGCGTCGCCCGCCCATCCGTCCAGGATCGCGCCGAAGTCGATGCTGAGCAGGTCGCCGTCGCGGAGCCGGTAACCGTCCGGGATGCCGTGCAGCACGGCGTCGTTGACCGACGTGCAGATCACCGCCGGGAACGGCTTCTGCGCAAAGCCGGGCCGGTAGCCGAGGAAGGGCGAGGACGCGCCGGCGTCGGCCAGCACGTCCCGCGCCACCTGGTCCAGTGCGGTCAGCGGCACGCCGACCAGGGCCTCGGCCCGCACCGCGGCCAGCGCGTCGGCCACCACGATCCCCGCCGCGCGCATGGCCTCGATCTCGTCCGGCGTCTTCAGTTCGATCACGTCATTCCCCCGCTCACATCGTCCGGCCGTCGCCCGGCTCGGGTCCCTCGCCCATCTCGCCCGCCTCCGCCTCTTCCCGGCGCCCGATCACGGCCCCTCTCTATACGGTATAACTATACCGGTATTATTATGACACCATGGTCCGGCCCATGCTTACCTCCGAAGAGCGCGCCCGAGGGCAGCGCCTGGGCGCCATGCTGCGCCAGGCGCGCGGCGATCGCAGCATGGTCGAGGTCGCCGCGCTGGCCGGTGTCCCGGTCGAGACGCTGCGCAAGATCGAAACGGGCCGCATTCCGACGCCCGCCTTCTTCACGATCGTCGCGCTCGCGGACGCGGTCGGAGTCAGCCTCCCCGCCCTGGCCACCGCCGTCCACGGCGCAGCCGGCCCGGCTGACGGCTCAGCCCCCTCCGCCCTCTCGGCCTGACCGCAGCGGCGAGTGAGCGCTCGTGCCGATTGTCAGCGGTCGTATATCTGGCCGCGATGGCCGATTTCACCTAGTTCACTCGGTCTGCCACTCGATGTACGGGGGGTGCAGCCGGGCGCAGACCGGGTTCCCCCGGGAGTCCGTCAATCGGACCCGCGCGACCAGTCGCCGCCTCGGGCGCAGCGCGTCCTCGATCAGTGCGGGGTCGACGTCGACCAGCTGGAGCTTGGCCCCGCGGAACTGGACCGTGGCCGACCCGAACCCGGCCGCCGCGGCCAGGACTGCCTCCAGTATGGGCCGCAGGCCGGCCGGTCCGCGTACTGCCCGCGGACCAGGTCGAGCTGATCGGCGGGCAGGTTCCGCCAGGAATCCAGCAAGGGCGCGGGAGGAGCCACGGCGCCGGCTCGTTCGGCAGCATTGACGGCGGCGCGCCGGCGCTCGACCTCGGCCTTGAGGCGCGGCCAGGTCGCGAAGCCGTGGTCGCGCGCGATCGCGAGCTGGGCCGCGGACAGCGTGACGGATTTTGCCACCGAACGGACCTGATGCAGAGCATCAGCATCGCCCGCGGCGGCGCGGCGCTGGAGGTCCCGCGCCTGGCGGCGGAGCTGGCCGAGATCGGGGCGGTCAGGAAGGTCGGGCATGACAGGTCTCCTCCGGAGCCGGGGCCCGCGTTCCGCGCTCGGACGAAGACGGCCTGCCGTCCAGGGAAACCCTGCGTCAAACGCCGTACATAAGCAGAGGTGGACTCAGTCCTGCCCGCGGACCCGGCGGCGCCCTCCCGCGCCGTTTCCTAACGTACCGCGCCGGGAACGGACCCACTATCTGGCCGCGCACGGGAGCTGAGGACGATCATGCTCGAAGGGACGCTCATCGCCGTCCCTCGGGGCGCGGGCCATGCCCCGGCGGGCAGCGTTCCCGCACTCGGGGTTGGCGGCCACGGGACAACTCGCGCCAAGGGGCCCCGGTCAGGGGCGGGGCGCGATCTCAGTCCCGCGGGCTTCGCTGATCGACGTCATCCCGGCGCCGCGCACCCGGCGGGCCAGGTCGTCCTGGAGCCGGCGCGGCCACCGCGGGCCCCCGTAGATGAAGCCGGTGTACGCCTGGACGAGGGTGGCGCCCGCGGCGATGCGCTCCCAGGCGTCGTCGGCCGTCTCGATTCCCCCGGCCGCGATGAGGACGAGCTCGTCCCCGGCCCGCGCGTGCAGGCGGTGCAGCACCTCCAGGGCCCGCGCCCGCAGCGGCGGGCCGGACAGGCCACCGGCGCCCGCGGCGGCGACCACCGCCGGGTCACTGGCCAGGCCCGGCCGGGCGATCGTGGTGTTGGTGGCGATGATCCCGTCGAGCCCGAGCTCCACGGCCAGGTCCGCGATCGCGTCGACGTCACCGTCGGCCAGGTCCGGCGCGATCTTCACGAGCAGCGGCACCCGGCGGGTTTTCTGCGGCCCACCGCGGGCGGCCGCGTCGTCGAGCGCCTCGCGCACCGCTGCCAGCAGCGGCCGCAGCGACGAGACGGCCTGGAGGTCCCGCAGGCCGGGTGTGTTCGGCGAGCTGACGTTGACCACGACGTAATCGGCCACCCCGGCCACCAGCCGGGCGCTGGCCACGTAATCCGTGATCGCCTCGTCCGCCGGGACCGCTTTCGTCTTGCCGATGTTGACTCCCACGGCCACCGGCGGGGAGCCGTCCCGGGGCCTCAGCGCCGGCATGCGTGGCGGGCCGGCCGCGTCCCGGAGCGCCGGAGCGTGCCGCCTCCGCAGGCGCTGGGCCGCGACGGCCGCCCCCGCGTTGTTGAAGCCCATCCGGTTGATCAGCGCCCGGTCGTCCGGCAGCCGGAACATCCTCGGCCGCGGGTTCCCCGGCTGAGCCCGCGCCGTCACCGTGCCGACCTCGACGAACGCGAACCCGAGCGCGCCGAGCGCGTCCGCGCCGCGGGCGTCCTTGTCGAACCCGGCGGCCAGCCCCAGCGGACCGGGCAGGTCCAGCCCCAGCGCGTGGACCCGGAGCACCGGGTCACGCGGGGTGAACCAGCGCCGCAGCAGCCACACCCCGCCGGGCACCGCGCCCGCGACGCGGATCAGCCAGAACCCGGCCGCGTGCGCCATCTCCGCCGGGAGCCGCCGCAGCAGCACCCGGTACACCACCCCGTACACGGCTCCCATGGTGGCACCTGCCGTCCCCCGCCTCCGCCCGGGCCCACCATGATCGGCGTCGGAAATGCTGCGGAAAACCGACGCCGATCGTGGAGCTGAGCCTCCAGGGCAGCCCGGGGCGCGGGTCAGGCGACTAGTTCGGAGTCGCCGGTGAAGGCTTGCCAGAGTTCCGCGTAGGTGCCGCCCGCGGCGACCAGGTCCGCGTGGGTGCCGATCTCCGCGATCCGGCCGCCGTCCATGACCACGATCCGGTCCGCGGCGGCGGCCGTGGTCAGCCGGTGGGCGACCACGATCGTGGTCCGCCGGGAGGTCAGCTGCTCGGTGGCGCGATTAACCGCGGCCTCGGAGGCCAGGTCGAGCGCGGCGGTCGCCTCGTCCAGCAGCAGGATGTCCGGGTCGACGAGCTGCGCCCGGGCCAGCGCGAGCAGTTGCCGCTGCCCGGCCGACAGGTTCCGGCCGCGCTCGGCGATGGAGTGGTAGTAGCCGCCCGGCAGCCGCGCGATCATCTCGTGCGCGCCAACCGCGCGCGCGGCCGCCTCGACCTCCGCGTTGGTCGCGCCGGGGCGCCCGTAGGCGATCGCCTCGCGGACCGTTCCGGCGAACAGGTAGGCCTCCTGCGGAACGACGCCGAGGCGGTGCCGGTACTGCGCCAGGTCGTAGGACCGGACGTCGACCCCGTCGGCGAGGACCGCGCCCCCGGTGACGTCGTAGAACCGCGCGATGAGCTTGACCAGGGTCGACTTCCCGGCTCCGGTCTGGCCGACCAGCGCGACCGTCTCGCCGGGCGTGATCACCAGGCTGACCCCGTTGATGGCGTCCCGGTTCGCGGTCTCGTAGCCGAAGCGCACGTCCCGCAGCTCGATCCGACCTTCCAGCCGCGTCACCGGGAGCGGCCGGACGGCGGCGGGAGTGGACGTCCGCAGCAGCAGCAGGTCCTTGATCCGCCGCAGCCCGACGACCGCCTGCTGGTAGCCGTCGAACACCTGCGACATTTCCTGGACCGGTGCGAACACCATGTCGATGTAGAGCAGGTAGGCAATCAGCGCTCCGACTCTAAGTGCCCCGCTGCGGACCTCTCCGGTCGCGATGATCAGCACGATCGCGCCGGCCACCGTGGACAGCGACTGCACGAACGGGAAGTACAGCGCGATCAGGCGCTGGGCCCGCATCCGCGCCACCCGGTAGGAGTCACTGTGCCGCGCGAACCGGGCCTGGTTCTGGTCCTCCCGCCGGTAGGCCTGGGTGACCCGCAGGCCGGCCACGTTCTCCGCGAAGTCCGCGTTGACCACGCTGACCTTCTCCCGCGCATCCTGGTAGGCCCGCGCCGACCGTCCCCGGAAGACCACCGTCGCGACCACGAGCACCGGCATGATGCACAGCACCACGAGGCCGAGCTTGATGTTGATGACGAGCAGCGCGATCAGCACGCCGAAGAACGTCATCACCGAGCTGACCATGGTGATCAGGCCGGTCTGGAAGAACGAGGACAGCGCGTCGACGTCGGTGGTCATCCGGGTCATGATCCGCCCGGCCAGCTCGCGCTCGTAGAAGTCCAGGCCGAGCCGCTGGAGCTGGGCGAAGATCTTCACCCGCAGCGTGTACAGCAGCCGTTCGCCGTTGCGCCCGACCACCAGTGTTTCCGCGATGTTGACCAGCCAGTCGGCGAAGACGATGGCCAGCCCGATGATGGACACGGTAACGATGGCGCCGAATGCCTTGGCCTGGACGCCGTTATCGATGCCGTTGCGCACCAGAGCAGGCAGTGCGAGGGCGGCGAGCGCGTCGAGGCCGTCCAGGATCAGCCCCGCCAGCATGGCGATGGCGAGCGGCCGCAGCAGCTTGGTCAGGGTGAAGTGGCGGTCCCCGGCACGGGCCTGCTCCTGGTTGACCTGGGGCACGTCACGGGCCGGCGGCAAAGCGTCGACCTTGGCGAGCAGTTCCGGGGTGGGGGGCAGGCTGCCCATCGCGCCGTCGTATCCGTGGCCGCCGCCACTGGTGGCCCGGTTCAGCCCGCGGTCACGGGACGCCGGCGCCTTGGCCGGATCCCACAGTTCCGGCGTCACCTGGCCGCTGGCCCTGCTGGCCGTGCTGGCCCTGCTGGCCGGGCCGGCCTCGGGCGCTTCGTTCTCGTAGTAGGCCAGCTCGCCGGCGTCGATGCCCTCCACGTCGTCGCCGGGGCCGGACAGCAGCAGCCGGTAGAGCGGGCAGCGTTCGGTCAGCTCGTCGTGCGTGCCGATGTCGGCCACCCGGCCGTTGTCGAGCACCGCGATCCGGTCGGCCAGGTTCAGCGTGGACCGGCGGTGCGCGATGAGCAGGGTGGTCCGGCCGCGCATGACCCGGCTGAGCGTGGCGTGGATCTCCGCTTCCAGCCGCGGGTCGATCGCCGAGGTCGCGTCGTCCAGCAGCAGCAGCCGCGGGTCGGTGATCAGCGCCCGCGCCAGGGCGACGCGCTGCCGCTGCCCGCCGGACAGGGTGAGGCCCTGCTCGCCGATCACGGTGTCGTAGCCCTGCGGGAGCTCGGTGATGAACTCGTCCGCCTCCGCGGCGCGCGCGGCGGCCAGGATCTGCTCGCCGGTGGCGTCCGGCCGGCCGTAGGCGATGTTGGACTTGACGGTGTCGGAGAACAGGAAGCTGTCCTCCATGACGAGCCCGATGGAGGCGCGCAGCGAATCGGTGGTCACGTCCCGCACGTCGTGGCCGCCCACCCGGACGGCGCCCCCGCTCACGTCGTAGAAGCGCGGCAGCAGCAGCGAGATCGTCGACTTGCCCGAGCCGGAGGTGCCGATGACGGCCACCGTCTCGCCCGGGTCGACGCGCAGCGTGAGCCCGCGCAGCACCGGCTCGGACGGCACGTAACCGAACCGCACGTCGTCGAAATCGAGGCCGGCCGCGTCGGCCGGCAGCGGCGCCGCGCCCGGCCGGTCGGTGATCACCGGGCGGGAGTCGATGACCTCCAGCACCCGGATGACGCTGGCCCGCGACTCCTGGCCGATCGTGACCAGCGCGGTGAGCATCCGGACCGGGCCGGACATCTGCGCGAGGTAGGTGGAGAAGGCCAGGAACGTTCCGAGGCTGATCGCCCCGCGGATCGCCAGCCAGCCGCCGAGGGCCAGCACCCCGACCTGGCCGAGGGCGGGGACGCCCTGCAGCGCGGGGTTGAACCTGGCCATCAGGCGCGCGAGCCGCACCCGGGAGGCGTACAGGTTCGTGCTCGCGCCCTCCATCCGCTCCAGTTCCTGGTCTTCCTGCCCGAAGCCCTTGACCACGCGGACCCCGCCGACGCTCTCGTCGACGATCGCGGCGACCTCGCCCGCCTGCTGCTGGGCGTGCCAGCTCGCCGGGAACAGCTTGCGCCGGGACCGGAGCGCGATCACCCACAGGGCCGGCGCGACCGCGAGCGCCACCAGGGTCAGCACCGGCGACAGGAACAGCATGATGACGATCGAGACGACGAACAGCAGCGCACTGCCGATGGTGATCGGCAGGAACGACAGCAGCGACTGGATCATGTTGATGTCCGAGATCGAGCGGCTGACGAGCTGACCGGTGTGGATCTCGTCCTGCCGCTCGCCGTCCAGCCGGGACAGCGCGCCCAGCATCTCGGTACGCAGGTCGTGCTGCACGTCGAGGGAAAGCTTGCCGCCGGAGTAGCGGCGGATGAAGGTGGCCCCGAAGTTCACCGCCGCGGCGGCCAGCAGGGCGATGGCCAGCGGCCAGATGGAGCGCTTGTGCGTGACGATGACGTCGTCGACGATCGTCCGCTGGATCAGCGGGATGACCGCGGTCACGACGGTGGCGAGCAGCGCACCGCCCAGCGCGAGGACGAAGCTGCGGCGGTAACGCCAGCAGTAGCCCGTCAGCCGGCGGAGCCACCGGTCTCCTTGCCCCCGTGCGACGGACTGCCCCCGTGATCCGGAATTCCGCGCCTGCTCGGGGTGCCCGGTCCGCCCGGGGCGCAGAAGATCTTTTGCACGTCTCATAGTTTCGTTAGCTAACAATAGGCTTGGGCCTCGCGAAATTCCCCTCAATATTTGCCGCCTCTCCGGTGGCGGCCCCGGCTCCCGCCCCGGGCGGCTCCCCGATTTCCTAGCTCCGGGGCTGCATTCCCGGCGAATGGCGCGAATCACCTGGCGTGTCGGGCGCGTCGCCCTGCGGGTGTCACACCCGTTGGCTAGTGTCCCGGTCCATGCGGATGCTGCACACGTCCGATTGGCACCTCGGCCGCTCGCTGCACCGAGCTGACCTCCGTCAGGCCCAGGCCGCGTACCTTGATCATCTCGTCAGCATCGTCCGTTCCGAAAAAATCGACGCCGTGCTGGTCGCGGGGGACGTCTATGACCGCGCGATCCCGCCGGTGGACGCCGTGGCGCTGTGCGAGGACGCGCTGGTCCGGCTCCGCGACGCGGGCGCGCGCGTGGTCGTGATCAGCGGTAACCACGACTCGGCGCGGCGGCTCGGCTTCGGCAGCGCCCTGGTCGACGCCGCCGGGGTGTACCTGCGCACCCGGGCCCGGTCACTGGCCCAGCCGGTGATGCTGGAGGACCGGCACGGCCCGGTCGCGGTCTACGGGGTGCCGTACCTGGAACCGGACGCCGTCCGCGCCGAACTGCCCGCCGCCCCTGGGAACGACGCGTCCGACGCGCCTGACGCGCTCCGCGGGCACGCGGGCGTACTCGGCCGCGCGGTCCAGTGCATCCGGGCCGACATCACCGCGCGGGGCGGTGTCCGCTCGGTGGCGATGGCGCACGCCTGGGTCGCCGGGGGAGAGGCGAGCGATTCGGAACGGGACATCTCCGTCGGCGGCGTCGGCCGGGTCCCGGCGTCCCTGTTCGACGGCTTCGGCTACGTGGCGCTCGGTCACCTGCACGGCCAGCAGACCCTCGGCCCGCGGCTGCGCTACAGCGGCTCGCCGCTGGCGTACTCCTTCTCCGAGGCCCGGCACGCGAAGGGATCGTGGCTGGTCGAGCTGGACTCCGGCGGCGCCGTCCGGGCTGAGCGGGTCCCCGCGCCGGCGTTCCGTGCGCTGAACATCCTGCGCGGGACCCTCGATGACCTGCTGACCTCCGCCGCCTACGAGCAGTACCGTGACGATTTCCTGTCCGTCACGCTGACCGACACGGGCCGGCCGGAGGCCGCGATGGAAAAGCTGCGGCAGCGGTTCCCGCATGTGCTGGTGCTGGCCTACGAACCCGAGGGCGGGGCGGCCGATCACCGCAGCTACCGCGCCAAGGTCGCCGGTCGCGACGACCTGACCGTGGCCGCCGAGTTCGTCGCGCACGTCCGCCACAGCCCGATCACGCCGGGGGAACGGGCGCTGCTGACCGCCGCGTTCGCCGACGCGCGCCGCACCGTCGATGGAGAGCCGTCCCCGGGGCCCGGCCCGCACGACGCGGACCCCGCAGAAAGCCCGGGCGAAAGCCCGGGGGAGGACGGCTGATGCGGCCGCATCTGCTCCGGGTCACCGCGTTCGGCGCGTTCGGCGGCACCGCGGAGGTCCCGTTCGGTGCGCTCGCCGACTCGGGGCTGTTCCTGCTGCACGGCGAGACGGGCGCCGGCAAGACGACCCTGCTCGACGCGNNCCAAGCGGCTGCGCTCGGACCACGCCAGCGCCGCCGCGCGCACCGAGGTGATGTTCGAGACCACGATCGGCGAGCGTCACCTGCGCATCACCCGCCGCCCGCAGCAGGTCCGCCCCAAGCTGCACGGGCCCGGGACGACCAGCGAGCCCGCCAGGATCCTGCTGGAGGAGGAGACCGGCGGCACCTGGCACACCGTCTCTACCCGGGCCAGGGAGGCCGACGACGAGATCGCGGACGCCATGGGCATGTCGGCGGAGCAGTTCTTCCAGGTCGTCCTGCTCCCGCAGGGGCAGTTCGCGCGGTTCCTGCACGCGGACGCCGACGAGCGCCGGGCCCTGCTGCAGAAGCTGTTCCGCACCGNNTCCGCACCGACCGGTTCCGCACCGTGGAGGACTGGCTGGCCGAACGCCGCCGCGCGACCCGCGACCGCGTGCTCGAGGCGGACCAGGCGCTGACCACGCTCGCCGCGCGCATCGCCCAGGTGGCCGGCGTGCCGGTCCCCGGCGAGGAGCCCCCCGTGCCGGCCGGTCCGGAGCCGTCCGCCGCCTGGGCCAATGACCTCGCGGCCGCCGCGGAGTCCAGCCGCTCCGAGGCCGCCCGGGCGGCGGAAGTGGCCCGGCGCGAGCTCGGCGCCGCCCGCGAGGCCGAG
>PLRW01000040.1 GCA_003164955.1 Actinomycetota bacterium
ACATGCGCTAGAAGGTACCTCCCCACCGCTACGACAACCGGTACCAAACGGCACCGGATCTGGTGGGCCGCCGTACAGATCGGCAGGTCACACCATACGACGATCTCGCATTCGGCCCGGATCTGGTGGCCGACCCAGCGCATCCGGACCTGCCCCACATCCAGGACGCCGGGGGTGGCCCGCACAACGGCCCCGGCCCGATCGACCAGCGCCGGGTCGACCGCATCCATCAGCCGCCGGTAAATCTCCCGGGCGGCCTGCCGCAGCACCGCCAGGATCGCCACCGTGATGACCAGCCCGATCACCGGGTCGGCCCAGTTCCAGCCCAGCGCCACCCCGCCCGCGCCCAGCAGGACCGCCAGTGACGTGATCCCATCGGCCCGGGCATGCAGGCCATCGGCGACCAGCGCCGCCGAGCCGATCATGCGGCCCGTCCGGATCCGGTACCTGGCCGCCAGCTCGTTACCCGCGAACCCGGCCAGCGCCACGCCGGGACGGCGCCGGTGAAGCTTATCGCCCGCTTCCCGAGCCAGTGGGAGCCTGGCCGCCGTGCGCGATCAGGTCACTGAGCCGCTGATATTCCGCCGTGTCGATCTCACCGCGGGCGAGCCGCTCGTCCAGGATCCGGCGCGGGTCCCCGCCGTGGTCCGGCTCGCCGGGCTTGCGGGTGGCGCTGCTGATCAGGGCGTAGCCGGCCCAGATCAGCACGCCCAGGAACGCGAGCATCCCGATCCACATCAGGGTGCCCTCCCACACTGGCCAGCCGTTGCCGTATCCGAACATCATCACGACCAGCTCCTCACCACGCTGCCATCCCTCGCGACTTCTTCATGCAGCCTCGCGACCGGTACCCCTGGGGGGTAGGTCCATCAGTCCGTACCGGGACGCGACCGACGTCCCTGTACCGCGGTCACGATTGACCCTGCCCTGGTATCTGCCCCGAGCACCGGCTCATCCTGGCCGGGGCGCTGCTCGCGGTGGCCACCGCTGGGGTCCCCGCGGCGGTGTCCGGAGCCGACGGAAACCGCCGCCCGCGCAGGCTGGTAGCCGGTGCCGGGCGCGGCGTCAGTGGTGAGAGTGTTCTGAGGCGAAGCTGGCCGGGCCGGCGCTGAAGTGGTCGCGGCATGCTGGGCTGCAGAAGTAATACTCCTGGCCGTCGTGGCTGGCATGCGCCGTGGCTATCGCTGGGTCGATGGTCATCCCGCACACTGGATCAACCGCCTCTGCGCCGGGGCTTCCCACGATGGTGGCCGGGGCATGCTGAGTGCTGCCGGCTTGCTCAGGTCCGGTGTACCGGCCGGGGCTGGCGGAGAACCGCTGCTGGCAGTGGTCGGAGCAGAAGTGGTAGGCCGTGCCGCCGAAGCCGGCCGTGGCCGGTGCGTGGGCGACCTGGATCTGCATGCCGCACACCGGGTCCTTGGCGTACCCGGCGCCGCCGCCGAGCCGTTCCCGGTTGCGGTACAGCCGGTACAGGGCGGCGAAGGCGGCCAGCGCGATGAGGTCGAGGATGGTGGTGTAGTTCCACCCCCACACATCCTGCCCGGGCATGGCACTCTGGGCGGTGCGGGCGGCCGGGGCGATCCCGGCCCAGCGGAACAGGTATTCGGTGGCCAGGCCCGCCGCGCTCATGGTGGCCCAGAACACCGCGAGCAGTTTGATGGTGAGCCGGGTGCCGTAGTAGCGGCGGTAGATGAGCAGCAGCGGCAGCGTGATGAGGTCGGCGAACACGAACGCGACCGTCCCGCCGAAGGCGATACCGCCGCTCCACAGCGCCGCGGCGAGCGGCACGTTGCCGATCGAGCAGACGAAGCTGATGATGGCCAGGAACGGCCCCAGGATGACGTTTTCCAGTACCGACCAGAAGCCGTGACCGGTCAGGAACAGCGACCGCCAGAAGCTGACCGGCACCGCGGCGTCGGCGAACCCGGCCACCACGAACCCGATGATCAGTTCCTTGCGCAGCATGGTCAGATCGCTGATCGTGTACCCGGCTGCATCAGCCCAGCCGGACACCGACCGTATCCGGGTACGCCATGAACCGGACGCCTGCGCCGCTGGCTCGCCGCGCCCGGCGTGCGGCCCGTCGCCACCGGCCCCCGGACCAGTGAGCGCATCCCGCGCGGCTACCTGCTGAGCGGGCGGCACGACCCGCGGCAGAACGAGGGCGAGCAGCGCGATCATCACCGCGCCGCCGATGAACTCAGCCGCCGCGAATTGCCAGCCGATCAGCAGCCACAAGACGATGCCGAGTTCCAGCACCAGGTTCGTGGAGGCGAACATGAACGCCTGGGCGGCGGTGAAATCCGCGCCGCGGGCGAACAGCGTCTTGGCCAGCGCCGAGGCCGCATAGGAGCACGACGAGGAAATGGCCCCGAAGAACCCGGCTTTAACGATGGTGACAGGCCGGTGATCACCAAGGGCCTGCTGCATCTCGGCGCGGGAGACGAACGCCTGCACCGCCCCGGAGAGCCCGAAACCGAGCACCAGCGCCCACAGCGTCTGCCAGAACATGCCGGCGCCGTCAGCCAAACTGCGCCCGATCGTATCCAGTACACCCATTGCGGCTGTTCCTCGTCCCAGTCCGGGCCGGGTGTGGTTCGCGCGTGGGCCCAGTTGTTCCGCGCATTTCTGGCGAACATTCGGGCGACGGCACGATCCGGCCGGCCAGTCCGGTGCCGCAGCCGGGCACTCCGCCGGGCCGCGAGGGGCGATCCCGGCGCGGCCAGGCCGCGCGTTGTGTCACCGGCTCCCGCAGGCCGCGGTTCCCGGTGATTGTGTACGGCTCTCACCTGCACCGCCTTACACCATACCCCCCTAAGGTATCTCAGCTTGCGCCGGGCGCCAGGTGACGCTCAGATGTTCCCGGCGGCCGAACTTCTCCAGGCGCCCGGCGATCATGTCCTGGATCCACGCGAGCTTCTCCTCGTCGCGGGCGTCGGCGCGCAGCGTCAGGCTGCCGGGACCAGCCGTCAGGAAGCATCGGCCCCAGTCGAGAACGATCGATCCTTCCGTCTCCGAGCATTCGGCCTGCAGCACCTCGGGTGGTCCCCCGCTGCCGCTATGGGCCCTTGGCCGGTGGCGCTGCGGCCGGCCCATCTTGCCGGCGTGCCGGCAGAGCCGGGCCAGATAACGGCCCGCGCTGCCGGTCTGAACATGAGCTTCGGCGCTTGGCACAGCGGTCCTCCGGGTCGTGACGGCCGACTTTCTGATAGCTGCAGCAGCTTATCGAGACACTCTGTATCTATCAATACGGGATGTCCGTATACCGACGTCATGTATAGGATGAGCTGGTGCCGAAGCTGTGGACCGATACCGTCGAGGAGCACCGGCGCGCGGTCCGTGACGCGGTGCTGGCTGCCACCGCGAAGCTGGTCGCTGAACAGGGGCTGACGTCGGTCACGATGTCGAAGATCGCCGCGGAGACCGGTATCGGGCGGGCGACGCTGTACAAATACTTTCCCGACGTCGAAGCGATCCTGATCGCCTGGCATGAGCGCCAGGTCACCAGCCATCTGCAGCACCTGGCTGCGGTCCGGGACCAGGCCAAGGCCGACGATGCTGATCAGCTGGAAGCTGTCCTTTCGGCCTACGCGCTGATGATCCATGAGCAGCCCCACGGCAGCGAAATAGCCGCTCTATTGCACCGTGGTGAGCACGTCGAGCGGGCCCATCAGCATCTGGCCGGCCTCGTCGAGGACCTCGTGGCTGAAACGGCCAGGCGTGGGGGCATCCGCCACGATGTGGTACCTGCCGAGCTAGCGAGCTACTGCCTGCACGCGCTCGCCGCGGCGGCCAGCCTGCGGTCCAGGGCCGCAGTTCACCGCCTGGTCGCGGTGACTCTCGCCGGGCTGCACCCTCCGCCCCGGCATGCTGACGGTGGCACGGCCGATGACCCATCCTGAACAAGCTGGCCGTACCGGCGATCTGCCTCTGTCCTGGCGGGATCGGAACGGGCGCGGGGACGGCTTACCGGATGCCGGCCGGGGTGGTGAGGGCACGTGACCAGGCCGGCCGAGTAACGCTGTTCGATTTTCCCGATGAACAGCTGGGTCCGGGCCCTGCGGGAGAGCCGGTTCATCGGCGCGGTCATCGGACGGGGCGCGCTGACATCGTCACGAAGTCGCGGGCCCATGAGGCTTCGAAGAACGTCGCTGGGCCCGGCGTGGTCGAGGAAAGCAGCTTGCGGCCGTTGGATGGGGCAGCCGGCGCGCCTGGCGGAGGGTCGTAGGTCGCGAAGACCGGCCAGGCGGGGTTGATGTCGAGTTCCATGCCCCGCACCGCCCCGGCGCGCACGAGAAGCTGGGCCAGCTGCAGTGGGTCCAGGTCCGGGCCGGCCGTGTAGATCAGGGCCCCGTCGGCGGCGATACCCAGTCCGGAACGCCACTGGTGCTCGACGCCGGGGATCCCGTGCCCGCACGAGGTCGCGGCGCACGTCGAGCCCCACTGCTGCCAGTTCGCGCTTGCGGCGCGCACCGTAGGACGCCCGTCGGCCACGAGCGGCGCAAGGTTCTGCCGGACGCTCGCGACCTGCGGGGTCATCGTCACGTCACTGCCCCAGGCACCGAGATTCATGGTTCCGTCGGCGTAGATCACCAGGGAGGCCGCCCCAGGCCGCAGCGGGTCGATCATGCGGCCTTCGGTGTAGTAGCCGCCGTGCGCGTCGTTCATTTTGAACCCGCCGTTGAACGCGGCCACGAGCGTCCTGGCCTGGGCTGGCAATACGGGCGCGGTATAGCGGTAAGGTCCCCCGCCGGGGCTTACCGAGCCGGAATACAGCCGGGCGGACAGCAGGCCGGTGTCCAGCCACGCGATCCCGGCCGGCTGAATGCCGCCCGGCGGGACGAGAGTGGTCTGGTAGACGGCCGGACCGCCGCCGACGGCACGGCCGGCCGGGGTCCACGCCCCCGCCCCGCGGCCGCGGTCCGCGGCAAACGGCACCAAGGCGGCCGGGCTGGGCAGCGCTGAACCGGGAGACGGGAGGCTGACCAGGGCCGGCGCCGTAGGCCGCGCGGCGGCCTTACGCGGTGCAGCCGAGGTGGCAGGCCCGCTGGTGGAGGACGCAACCGGTATAGCGGTGCTGCACGAGGTCAGTGCCAGACCCACGATGAGGGCCGACGCCAAGCGCGACCGGCTCGCCTTCACCCACCCAGGATGCCACCCGACGATGAAAGGACGGTGGACAGCCCGGCGCCAGGCAGTCCGCCCGGCAGCGTCTGGAACGGGATGCCAGATGCCTGTCGTTATGCATGTGTATCTACAACTGGGTAGAAGTAACGACGAGTCTTAACGACCCCGGGCAGGAGGGCTGGCCGTGCCGCGTTCGGATCCACCGAGGCACTCGTACGAGGAACATTCGCCGGAACGGAGCGAGGATGTCCACGGTGGACATGGCAGGGCAGGCCACGCCGCACTCGGTGTGGGGGCGTGTGGCAGTCACGGCCCAGATGCAGCCAGCAACCCATCCGCCAGGTGGGCTCGGGCTAGCCTCGGTCATGTCAGAGGCCACTTTCATCGTGCACCGGAGCGCAAGGGGCGATGCCCGGCCTCGTTCGAGGCCGCGCACCGGCTGCGCGGAACAGGCGGTCAGGTGAAACGGACGCATAGGCGAGCGGGCAGGGCGCCACATCTCCACCGGACTGCCCGCAGCGCGGAAGAGACACTGGTGCCGCGCTGGGTGCCATACTTGTTCGCCGTGCTCAGCCTCGCGCTGGCCCCCGGCATCGCGCGGGTGTTCGCCTCCGCGCCGCCGCTGCACCTGGCCATGCACTGGCGGCTGGCCTGGGGTGGCTTCGACGTGGCCCTCGCCGTGCTGCTGGCCGCCACCGGGCTCGCGCTTTTCCGCCGCTCCGCCCTGGCCGAAGTACTGGCGGCGATGACCGCCACGCTGCTGTGCTGTGACGCGTGGCTGGATGTGCTGAGTTCCGTCGGCCAGGGCCGGAGCGCGACCGTGGCAGCGATCGGCGAGGCGGCGTTCGCGGAACTGCCGCTGGCCGCGTTGTTCGCATGGGTGGCTCTGCGCTTCGCCAGGGCGGTCGCCGAGGCCCAGCCGTCGCTGCAACGGGCAGGCTTCCGGATCCACTATCGCCGCCTGGTGCCCCCGGCCAGGAACGACCCGGCCCAGCTGGACGGGGAGCCTGCGGACCAGCCCCGGTGGCGGCAGTGGACACCGCGCGGGCACGCCGGACAGCCGGGGCTGCTGCTGCCGTGGTGGCTGCCGGCGGCCTGTCTCGGGTTTGCCATCGTGCTCATCCCCTGGATCGCCTGGCTATTCGCGACCCTGCCGCAAACCCAGCTGGCCGCGCACTGGCACCTGGCGAGGGCCGGTCCGGACCTCGCGCTGGCCATCGTCCTCGTGGCCAGCGCGGTCGCACTGCTCCGCCGCTGGCCGGTCGCCGAGGTGCTGGTCGCGACGGCCGCCGCCCTGCTGCTGAGGGACGCCTGGTTCAACATCCTCACCGCCAGGCGGGGCCATGCAGCAGACGCGCTGGGGGTAGCAGCCGGGCTCGAACTGCCGCTGGCAGGCCTGTGCCTGTGGGTCGCCGCTCTCCACGTACGGGCGGTCGAGGTCGCCTGGCCGTACGTGCGCGCACTGCGAATGGAGACCGCCCGCAGGAACACCAAGGCCCAGCCGCGGGAGTGAAAGAGCAGAGGCGGCGCTGGGGTCCTTCCGCGTCACCTCGATGTCGTCCAGCAGGCCGAGCAGGTCGCGCCGCTGCTCAAGGCGCTGGCCGATCCCGTCCGCCTGCGCCTGATGTCGCAGGGCGAAGTGCGGGAGAACGCAGTATCGGCCAAGTTTCCGAGCGGGACAGGGGCATTGCCTGCTGCCGTGGCCCGGGGCCGGCCCTGCAT
>PLRW01000270.1 GCA_003164955.1 Actinomycetota bacterium
CCGTACTGGGCGGGAACGCCGCCGTTCTGGTCGGGCACGGCACCGTTATCCAGCCGGTCGTTCATGGACTGGCCATCGCTGGCGGAGCGCGCGGGGACACTATGGCGGGCGGTCGCCCGCCCGGCCTGGACGTCACCTTGAGCGGCGAACGGCTGCGACCACCCCCCGTACGTGCGGATACCCCGCTCGATGAGGCTGTCCGGCAGCCATACCAGAGCGCTCAGCCCGCGCGGAGTTGCGGCGCGCAGCCGGACCCGCACCCCGTGCCGTTCGGCCAGGCGGCCTACGGCGAACAGCCCCATGTGCCGGGCGACCGATGCGTCGATCACGGGCGGATCATCCAGGCGCCGGTTGATCTCCGCCAGCCGGGCATAGGAGACGCCGACCCCGCTGTCGCTGACCTCGATCAGCACGCCCCCGCTGGTCAGTTCCTGGGCTGACACGCGCACCTGGGTTTCCTTGGGCGAGAACGTTGTCGCGTTCTCGATGATCTCGGCGAGCAGGCGCACGACGTCGGATGCTGCCTGCCCGGAGACCGCGATCCCGGGCTGAATGTTGAGGCCCACCCGGGCGTACTGCTCGATCTCCGAAATCGCGGCGCGGGCCACGTCCGCGAGCGGCACCGGTTCGCTCCACTTTCGCGCGCTCTCGTGCCCGGCGAGCAGGAGAAGGTTCTCGGAGTTCCGGCGCATCCGGGTAACCATGTGGTCCATCGCGAACAGGTTGGACAGCCGGTCCGGATCTTCCTCGTTCTGCTCCAGGGAGTCGATCGTGCGCGCCAGCCGCTCGATCAGCGACTGGCTGCGCCGGGACAGGTTGACGAACATCGCGTTGAAGCTGCTGCGCAGCATGGCCTCGTTGCCGGCGAGCCGCACCGCCTCCGAGTGCACCTGGTCGAACGCCCGGGCGACCTGGCCGATCTCGTCCGCGGACAGTACATCGATCGGCGCGACCTCCACGCTTTCCGCGGGGTCATCGGACTCCCCCAGCAGCCGGACCCGTTCCGGCAGCTGCACCGTGGCGATATCGAGCGCGCCCGCCCGCAGCCTGCGCAGCGGCCGGACCAGGGACCGGGCCACGACGACCGTCGCGCCCAGCACCAGGAGCAGGATGACCACCGTCAGGAGGGCGATGAAGACCGCGGACTCCGCCGCGCCGCGCTGCAGTACGTGGGCGCGGGCGACGATATTCCTGGCCACATCGAGCTCGACCGTCTGCATCTTGTCGATGTTGTCGGACATCGCCCCGTACCACGTGGGGGCCGCCTCGCCCGTCTGCGTCCCCGCGGGGATGCCCAGCGCGCTGCTGATGTCCAGGGGGTTGCCACCGCTGCCGATGCTGAGGACGTACTCCTCGATGAGCTGTGACTGGTTCACCAGCGGGCCGGCCACCGTGTTGTGAAAAGCGTTCTGCTCCGCGGGCGTGGCCGTCGTGCCGAATGCCGTCAGGTCAGCACTCTGAACGGACACGGCGGTCGTCAGCGCCTGCTGCTCGCCGTCCGCGAAAAGCTGCTCAGAAAAGGCATTGAACAGGAGCGCGCGCTGCTGGGCGGCCTGGTCCTTGGCCAGCGACAGCGAGTTGAGCGACTGAACGTCGTTGGCCAGACCGGAGTCGGAGGTGCCCTGCGCGATCTGGGCGTCCAGGGAGAGCATGTCGGCGATGGGAGTCGAGTAGGCCGCGATCACCGACAGCGCGGACTGGCTGGCCTGGGCCGTGCTGCGCAGCTGCCCGAGATGGTTGATAACGGACAGCACGGTGGCCACCCGGGCCTGGATGTTCGCCGGGAAGGAGCCGCCGATGGCGGCGGCCTGCCCCCGGACGCTGGCGGCCGCGGCGTCCGTCGCGCTGTACCAGTGCGGCAGCGACGTCTTCGCCGCCGCGGCGGTGCTGGCGAGGGGGATGACCCCGGCCGTCTCGTCCCGCTCGTCCTGCAGGGCCTGGACCAGGCCGGTGACCTGCTGTCCGAGGTTGGCGAGCTGCGACACCCGGCCAAACTGGGCCGCGCTGCCGGCCGCCGACGCCACCCGCAGGCCACCGAAGACCAGGCCCATGATCAGCGCCAGCACGATAACGGCGATCAGGCGCCGCGACACCGGCCAGTTCTGCAGGGCTAGCGCCGCCCGCGAACTGGGAAGACGGAAGACCGCCGGCTTCTTGGCGCGCTTGACAACGCTGCCTTCGCGCAGCTTGCCGCTTTCAACCCCATGGTTTCCCACTACTTATGTCCTCGCTGGCTACGCGCTGTTAGTAAGCCGCTCAGTCCTGGTGGCTGATGCGACCGGGGTACCCCTCAAACCATCGGTCTCTCGCGGCACCAATTTGGGTTGTCCGTAACTCTAATGTGGCTAGGTACGAAATATCCGACAAAACATGATCTGTTACCGAGCTAGTTCCGGTCGATGCCCATGCTCCGGGGCGCGATGCTCTCACGGGTCCGGCGCCCTCGCCCCGCCGCCCATGCCGCCGTAGCCAAGCCGGAAATGCCGAAGGGGCCCGGACGCCGTCCGGCGGACTTCGTCCGTCAGTGGTCAGCCGTTTGCGACCCAATTCGGTTTGCTGGCAATGATTGACGCGGAGCCGGGGGCGCCGACCGGCAGGACCTGCTTGAAGTTGCCATGCTGCTCCCACTGGAAGACGAAGGCCGACGCCGCGCCATTCTCCCCCAGCGCGTCGAACTTCACCGGGCCCTGCACGCTGTTCAGCGTGACGCCGCTGTGCAGGTAAGCGATGATCTTCGCGTTGTCGATACTCCCGGTCGCGGTCACCGCCTGGGCCAGCACCTGGCCGGCCGAGTAGGCCTCGGCCACGTCCGGGCTGATCCCGGACACGCTGCCGCCGTACTGCGCCACGTACTCGCTGACCATCTGCTTGCTGGCCGCGATATCGACCCCGGGATACCAGCTGTCGGGCACCATCATCCCGGTCGCGTTGCCCGTGCCCACGCCCGGCTGGCTAATAAACTGGGCGCCCGCGTCCGGGCCGGCCGCGGCGATGAACATCTTCGGCCGGTAGTTCTTCGACTCGAACTCTTGCATGAAGGCGGCGACGGTGGGCGCGTCCGTGGAGCCGAGCACCACGAGGTCCGGGCTGTCCGCCGCCACCTGGTCGGCCGGTGCCTTATAGTCCGCTTGGTCCTCCGGGAAGATCTGGTTATACACCGTCTGGACCCCCAGCTTGGTCAGCAGGGTCTGGGCGAGCTGCACCGGCGGGTCGGCGAATGGGTCCTGGGCCATCGGGAAGGCCGCGGTCCTCGGCCGTTCGTTCGCCGGCAGCGAGGCGATCCAGTTCACGAACGGGACCAGTTCGTCGGCGACGGGCAGGCTCGCGTCGAATACGTTGTGGTCGGCCTGATTCTGCGGGGTGTCGAAGACGGACGGCGCGCCGCCTGCCCCATCGACGAAGGCGTACCCGTACCGGGCCGCGACCGCCGACGCGGGCTCGGTGAGCAACGAGGAGAACGGCCCGAGGGCCAGGTCGACGTGGTCCGTGCCGATCAGCGTCTGGTAGTTGGTGACCACCTTGGTCGGGGAGCTGTTGTCATCGAGGATGTCCAGCTTGACCTGCCGGCCCAGGAGGCCGCCGTGGGCGTTGACGTCCTTGGCCCACAGTTCATACCCCTGCCTGAACGACTGACCGTCCTGCGAGAAGTCGTTATTGGCGTTGGCGGTCAGCGACAGCGACGCACCAATGATGATCGGCCCCCTGGACGCGCTCGTGGTACTGCCGCCCTGACCGCCACCGCTGCTGCAGGCGGCCAGAACGCTCACGGAGAGCACCGCGACGGCACCGATGGTGAGTACATTCCTTGAGGACCAGGGGAGGTCAGCTCTCACGCCGGGTTCCTCCCTCCTCCTGGTTAAGGATTCGCCGGCTCGAGCACGCCGGAAATGTCCGCATGCTTACCTTGGACGGTTATACCGGCAGAACGCGCTCCTTGCGCAACGAATGCCGCCGATTCTCAGCCGAAACGCGGCATCGGCACCCGGCCGGGTCGCCGGCCCGGGCGGGGATGGTATTGATCGGCGTCTATTCATGATGCCGTCACCTGGTATGGAGCATCCTTATGCGGGTGAGCGCGATCTGGCGGCTGGCCGGTGCCCTGGCCGTTTTGGGCGTGACCGTTACTGCGTGCAGTGCGGCCCCGGCTGGTTCCCCGGCGGCGTCCCCACCGGGGAACGGGACGCACCGGGCCAGCACTCCGCCGGCTACTCAGGGCGCGGCCGGCACGTCCCGCCCGGCCACCCCCGGCGCGGCCACTCCCAGTGCTCGGGCCGCCCCGCCGGTGGCGCACGTCATCGTCTCCCGGGTGCGGGGGGCGGACGGGTCGGTGGTCACCGTGGCGGCGTTCCGCGGGCCCGTGCAGTACGTGCTGCACAACGGCAGCGAGGACCCCGGGGCGGCTGCGGCGGGGCTGGTCAAGGCCGGGCCGGCCATCACGGGCCCCGAACGCCGGCACCTGCTCGCCGCCTTCAACGGGGGGTTCAAGCTGTCCGCGGGCGCGGGCGGCTACGAGCAGGAGGGACACGTCATCGCGGCCCTGCGCCCGGGCCTGGCCAGCCTGGTGATCGACCGCTCCGGTCAGGCCCGGATCGGGGTCTGGGGCGCCAGCGTGCCCGCACCGGGCGAGGCCGTGTACAGCGTCCGGCAGAACCTGCAGCCCCTCGTCTACGGGGGCCACCCGACCAGCGCGGCGGCCGATCCGGGCCTGTGGGGCGCCACCCTGGGCGGCGGCGCGTCGGTCGCCCGCAGCGCCGTCGGCCAGGACTCCTACGGCGATCTGCTCTACGCGGGGAGCATCTCCGCGACGCCCGCGGACCTCGCGGCGGCGCTGGCCGCCCGGGGAGCGCGGATCGCGATGGAACTGGACATCAACCCGGAGTGGGTCCAGCTCGACATCGCGCCTTACGCCGGCGGCCCGCTCACGGCCGCGGTCCCCGGCCAGAACCGCCCCGCCAGCCAGTTTCTCACCGGCTGGATCCGAGATTTCTTTACCGTCCTGGCGGCCCCGTCATCCTGACCGAACCCGTCATGCCGACCGGCCCGGCATCCTGACCGGGCCGCACAGGGATCGCCAGCGGAGCACCAGCGGATCGGGGCGCCCGTCCCGCCGATCCGGAATGCACGGCCGGAAGGCGCTGCCGGAATGCGCGGTCCCTTTCCCGTGCTGTCTTATTCGTACCCCAGTGGGTATCGATGAGCAGTACGGAGGCTTCCCATGGACGCGACGATCTCGGGCACCGATGGCGCAGGCAGCCCTCTCGGCCTCCGGACCACGTGCGGCCGCGACATCCGGGTGGGCCACCTCATCCTCGGCGGCGGTTACCGCCCGGCCCGGCGCGTCAGCCTCGGGATCGGCGCCACGGCCACGGCCCAAAGCGGAACCTGGGCGGGGCTTACGGCCGCCGAGGCGCGGTGGCTGGCCGCGGCTCTCCTCGCGCAGGCCGCCACCTGCGACGAGCCCGAGGGCGGTCCGGCTACCCAATGACTTGATGCCCCTGACCCCGGCGGCGATAGTAAGCGTGTGACTTCCGACCGGGCACGGGCCACGCGATGATCCCGGTGTGGGTCTGGGCGGTGATGGCGGGTGCCCTGCTGGCCGCGGTCACCGCGGAGGTCGTGCTGACCGGGCGGCCCGGGCACCGGTTGCCTACGGCCCGCGGGGCGATCAGGTGGGCCGCGGTCTACGTGTCGCTGGCGGTCCTCTTCGGGCTCGCGGTCGGGGCTACGGCCGGCTGGACGGCGGCGGGTCAGTTCTACGGCGGCTACCTTACCGAGTACAGCCTGAGCCTGGACAACCTGTTCATCTTCTATTTGATCATGAGCTGGTTCGCGGTGCCCGCGGCCCGGCAGCAGCGTGTCCTCCTGCTGGGAATCGGGCTGGCCCTGGTCATCCGAACGGTCCTCATCGTGGCCGGGGTCGCGGCCATCCACCGTTTCGGCTGGCTCTTCTACCCGATGGGCGCCTTCCTGCTGTGGACAGCGGCCAGCCTGATCTCGGGCCGCTCCGGCAGCCCCGCGGATGAGCAGCACACCTGGCTGCGGTCATGGCTGCGGCAGCGTATACGGCACGCCGACGACGATCACGGCAACCGCCTGATCGTCTGGCGGGCCCGGCGGCCAGTAGCCACTCCGCTGCTGATGCTGGCCATTGCGATCGGGCTGGCGGACGTCATGTTCGCGTTCGACTCGATTCCGGCCGTCTTCGGCATCACGACCCGGGCTTCCCTGATCGTGGCCTGCAACGTGCTGGCGCTGATGGGGCTCCGCCAGTTGTATGTGCTGCTGGTGCGGACGCTCAACCGGATCCGCTACCTGAATACCGGCCTGGCCGTTGTCTGCGCCTTCATTGGCGTAAAACTGCTGCTGGAGGCGCTGGACAGCTCCGGGGTGGGATGGGCGGTAAATATTCCGGCCCCGATATCGGTGACCGTGGTCGCCGCGATACTGCTGTTCACCGTGGTCGCGGGCCTGGCGGCCGGGCGGGTCCGGCGTCCCGGAGGGCACGATCACGCGCACCGGACGATCGGGGAATGCCGGTTCGCGATCGTCGACACCGACGGGAACGGCGTCTGGCAGCGCCACGACGGCGAGGAACTGGCCCGCAAGCTCTGTGAGAGCTTCGGCCACGCGCCCGATTCGGCGCTGGGACGCGCGGTGGCCGACGGGCAGCGAGCATTGTTCGAGGCGATGCTGGCGCACATGGACACCGACGGCGACCAGGAGATCTCGCCGGACGAGTTCATCGCGGGCCTGAGCCGCGCCATCGAAGACCGGCCCGGCTTCGAATCCGCCGTCCGCGCCACCGCGGCCACGCTCATCAAAGTGGCGGACCGAGATGGCCACGGCGTCCTGGACCCGGCCGAATACCGGCAGCTCGCCGCGGTCTACGGGACCAGCGCCGAGGAGGCCGAACGCGCATTCGGCCGGCTCGACGTGGACCATAACGGCGTCCTGGACACCGCGGAACTCAGCCTGGGAATCAGCCAGTTCTTCGCCGCGTGACGTGGCCAAGGACGACCTCATCGATCAGGTCCGGGGCATCACCACCGTCGGCGAGTTCTACGCCCCCGCGGCCTACGGCCAGATCATTTTTCACGTAACGGACCTAGCTGAGCGCTCTCCGCCCAGCGGACGGCCCGGCGGACGGCCCGGCGGACGGCCCGGCGGACGGCCCGGCGGACCGCAACAGGTGCGCGGCGGCTCAGTGGGTAGCGGCTCAGTGGGTAATAGCGGAGCGTGAGCGCCTGCTCGGAGCCCGCGCCCAATTCAGACAGCCACGGCTCAGACAGCCACGGCTCAGGCGGCCGTGACAGCCCTGCCCGGCCTGCGGGCCCAGAGCAGGATGCCCAGGCCGCCCAGCAGGGCCACACCGCCCAGGCCGAACAGCCAGACCTGCTGGAACCCCGCGGTTCCCCCGCCGCCGGTAGCCGGGGCGCCCTGCGGCATCTCGGCCACCGACACGCCCAGCTCCGAGGCCGCCTGCTGGGCCATGCTGAGGTGCATCTTCAGGACCGGCATGGCGGCGCTGGCGTAGTCCTTCACCTTCCAGTTACTCCCGAGCGTCACCTCCTGCCGGAACAGCACGATGGCCTGCTCATGGGCGATGACGCTGGCCTGGGCGAAGGAGACGTTGAGATTGTGGCCGGACTGCGACTCGATCTGGGATGCCTCGGCCTGCTGCTGCGCGCTCGGGCTCGCGGGAATCGGGACCCCGAGCCCGGCGGCGATCTGGCGCAGCGCGGCCAGCGCGGTGGTGTGGTCGCTGATGTAGCGGGCGGCCACGCTGTCCAGCGGCTGGGCCACCCTCAGCTCGACGTTCCTGCTGATCGATATCTCCGTGATGTTGGCCTGGGCCGCCGCGGCCAGGAAGGCACGATCCTGGCCCGACACCGTTGTAGTGGCGGGCCGTGCCGTCGCTCCCTGCGCCGGGCCCGCCACCGCGGCGGCCGTGACGAGCCCGCCGGATAGCGCGAAGCAGGCCGCGGCGACGCCGAGGGCGAGCCGGGGGACGGCTCTGCGGTGACGCTTCATGGTGCCTCCATTGAACTGTTCTGGACCGGTATGCGTACTTAGAGGCAGAAGCCACAGCCGTGTTACCGCTCTACTAAGGGAAACGGCGGCCGGCGGACCCCGGTTCGGCCAGAACGGCGCTTTTCGCCGGCGGCCCGGCCCGGGCAGGAGGCCCGCGAGAATCGGAGTTTCGATGGCCCGCACGCAGGACAATCCCGGCCACCTCGGCGCCCTCCGCGGGCTGCGGGCGAAGGTCACCTTGATAGCGGCCGTCCTCGTCGCCGTCGGTGGATCGGCTATCGGCGTGGCGATCGCCAGTCAGCAGCATGCCCCGCAGCCGTCCCGTTCGGCAGCAGGGACCACCACCCCGGGATCGGCGGCGGCCGGCTCACGGACCCCAGCGTCCTCGGTCCCGTTGCCCTGGGCGGGCGAGACCGCGCAGCAACTGGAGGCCGCCGACGGGCCCATGCTGGCTCAGTCGGTGCCCGTCTCGCTGCAGGTCCCCGCGATCGGCATCAGCTCGAAGCTGCTGCGCCTCGGCCTGGCCAGCGACGGCACGATGCAGGTGCCGCCGCTGTTCGGCCAGCCCAGTGAGGCCGGCTGGTACGAGTACTCCCCCACCCCCGGGCAGCCCGGGCCGTCGGTCATCGTCGGGCACGTCGACACCTACAAGGGGCCGTCGGTGTTCTACCGGCTCGGTGCGGCCCGGCCCGGCGAGGAGATCGACGTCGGCCTGGCCGACGGGATGACCGCCGTCTTCCGCGTGACGGGCGTGCGCGAGTACACCAAGTCCGGCTTCCCGTCGCGCACCGTCTACGGCCCGACCAGCAACGCGGCGCTGCGCCTCATCACGTGCGGCGGCGACTTCGACTCCGCGACCGGCCACTACCTGGGCAGCACGGTGGTCTTCGCGTCGCTGGTCTCCGGGCGCGCCAGCTAGCCGCGTCGCTGCCCGCGGGCCTCGCCGGGCTGATGATGTGGGCGGTACGTGCCGCAAGCATTAAGATCGACTCCCTCGGCATAATGAGAATTGAAGGCGGTCAGATGCGGGACACGCGGGCACCGAGCGCGACTGGGCGGGCGGGCCGTTGACCGGGGAGGCGGGCGGGCCGTTGACCGGGGAGTGGGACTTCCGCGGGATCGATCCGGGCGAGGAACTACCCGATGTCGACACGTCCGTGCCGCACTCGGCGCGCATCTACGACTACATCCTCGGCGGCAAGGACAACTTCGCCGTGGACCGCCAGGCCGCAGCCAAGGCGATGGCCGCCAACCCGCATCTCGCGACGGCGATGCGAGAGAACCGCGCCCTGATGCGCCGCATGGTGAAGTGGCTGGCCGCCGACGCAGGCGTCCGTCAGTTCCTGGACATCGGCACGGGCCTGCCCACCAGCCCCAACGTCCACGAAATCGCCCAGGCGGCCGCCCCGGAAGCGCGGGTCGTCTACGTGGACAACGACCCGATCGTGCTGGCCCACGCGCGCGCCCTGCTGACCAGCAGCCCCGAAGGCGTCACCGCCTACATCCACGCCGACCTCCGCGACCCGGACAAGATCCTCCGCGATCCGCGGCTGCTGGACACCCTGGACCTGTCCCAGCCGATCGCGCTGACGATATTCGGCGTGCTGCACTTCATCCCGGACGAGGACGACCCGTGGGGGGTCGTGTCCCGCCTCATCGCCGCCCTGCCGTCCGGCAGTTACCTGGCCGTGCAGCAGCCGACCCGCGACTTCTACCCCGAGGGCGCCGGGAACGACCGCGCCTACCGCAGCGCGGGCATCGCATTCCAGTACCGCACCAAGGACCAGTTCGCCCGGTTCCTCACCGGGCTCGAACTCGTCCCGCCCGGTATCCAGCTCATGTCGCAGTGGCGGGCCGAGGACGAGCCGCAGCCCCGCCCGGCCGCCTCGGAGGTCGGCGCGTACGCCGCGATCGGCCGCAAGCCCTGAGGCGGGGCTTTGTACGCGATGGCACCAAAGCGTGTACTGGGATGTACGCGATGGCACCAACGCGTACAAAGGGTGCCATCGCGTCGGCGTCTCGCGCGTCACAGCCTTCTCATTAGGCCCTTACCGGGCGCCCCGCTACAGCTCCAGGAGGATGGTGACGGGGCCGTCGTTGGTCAGGGTCACCTTCATGTCGGCGCCGAAGACGCCGGTCTCCACCCGGGCACCCTGCTCCCGCAGCGATGACACCACCGCGTCCACGAGCGGCCCGGCGACCGGGCCGGGCGCGGCGGCCAGCCAGGACGGCCGGCGGCCCTTGCGGGTATCGGCGTACAGCGTGAACTGGCTGATAACGAGCAGCGGCGCCGCCACGTCGGAGCACGACTTCTCACCGTCGAGGATGCGCAGATGCCACAGCTTGGCGGCCATCTTCGCGGCCACGTCCGGGGTGTCCTCGTGCGTGACGCCGACCAGAACGAGCAGGCCGGGCTGGTCGATCGCCCCCACGACCTGGCCGTCGACGGTCACACTGGCCTGGCTGACCCGCTGAACCACGGCACGCACCGCAGCACTCCCCTCGTCGGCAGCAGGGTACCGGCCAGCGGCTACCGGCCGCGCCGGCGGCTGCCACGCGGGCGGCGCCCGCCGTAGGCTCACGGGCGGCGCCCGCCGTAGGCTCGCGGATGGCGCCCGCCGTAGGCTAGCGGACGGTGCCCGGCCGTCCAGACAGACCACAGGCCCGGGCCATGATGGCAGAGGAGCGGTCGTGGCTGAGCCGGATCGGGTGCCCCGTTCGATGTGGACGCTGTTCGAGCCGGTCCACGCGGTGACCTACTTCGCGCCCGAGGCGCGTTCGGCGTTCGAGGCAGCGGGGTTGCGCGGCTTCTGGCGGGGGTACTTCGCGGGCCGCGCCGCGCCGCTGGGGCCGGCGGGTGCTGCGGTCGTCACCGCCTCGTTTTACAACTTCGCGCCCGCCATGGTGAGCCGGGCGATCCCCGGGGTCTGGCAGCTGGCGTCGCCGGCCAAGGCGCTGCGGGCCCGTCAGGACGGCGCGATCGCCGCGCTGCGCCGGCTGCTCGCCGGGCTGGACCAGGAGACGGCCGCGGCCGCGGACCGGCTGACCGAGGTATCCACCGGCCTGGACTGCGCGGGCCGGATCCTGGCTGCGGCCAACACCGCGCTGCCCCAGCCCGACGGGTCACTGTCCGGCCCCGACGTCGCGCTGGCCCGGCTCTGGCGGGCGGCCACGGTGCTGCGCGAGCACCGCGGCGACGGCCATTTCGCGGCCCTGCTGGCGGCGGGCATCGACGGCTGCGAGGCACTGGTCCTGCGGTGCGCACTGG
>PLRW01000277.1 GCA_003164955.1 Actinomycetota bacterium
CCGGGCGGCTGCGCGAGGCCGGGGAGACGGTCGAGCACGCCCGCCGGCAGCTCTCGGCGGCGCGCGTGCGGATCGCCGCCGCCGGGGCGGCCGCGGCGGCGGCGAGCCTGTGGGAAGAGATCGGCGGCCTGCGGGAGACGCTCGGTGAGCTGGCCGGCCAGCGGGCCGGGCTGGAACCGGATGTGCGGGCGGCGCGGCAGGAGCACGCCAGCATGCTCGCCGCCGTGCAGACCCGCGCGGAGCAGGCGATGCGCCTCCGCGCCGACGCCGGGCGGCTGGAGGACCTGCAGAACCGGAACGTCACCGAACGCGATGGCCTGGCCGCCCGCCAGGCCGCGATCGGGCTGGACTCCCGGCTGGCCGCGTTCGGTGGCACGGTGGCCGAGGCGCAGAGCCACCTGCTCGCGCTGGGCGGCGAGCAGGCCACCTGGAGCGAGCCGGAGTGGACCGCCGCCTGCGGCACGGAACTCGACCGCGTGCTCACCATGTGCTTCCCGCGCGGCACGCCGGAGGAGGAGATCCCGCGGGAGATCGCCGGCCTGAGCCGGAACCTCCGGTGGGACGCCCAGAGGGTCCCGGCCCTGCACCGGGCCCTGCGCACCTATCTGGCGCAAACCGAGCAGGAGGACGAATACCAGCGGCAGCGGATTACCCGGCAGCGCGCCGACCGCACCGCCGACCTCGCGGCGGCGCGCAAGGGGCTGGCCGAGGCGGCCCAGGCCGCCGCCGCGCACCGTTCGTCCGTGGCCGAGGGCATCAAGGCCAAGCTGAAGAAGGTCGCCGCGCAGTTCGGGCGGCTGGACGAGGAGTACGGCGGCTACGGGGCGACGCTGGACTTTCCCGAGCCGGAGCCGCCCGCCGAGCCGGACAAGCCGTGGCGCTGGACCGTGACCCCCAAGTGGCGGCGGGCCGAGGGACAGCGGATGGCACCCTACAACCTGCGGGGCAATACCGCGCAGATGGACGAGAAGGCCGTCAAGCTCGTCTGCGCCGCCGCCCTGGCCGGGGGGACCGACCGGCCGCTCCTGCTGGTCCTCGACGAACTGGGCCGCAACCTCGGCAAGCAGCACCGCACCGAGGCGGTCGCGCTGTTCGAGCGGATCGGCCGGGACCGGAACATCACCGTGATCGGGGCGCTGCAGGACGACATGGAGCGCTACGCGATCGACGCGTCCGGCCTGTACGTGAAGCTGCGGCGCAGCTCCGACGCCAGCCCGTACAACTCCGCGCCGGTCATCGCGGGTCACGACGGCAACGCGGCCCGGCTGGCTCTGCTGCACGACTGGCTGGCCGGCCACTATCCCGCCCGCCCGGCGGCCGGCGCGGACCTGGAGGACGCCGCCCGCTGAGCGCCGGCCGCCCTGGACTTCCCCTGGCCGCTGACGCCACGTGGAGGCGGCGGGTGGTCAGGCGAGGAGCTGCACGACCGTAGCACCGACAGTTTCGTAGGTTGCGCTGGCCCGCTGGTCGAGACTGAGCAAAGTAGCCTGGTGCTCGGCGGCGGTGAAGGCGATCAGAGCATCGTAGGCAGGGCCGCCCAGGATCTGTCCGGCAGCCACCGTGGCGAGAAGCTCCTGGTAACCGGGTTCGGACAGGGTCAGGAATGGCTCGGTGAACCGCTCGGTAATAAAGGCGTGCACGATCGACGGATGGGCACGGTGCGGCGGCGGCAGCCGGGTCAGCACGGAGTAGGACTCAACTGCCGCGTGCGCGACCAGACGCGGCCGACCTGCCATGGCCTTGCCGGCGATGGCGTGATGCTCGTGCCAGGTGGCGAAGGCCGCGATGACCACACTGGAATCGACGGCCCTCATCGGCGGATGCGCTCCAGCGTCTCCCGCACCATGTCAGCCGTCAGCACGGGCATGTCCGCATCGGCGACGGCAACCACACCGTCACCCTCATCCACCAGCCTCATCGGCGTCGCAGCGGGCACGATCTCCAGCCGCCCGTCCCGCTCTGCTATCTCCAACGGCTGGCCCGCCGTCAGCCCGAGAGCGTCCCGCAGCGCCTTGGGAATGACAACACGCCCGGTAGAATCAATGGCAGTTCTCATGCCATTAATCTACCATTCGCCGTGCCACCGCCGCCATTGCCGGCGCCGAATGACCGCGCGCCTGTTCGCCATGGTGCGGCAGGTCATCTTTCAGCCTTCGGCGGCTACCGGTGCGGTTCGTCCACCCACTCGCGGAGGGCTGCGCCAAACAGTGTGCCCAGCCGGTATCTCACCCAGCGCCTGGTCTCGTCGGGGAGCTTTGGAACCTCACCGTAGGCCAGTACGGTGATCACAGACCCGTAGCCGTCGTGCTCGATCCATAGTTCAACGGCCGGCACGGCAGGATCCACCCAGGGCCTGAGGAGCACGGCGTCAGGTCGTCGGGAAGCGGCCACCGTCGGCTGGGTCTCGCCCGTCAGAAGCGACAGCCACCGCTCGCTATCATTCACGACCGCTTCGAACAAGACCCACGGAGGCGGGGCGTACTTCCAGCGTCTGCCGGCAACAACGTGCTCTGCCGGGGCAGGCCATGGGCGATCGCCTTCCACAGGCATACCCTACGGCCTGATCTCGTGGCACTCTGGTGAGGTGACCGGCCCAGCGGCTGTGCCGCTGGGCCGAGTCTCGCGATGGTGCCTACCCTGCTGCAGCGGACAGGACGGAACCCAGTGCCGTAGTAGGTCGCGTTCGCCTGCCGGACCTTAGCTCAGACCTTTTCTGGCCCTTCCGCCCCGGGGTCTTCGTCGCCGGGGGCGCCCACGGGCAGCGGGGGCATGGCGTACAGCTTGTCCAGGCCGATCTGCTGCGCCTCGGCGAGGACCGTGTCCTCTTGCTTCTGGGCCTTCTCCGCGGTCTGCTTGGCCAGCTCGGACGCCAGCGCCCCGAGCTGACGTACCCCGGCCCCGTCGACCAGGATGTGGCTGGCCGACAGCACGGTGATCCCCTGCACCCGCCGTTCAGCAGAACCATCGGACAGGCCGGGTGCGGACAGGACCGTGCCGACCCGGGCCACGTCGTACGGATTGGCCGGGTGCCGGGCGAGCTGGTTGCGCTCGTCGACGACCCAGCTGTGGAACTTCATCACCTGGCCCTCGAGCGGCAGGTCCCGGACGTCGTCGGCGGTGAGCCCGAACTTCTTGCCCCGGGTAAAGCAGCGGCCGTAGGCCATCAGCGCGGCCGACCAGAGCGCCTGCGGCACTACGGGTTCCCGCTCGTCCTCCGGCTTGACCAGCTCGGCCAGCAGCCGCTTGCAGCACTCCATCACGAACTGCAGATCCTGGATGGTCGAGATCTGGTCGGCCAGCACCTGCGCGGACGGCAGATCCAGCTCCACGGTGAGCGCCTGCTGTGCCTGCTTCTCCGTCTGCGCCTGCGAGGAGGCGGCGTTTGTCCCGGCCATGGGCGTCATCCTCGCACCGCAGCCGTCCGCCGCCGGTCTCAAAACGGCACAATGGACGGCATGAACGGGCTCCCTGTGCGGCTGGCCGCCCGCGTCGTCCTGCTTGACCCGGACGACCGGGTGCTGCTGATGCGCTACGACGACTCGCCGCCGAACGGAAGCCACTGGACCACCCCCGGCGGCGGGCTGAACGAGGGCGAGGATTTCCGCGCCGGCGCCCTGCGGGAACTGGCCGAGGAGACCGGCTGGAGCGACATCCCGCTGGGCGCCGAGGTCCTCCGCCGCACGTGGACCATGGAACATTCGGGCCGGATCGTGCAGCAGCGGGAGCGGCTGTACCTCGCGCGCACTGGCGTGGCCCGCCGCGAGATCCGCGGGGTCGACGCGATGCACGCGAGCGACAACATCGCCGCCTGGCGGTGGTGGACCCTGGACGAGCTGGACGTCACCACGGAGAAGGTCTGGCCGGCCGAGCTGGCCACGTTGATCCGCCGTGTCAGCCCCGGGGGATGACCCTCCGGACCCCCACGTGCGCTGTGCTGGCCCGGGGGGGGGGCGACCCCCCGGAACCC
>PLRW01000139.1 GCA_003164955.1 Actinomycetota bacterium
CCGGCCCACGCCAGCGCGGCCAGGCCCTTTCGGCGGCCCCCCACGCGGACAAACGGGGATCAGGCGGTTACCCTGGTTGCAACGGTTATGCAACGGACGGAGTTGCTCCTCGTTACCCGGGCCCGCTACCCGTGGGTGTGGGTTAGTCACGTTGTCCGCGTACTGGAAGGGCCGGGGAATGAATGCTCAGCCGTCCATGGGCATCCCCGATGATGGCGGGGTGGGGCTGAACGTGCGGGTCGTGGCCGGGCCGGGGCACGTGGTCGTGTCAGTAACCGGGGACATTGATATGACGACGGAGCAGGCGTTCAGGGATGCACTGATGCGGGAGGTCGCGAAGCCGGCGCGGCGGGTGGTGGCGGACCTGGCGGGGGTGGGATTTATGGCCTCGCAGGGACTTCGTGTGCTGCTGGCGGTGAACCAGCGGCTGGAGGCGGCAGGCGGGTCACTGGTGGTGGCGTGCGTGCAGCCGGTGGTGGCGCGGATGCTATCGCTGACCGGGCTGGATGAGGTGATCCCGGTAGCGGGCGGCGTAGCGGAGGCGCTGGCGCTCGGTCAGCTAAGGAAGTAGTCGCCGTGCCAGGGCGAGGACTGCAACGATCTACTGCACGATTTACTGGGGCGGCGAACAGCCGTTCAGTATGAGGCTCGCGCAGTGCTCGCCGATCATCATGGCCGGGGCGTTGGTGTTCCCGCCGACGATGCTGGGCATGATCGACGCATCGGCGACGCGAAGCCCGTCGATGCCACGGACCCGCAGGGCGGGGTCGACCACGGCCCGCTCGTCCACGCCCATCCGGCACGTGCCGACCGCGTGATAGACCGATGTCGCGCGGTTCGGGAGCTCCTTGGCCAGGGCTTCCCGCCCGCGGTAGCCGGGCCCGGGCGACAGTTCGGCGGAGATCCCCTTGGCGATGATGTTGCTCGCCATCACCTCGCGGACGAGGTCCATGCCGTCCAGCAGCAGCCTGCTGTCGTCGGGATCGGTCAGGTAAGCCGGATCGATCACCGGCGGGGCCGCCGGGTCGGCGGAGGCAAGCCGGAGGGTGCCGCGGCTCTTCGGGTATATGAGGGTGGGCATGATCGTCAGGGCGGAACGCTTATCGACCTTGTGCCTGGTGGGTGCGTCCTGGTTGGGGAACGGGTACGACCACGGCAGCGCATGGATCTGGATGTCCGGGATCTCCCGCGCCCGGGGGCTGCGGACGAAACCGACGGCCTCGAAGACGGTGCGGCCCATCCAGGTGCCGCCGCGGACCGCCTCCTTGATCATGCCGCCGGCGAAGTACGGCGTGGTGCCACGGTTGCGGGCCGACCTCATGACGAAGGTCATCGGGACGAACATGTGGTCGTGCAGGTTGTCACCGACCGGGAGGTCGGCGACGACGTCGATGCCGTGCCGGCGCAGGTGCGCCGCGGGCCCGAGGCCAGACAGCATGAGGATCTGCGGCGAGCCGTACACGCCGGCGCACAGGATCACCTCGCGGGCCGCCCGGATGGTGCCGCGCCCCGCCGCCGTACTGACCTCGACACCGGTGGCGCGCCCGTTGCCGATCACGATCCGGGTGATGACGGCGCCCGTGCGGACCTGCAGGTTCGGCAGGCCGTGATCGTCGAGATAGCCGACCGAGGAGCTGTACCGCAGCCCGCCGCCGGTGTTCTGCTGGAAGACGGTGACGCCTTCCTGGGACTTGCCGTTGTAGTCGTCGATCTTCGGGACGCTGGCCGTGTCGGCGAGTGCCTCGATGAACGCCTGCGAGGCCCCGGTGAGGTCTTTCTGCCGCGTCACCTGGATCGGGCCACCGGAACCGCGCAGTTCGCTGGCACCGTCCTCCCAGTTCTCCATCCGCCTGAAGCTGCGCAGCACTTCCGGATAGCTCCAGCCCGCGCAGCCGGCGGCGGCCCAGTCGTCGTAGTTCTTGCGGTTGCCGCGGACGAACAGCATGCCGTTGATCGAGCCGGAACCGCCGAGCACCCGGCCACGGGGCTGCGGGATCCTACGGCCCAGCGCGCTGGGCTGGGGGGCGGTGTAGTACCCCCAATCCAGGCGCTTCTTCAGCGCGGGGACGTTGTGGAAGATGGCGATCATCCCGGGCTTGCGCACCAGGCGCGTACGGTCCGGGCCGCCGGCCTCAAGCAGGATGACGCTGGCCCCCGATTCGGCGAGACGTTTCGCCAGCACGCATCCGGCGCTGCCGGCCCCGGCAACGACGTAGTCGGCGGTCTGATCCATTCGTTCCTCGCAACGCGCCGGGAGATGACAGCGGGATCCGCGGGTGATCACCTCCCCCGGACTCTATGCCCGTGCATTCGGCAAAACAAGAACGTGTTCTCGTTTTGCGGCACGGCGCGGCGCGGGACACGCGGGGGCCGGGCACACGCGAGGGCGGGACACGCAGAGGCGGGGCTAGCCACACGCCGGACCTAGGCAAACGCGGAGGCACAGCGGGCGCCGGGCGATAATGGGCGCCATGAGCTCGCCTAGGAAGATTCCGCCTGGAGGCCGGGGCAACGCCTCCGGCGGGACGGCCGCGGAGGGACCTGCCCGGTCCGAACGCCGCGCCCAGATGGTGCAGCTCGCCGGCGAGCTTTTCGCGCAGAAGGGATACCGTGCCACGACCGTGCGTGAGATCGCGGATGCCGCGGGCATCCTTTCCGGCAGCCTGTATTACCACTTCGACTCCAAAGAGTCGATCGGCGACGAGATCCTCTCCAGCTTCATGAACGCGGTACTCGCCGACTACCGCGCGGCGGTCGCGTCCGGCGGGAGCCCCCGCGTGGTCATCGAGCAGATCGTCCGCTCGACGAGCCGTACGCTCACCCGGCACCGGGCCGCACTCGCGATGCTGGAGAGCGACTGGAACTACTTCACCTCGCAGCCCAGGTTCGGTTACCTGCGCAAGTCGCTGGGCGAGATCGAGCGGACCTGGGTCACGCAGCTGGAACTAGGCCGGCAAGCCGGCCTTTTCCGCGCCGACCTGAACGCGAAGCTCACCTACCGGCTGCTCCGCGACGTGCTGTGGATCCCCGCCCAGTGGCGCCGGGCCGGCGGATTCAGCACCGATCAGGTGGCGGACGGATTTCTCCGGCTGCTGTTCGACGGAATCTCCGCCCCGGCGCAGGGCCCGCAGGAGCAGCAGGGCACGCAGCAGCCCGGAGCCCGGTAACCCGAAACACCCCGAACACCGCAGACCCTGGCGGCCCTGCGACGTTCTGTTACCCTCTTACCAAGCAAGCGTTTGGTCTAGAGATTGTTGGTCTAGAGGTTGCTGGCCGGGAAGCTGTTGGCCGGAAGCTGGGGGTGCGATCATGGGCCGGCTCGACGGCAAGGTCGCACTGATCACCGGAGGCGCCCGGGGCATGGGCAAGTCCCACGTGCGTCACTTCGTCGCCGAGGGCGCCCGGGTCGTATTCGGCGACGTGCTGGACGACAAGGGCACCGCCGTGGCCGCCGGGCTTCCCCCGGGCTCGTGCCGTTATGTTCGCCACGACGTCACCAGCGAAGCCGGATGGGCAGCCGCGGTCAGTACCGCGCTGGACACGTTCGGCGCGCTGGACGTGCTGGTCAACAACGCGGGAGTGCTGAAATTCGGCTCGATCGCGGAGATGCCGCTGGCTGACTTCCGGCGGATCCTGGAGATCAACGCGGTGGGCTGCTGGCTTGGCATGAAGGCGGTCATCGATCCGATGACCGCCGCGGGCGGCGGGTCGATCATCAACATCTCCTCGATCGAGGGATTCACCGGGGCAGCCGGGCTCTCCGCCTACAGTGCGAGCAAATTCGCGGTCCGCGGGATGACCAAGGCGGCCGCGCAAGAGCTCGGCAGGTTTGGCATCCGGGTCAACTCGGTTCATCCTGGGGGGGTACTGACCAGCATGACCCTGTCGGGAAACGGAACCTTCGACCAGGCCAGCGGCGAGGCCTTCGTCACGTCAATGCCGCTGGCCCGGTTCGCCAAGCCGATCGAGATATCCCGGCTCGTCGGGTTCCTCGCGTCGGACGACTCGTCCTACTCGACCGGCAGCGAATTCACCGCCGATGGCGGGGTCCTCAGCGGACCTGGCTACTGAGCAGGGCCGCTACCGAGCCGGTTCGGTAC
>PLRW01000329.1 GCA_003164955.1 Actinomycetota bacterium
GGCGCCTTTACGTACACCGGGATACACGTGATGGCGCCTTTACGTACAAAGCGGGGAGGGCCGGCGGCCGCCGGGTGTCGGACGCTCGTGGCATTCTGCCCGCATGCGGCGAGTATCGGGCATTGATGATGTGCGGCTGAAGCAAACGCTGCTCACCCAGCACGATGTCATCGCGCGTGATCAGGGGCTCTCCTGCGGGATGACGGATGCAGTCCTCCGGTACCGCATCCGGCCCGGTGGCCCGTGGCAGAAGGTTCTTCCGGGCGTATATCTCGCCCTGACCGGCGCGGTGACGGCCAACCAGCGGGAAATGGCGGCGCTGCTGCACGCTGGCCCGCGTAGCGTAATCACCGGATCCGTCGCCGCTCGCCGGAACGGGGTCCGGACACCTGCCTCAAATCTCGTCGACGTGCTCGTCCCGGCCGAGGTGAGGCGTCAGAGCTCCGCCTTCGTCAGGGTGCAGCGAACCACGCGTATGCCGTCGCAGATATGCACCACCGGAGAGGTACGTTTCGCAGGGACCGCGCGTGCCGTGGCCGACACCGCACGAGCGCTGACAGCATTCCGGGACGTGCGGGCGGTGGTCGCAGATGCCGTACAGAAACGGCTGTGCTCGATATAGGCGCGGTCGGCTCCGAAGGCCGGGCGGTCGATACGCACGATCGCGGCGAGGTCTTCCGCGCGGGCATCGCGGACCAGATCGGGGCCGTCCTTACCACCCCGTGCCCGGCCACGACTGGCTGGGCACGGGGTGGGCTGGAACAGGCCGGCGAACGCTGCGCTCCAGCCGGTCGTGCGGAAGCCGAGCCTTTCGTACAACGGGCGGCCGTGGCTCGTTGCGAAGAGGAACACGGACGCGTCACCGGCTTGCCCGAGGACGTAGGACATGAGCCTGCGGCCGAGGCCCCGCCGGCCGTATTGCGACGCGACCAGCATCATCCCGACCGACGCGAGCTTCGCGCCGTACCGCCCCAGGACCACGGCGCCGGCCAGACCGCCGCTGGGATCGTCCACGCCGTAGGCTTCGGCGGCCTCCAGCAGCAAGGTCCACTTGTGTTCCTCGGCTGGCCACTCCCGGTCCACGGCCAGGGCCAGGCAGGCCTTCAGGTCCGCGGGACCCAGCCGCCGGATGGGCGCTGACCACTCCACCCAGAAAGTGTTACCCGGGTGGGGGGCGGGCTTACCCCGATTGGGCCGCCTTCCCGGCGGCAGCGCCAAGGGAAACGGGCGCCGGCGCTGGGGGAACGGGCGCCGGCATGAGAATCCGCCGGATCAGGCTGCGCTCGAGCAGCGTCCACGCGGTCGTGGTCAGCAGGTACAGTCCCGCGGCCAGGGGCAGGAACGCCGCGAAGACCGCCGTCAGGTAGGGCAGCAGGTTCGTGACCCAGGCGGGAACGCCGGCGGGCTGGGCACCAGGCGCGCCGGCCGCTGGCGGCTTGCGGTCGGCCCGGGCGGTCGCCCCCACCCGGGCGGTCGCTTTCGCCGGGACGGTCGCCTTCGCCGGGACGGTCGCCTTCGCCGGGGCGGTCGCCGCGGACGCGGTGAGACGGCGGGACGCCCGGACGGCCAGCCAGCCGAGCGCGATCAGGAGGAGGAAAAGCGCCGCGAAGATCGCGCCCTGGGCGCTGAACGGGCCGGCCCCGCCCAGCCAGTGGCGGCCGAGCCGCGCGCCGAACAGAAAGTGGGCGAGCAGGGCGTTCGGTGCTCCGCCGATCGACGTCGAGCGGAAGAGCAGGTACATGACGCTGAGGAACGGCCACTGGAGCAGGAGCGGCAGGCAGCCGGCGAACATGCCGGTGCCGTTCTCGCGGTACAGCGCGGTGAGCTCGCGCGTGAGACGTTCGGGCTGCTTGGCGTAGCGCTGCCGGAGCGCCTGGGCCTGGGGCGCGATCCTGGCCTGGGTGAGCTGGCCGCGCATGGCGTAGTAGCTGAACGGCAGCACGATCAGGCGGACGGCGACGGTGAAGACGACGATGGCCGCGGCGACAGCCAGGCCGCCGGTCAGCGGCGTAAGGGCGGCGGAGATCGCGGTGACAACGTGGTAGGCGGCGCCGACGGGGACGCCGAAGAGACTGAACATGGGCGAGCAACCCTCCAGCGGGTCGGAAGAGACAGTTGACGGCTGGAGACGGCCGCGATCAGGGGAAGCCAGCACGCGATGCGGGGCTCAGGATGCGCCGGACGAACCGGGGCGGGGGAAGATCAGGCGGCCGCCGGGGCCGCCGATGGTGCTCTGGGCCGTGGCCGCCCGGCCGCGTCGGGGTCGCGCTGGCGCAGGAACGCCGCGGACCAGGACTTATCCCGGAGACCGGACGCCCGCCGGGTCATCGGGGCCGCCGTGGCCGCCCGGGTGAGCCGGGCACCGTTTGCGGCTAGCGCCGCGACCAGGCCGATCAGCACGGCGGCCAGCACGCCGGTGCTCACGATCGTGAAGGCGGCCGGGCTGGTCAGAAGGTGCCCGACGTGCCACAGGACGGCGGCCAGCGCGAGCACAGCCTCCCGGACACCTGCCTCCCGGACACCTGGCACAGCCGTCTCCTCGCAGCGAGGCCCTCGCACGGGCAATCGCCCTCAGGCTACGCCAGCGCCGGGCCCGGCGGGAGGCCGTGCCCGGCCAGTCTCATTGGCCGGCCATTCTCATTGGCCGGCCATTCTCATTGGCCGGCCATTCTCATTGGCCGGCCCGTTCCGCTAGCCGGCCAATTCCGCGACGGCGGCGAGAAGGCGGTCCACGTCGGAACGGTCGTTGTAGTGCACGAGGCCCGCGCGGACGGCGCCGCCGGAATCACGGATGCCCAGCACCGCGGTCAGTTCCCACGCGTAGTTGTGGCCGTTCCAGACGTTCACCCGGCGGCGGGCCAGGTGCGCGGCGACCTCGGCGGGCGTGCGGCCCGCCACGTTGAAGTAGGCGGTCGCGGTCCGGTTCGCGGCCTTTCCGTACGTGGTGACGTGCTCCATCGCGTCCAGGGCGCCGAGCATGCCGGAGAACAGCCGCCCCTCGTAGTCCTGTATGGCCGCCATCGAGGTAAGGATCCGCGCGCGGCGGCTACCTTGCCCCTCCGTGCCGGGCCCCTCCGT
>PLRW01000321.1 GCA_003164955.1 Actinomycetota bacterium
GAGCGGGCGGCCCAGAGCGGGCGGCACGGGGCGGACGGCCCGGGGCGGACGGCCCGGCCGGCCCGGAGGCGTCCTTACGTGCCGGGGATCTTCAGGTTGTAGACGCGGCAGGCGTTGCCGGCCAGCACCAGGCGCACGGTCTCCTCGTCCGGGCACAGCGTCGCCACGGCGCGGGCGTTCCCGGCGATGCCGGGCACACCGGGCCAGTCGGTCGCGAAGATCATCCGGCGGGTCAGCCGCGGCCAGCTGTGCCGGGCGTAGTACTCGCGCAGGCGTGACGGTGGCAGGCCGGACAGCTCGATCCAGACCCGTTCGTTCGACAGGGCCATGAACGCGGCCGCGTCGTACCACCAGCCGCGCCCGCCGTGGGCCAGCACGACGTTGAGGCGGCGGAAGTCGCGCAGTACGTCGTCGAGCACGACCGGGTCGGCGAAGGTGTTGGACGCGCCCGGGAACGTGCTCGTGCCGCAGTGCACGACAACCGGGATTCCGGCCGCCTGGCAGATCTCATAGGCCGGGTACAGGGCGCGGTCGTTCGCGGCGGCGCGGGCGTGCACCGGGTGGATCTTGAGCGCGATGGCCCCGAGCCCGAGCTGGCGCTGCAGTTCCTCGTCCACCGGGTAATGGACGTTCGGGTTGATGTTGGCCACGACCTTGATCCGGTCCGGGTTGTGCGCAGCCAGCGGGAGCAGGTCCTCCACGGGCTGGATTCCGGTGACGCGGGGACTGTACTCGGCCAGCACCAGCGCGACGTCCACGCCGTCCGCAGCCAGGTAGGCGCCGAACCGGGCCGGGTTCACGGTGCCGTCGGCATCGTAAAGCCGGCTGACCGCCTCGCCGCCGCCGAAGTCGCGGGCCCACTCCGCCCAGGCCAGCTTGACCGTGGAGCGCCGCGCCGGATGCAGGTGGGCGTCGACGAGCGGATAGCCGTCCAGCATCAGCGGGCTCCAGTCCCGGTTCTAGCCTGCACGCGCCCGCCCTTCCGGTCGTCTGGCCTTCTGGTCGTCTGGCCTTCGGTCCACGAATATCACGCCCCGGGCCGGTTTGGATTGGGCCGGTTGGCCAGGCGCACCCGCCCCTTCGCCACCAGCCGCCCCTGATCGTCGGTGATGTCGACCTCCCACAGCTGGAGCGTCCGTCCCTGGCTGGCCGCGCGCGCGTCGACCTCGAGGCGCCCTTCTTTGACCGGGCGGACGAAATCGGTGAGGTTGTCCACGCCGACGGCGAGCTGGCCGCTGTCCTGCACCGCGAGGAAGGCGCCGACGCTGGCCGCGGTCTCGATCGCGCCGGTGTACAGCGCGCCGTGCACAATGCCCATGGGCTGATGATGCTCCGGGCCGGCGTCGATGTGACCGCGGACACGGGTGCAGCCGCCGTCTTCACCGCCGGAATAGCCGTCGATCACCAGGCCCAGCGCCCGCATGAGCGGGCTCAGGGGCATATCGGCAAAGTTAAGCTCAGGCACTGACTTCTCCCACGTTCGACGTCGCGGCCCAGGGGGTCGCGGGGCACAGCGGCGTGCGCGCGGGCAGCTTAGCCGCTCACCCGCCTGGCCGCCCAGCCAAGGAACCAGCCACCGGGAAGGGGAGTACGGGTGATCGAGGCCGTGGTGTTCGACCTGGACGGGGTGCTCATCGACTCCGAACCGGTATGGGAGGAGGTGCGCCGGGATTTCGTGGCGTCCCATGGCGGTCGCTGGGCCCCGGACGCGCAGCGGCGGCTCATGGGGATGAGCACGCCGGAATGGGCCCGCTACCTGAGCGGAGAACTGGGGGCAGGCCTGGCTCCCGAGAAGGTGGCGGCCCAGGTCATCCAGGAGATGGCGGACCGTTACGCGCGCCGCCTCCCGCTCATGCCAGGCGCGGTCGAGGCCGTGCGCCGGATGGCCGTCCGCTGGCCGCTCGGGCTGGCCAGCTCCTCTCCCCCGGTCCTGATCGAGACCGTGCTGAAGGCCGCGGGGATCAAGTCGCTGTTCGTGACCGCGGTGTCCACCGAGGAGGTTGCGCACGGCAAGCCCGCGCCGGACGTATACCTGACGGTGGCCGGCCGCATGGGCATCCCGCCGGCGCGGGGCGCCGCGGTGGAGGATTCGAGCAACGGGCTGCGTTCGGCCGGGGCGGCGGGGCTGCAGGTGGTGGCCGTTCCGCATCCGCGCTACCCACCCGACCCCGACGCGCTGGCGGTCGCCCGCGCCGTCCTGCACGACCTCTCCGGGCTGACCCCCGACCTGGTGGCCGACCTGGGCTAGCGCCGAGGGCCCGACCCGTCCCGCGGGGGCGGGTTAGGCGTCGACGTCCTCGACGAGCATGCGGGAGCCGGGCGGGGCGATCTTCTCGTAGTCGGCCGCCGCGGCCTGCGCCTCCTGGGTGGCGAGCGCATGGTCCAGGGCCGCCCGGTCCGCGAAGTACAGCGAGGCGGTCCGGTAGAAGATGGCCTCGCCGCCGTCGGCTTCGGCGATGAAACGGCCGCTCTCGGCGCGCTGCAGCCCCGGGATCCTGCGGACCATCGGCATGTGCGTTCCGGCGTAATGGTGCTCGAACACGTCCGGGTCGTCGGGCTGAGTGTAGAGGACCACGAGTTTTACGGTCATGCCGGGGAGGTTACGCTGGCCGCTCCCGGGCCGCCAGTCCCCGGCTCATTTCGGTCTCACCGCAGCTTATCCGGCTTACTGTGACTCCTCAGGAGACGGCTTTGGGGCGCGGGTGACGAGCCTGGCGGACGGCCGTTTCCAGTTCGTCGCGGGTCAGCTTCGACCGGCCGGGGATGCCCAGCTCCGCGGCCCGAGCGGCCAGCTGGCTCTTGGTCATCGCGGACAGGTCCTCATCCTGGGGGCCCTCATCGGCTTGGCCGCGCGAGCGCCCGGCACTTACGCGGCCCCGCCCGCGCGCCTCCTCCACGCTGCGGCGCAGCGTCTCGGTGAGGTCGACCACCTTCGACGGCGGCGGCGCCGGGGCCGCCGCCTCGATCGTCTCGCCGGCCCGTTTGCTCTCGATCAGTTCCTCGACGCGCTCGCGGTAGGTGTCCACGTAACGGCCCGGATCCCAGTCGGTGGTCATCGACTCGATGAGCTGGCGCGCGATGGTGAGCTCCCGGGGGCGGGCCGGCTGGCCGGACGGCTCGTAGCCGGTCGCCTCGATCGGGTCGCGGATCTCGTCCGCGAAGTACATGGTCTCCAGGGCCAGGACCTCCCGCTGCGGCCGGACCGCGACGAGGTACTCCTTGCTGCGCATCACGAACGTGGCAATACCGGCCCGGTTGGTCTCGGTCATCGCCCGGTAGAGCAGCTCGTAGGAACGGTCGGCGCCGTCACCCCTCGGCGCCAGATAGTAGGTGCGCTGGAAATTGATCGGATCAACCTCGGCCAGATCGACGAAATCGGTGATGTCGATGGTGCGGGTCCGGCCCGGCTCGACGGACTCCAGTTCGTCGTCGGTGAGCAGCACATAGGTGTCGTCATCGACCTCGCGGCCCTTGACGATGTCCCGGTAGTTGACCTCTTCCCCGGTCCGCTCGTTCACCCGCTTGTACCGGATGCGGTCACTCGTGCCCTTCTGGAACTGGTTGAAGTGCACGGTCCGATCCTCCGTGGCCGCATACAGGCCGACCGGAATGTTGACCAGCCCAAAGGCCAGTGCGCCGGTCCAGATCGAGCGTGCCATCAGACCTCCTGCGAACGGTACGCACCCCCGCGGCTTACCGGAGCATGTACCCGTTCCGCAGCCTCATGATCATGATCCGGCCTGCTCACGGCGCCGAACCGGTGACCGACTCCGGCTGGCGGGCGGCGACCGGGATCCGCTGGGCGCGGGCCTGCACGATCAGCCGCTGCACGGTGTAGGTGACCGCGAGGTACAGCAGGATGGATGCCCCGGCCACGCCGCCGTCCGGGGCGTGCGGGTCGATCAGGTAGTCGAGGCCGAAGTGCGCGGCGAGGCTGACCACCCACAGCGCCCCGGTCAGCCAGGTGCCCCGGCGCCAGGGCTGGCCGTCCTGTATCCACAGGTGCACCGTGGCGGCCCGGGCCGCGCCGAGCACCGCCGCCAGGATCAGGCTGCCGACCAGGGCAGCGATCGCAGTGGCACCGAGGTGATGGTTCTTCTGCAGGTAGTTGGTGAGCTCGATCAGGCCGATAATCCCGAGGATCAGCGGGATGCGGAAGTTCGCGTTCACCGGCTGGGCGCGCATCTGCCGGACCACCAGCAAGGCAGCGACGGCCACGCCCACCACGATGGAAACGAGCGTCGTTGATGTCATAACCACCACGCTAAGCCGTACCGGGGCGCGGTTCTACGTGCCGCTTATCCACGGCTCTCCATGACGAATGTCATGCCATCGGCGGCGCCTCGTTGCTGATTACATTGACGCAGTTCAGGGGGCGCTACGCCGCCCGGGGCCGTCGCGCGGGCACGGCTCCGGCCATCGCCCGTTCCGCAGCGACGGGGCCGGGGACATGGATCCAGCCGGTACGCCGGCGTCCGGCCACCGTGACGCGCAGGACCGGCTGGTAGGACTCCCGGGGAATGCCCTCGTAGTCCTGGCTGACGATCGACCAGTAGATAACGTCGGAGACCGCCAGGACCAGCGGGCCGGGCCCGCGGCTCAGGCTCTCCTTCAGCCGGGGAGCGTCCAGCAACCGGAACGCGACGTCCAGGGCTTCCCCGAAGTAGCCCTTGCCGTCGAAGTGAACCTCGCCCGCGTGCACGACGGCCCGGAGCCGGAGCTGGCGCTGGCAGCGCTCCGGTTCGGGCAGTCCCTTGTTGCGATCGGTGAGAAGCCGCTGCAGCACCGGGACAAGCGGATGGAGCAGCCGGGTCTTCGGCACGTCGTCGACCGGGTGGACAAGCACCAGGATGCCATCGCCGCGATCGGTGAACGGGTCGCAATGTACGGACTGGATACCGGCGACCCCCATCGACGACTCCAGCACGCTGTAGACCTCTTGGCGCAGTTCCTCCTTGATCGGATTCGTGCGCAGGGACGACGTGGACTTCTCGATGTCCACGGCAAGAATGCTCCGGTGTACTGGGACGCTGTGCATAACTCCTCCACCCCGAGCGGGACTCCCCCGTGCCCTCAGTGTCGGCGTACAGTAGTTCTGGTGCAAGTTGCATCGGGAGCTGCGACAGATATTCTTATGAATCCTCCGGTGTACCTATCTATGGCAGGTCCGCCAGGATTATCCTGATGACAGAATGGGAATGTTTACCCCTATGGCCCTCCGGGGAGCGTGACGCCGGTGCCCGAGCCATCCAGCCCCACCGTGCGCCGCCGCAGGCTTGCCGCAGAGCTGCGCAGGCTCCGGGAACGCACTGGCCTCATCGGCGAACAGGTCGCAGAGCGAATGGGCTGGTCGACGTCCAAGGTTTCGCGGATTGAAAACGCCCACACGGCGCCGCGCCCGGCAGAAATCAAGGAACTCCTGCTGCTCTACGGCATCGACGGGAAGCACTCCGAAGAGCTCGTAGCCCTGGCCCGGGAGGCCAACCGAAAGGGCTGGTGGGAGGGATACTCCGGTGCGCTCCCCGACGACCATACGGAATACATCGGCCTAGAGGCCGAGGCCACCTCATCGTGGCAATGGGGTCCGGAGTTCGTCATCGGCCTGATGATGACCGAGGAATACACGCGCCAGGTGATCCGTGACAACACACGGTCGATCGCACCTGTACCTCCGGGCGAGATCGAGCGCCGGATCGAAGCGCGCATGATCCGCCAGCAGATCCTGAAGCGCGACCCTCCGTTTGAGCTAAAGGTTGCCCTGGACGAGTCGGTGCTGCGGAGGAGAGTCGGCAGCAATGCCACTATGCGCGCCCAGCTGGACCGGCTGCTTGAGCTGTCCGAATACGACAACATTCAGCTGCGTATGCTGCCGCTCGATGCGCCGCATCCCATCATCACAGGCGCCTTCAATCTTCTTCAATTTGGGCAGGCACACGACGTGAGCTTGCGCGACGTCGTTTATGTCGAGCACCTGACCGGCAGCTTGTATTTTGAGGAAGAGAGAGAAACGTACCAATATCATCTTGCCTTTGGGCGATTGTCTGATCTCTCTGCTATGCCCGAAGAATCGCGAAATATCCTTATCAAGGCCAGGGATGACTGGAAGTAAAGAGGCAGGTCACGCCCGCTTGCCCGGCCAGCCAAGCGATGCAGCACCCTCGTTATCATAACGTAACCACACCGATTAGAGTACGACACCGCACGCGGAGTCAAGGTACGGTACCGTAACCTCAGCATTGACCCGCAGGACGAGCTGTGCCTTATCATTGGCGGCCGCTCGTTCTCTCAGCTTGCATATACACGATATACCCTGTCGTCAATTTATGTACGGCCAGCGCCTTAGCTCGAGAGAGCACTATGCGGGACCACAGCGCTCTCTCGGAATAAGAGGTGTTTTATGCGTCCCACCGGTCCGCTCGGTGCTAGCTGGCGGAGAAGTTCCCGCTGCGCCCATGGCGACTGTATCGAGGTGGCGTCACAAGAGTCCCGGGTCGCTGTCCGGGACAGCAAGGACAATGCCAGCGGACCGAACCTGGTCTTCGCTCCCACGCAATGGCGCTCTTTCATCAAGGGCGTCAAGAACGGAAACCGGGCGGACGGGTAACGCATCCCTGGCACCAGCCGACCTCCGCACCGTAGCTCCGGTGGGGAGGCCGGCTGCTTTATGAGCGGGGAGTGCCTGCTGCGGCGTCCTCGACACTGGGGTAGACGGGAATGAGCTGGTCGGCACCGACGAGGCTGAGTACCCGTGCCACTGTGGACACCCGGAGCTGATCCACGCCCCTCTTGTACCACTTCTGCGCGGCTTCGCGGAACCGCAAGCCCGCACAGGACCTGACGGGCAGGCTGCGATCAGGGGTGCTTGGCGGCTGCGGCTTCGAGGGCGGCGGAGGATAGCCAGCCGTCGTGGGACCAGACGATCTTGCCGGACGATGAGGTCAGCACGAACCACGGCTGGTCCTGCACGCCGTATCCGTCCGCGACACGGCCGGCCGTATCCAGGCCGACCTGGTAGGCGAGCGGCTGTTTCAGGCCCTGGAGGTACGTGCGCGCCGCGTTCGGCGTGGGCTCGGTGACCGCCTCGTCCACGGCCGTGAGCTTGGGCAGGTGCTGGCGGCCGGCCGCCTGGACGTAGGAGTTGAGGCCGGTCAGCTTCTCGCTCAGGTCGGAGGTCTCCGACAGCCAGGTCGCGAAGAACACCACCAGGTGCGGCTGGCCCGGGCCGAGGGTCACCTGGCCGCCGTCCGGCGAGGACGCGGACTCCGCGGCGGGCATCCGGACCGTCTGCGCGGGCGTCTGGCCGGAGATGTAGGCCAGTGACTGGCTGTGGGCCAGCACCGGGTGCCCCGGCAGGAGCCCGGCGACCTCCTGCGCGACGACCTGGGCGGACTGGGTGATGCCGGAATAGGCCATCGTGGTCAGGTAGACCTTCTGCTCCCGGCCCCGGGCGTCGATCACGTACAGGGCCGGGGTGTGGTCGACCTGGCCGGAATCAATCCTGGCGTAGATGTTGAACGCCTTCCAGCTCGCCTGGAGCTGGGCCAGCGACCCGGTGAGGAAGTCCCAGCGGTTCACCATGTTGTGGGCCAGCGAGTACCCCATCACGTCGGGCACCGTGATCGCGTCCGGGTTGGCGTTGATGCCGAGCAACTGCACGTGATCGCCGGCCGCGCCGAGCATCTGCTTGGCCTCGAGCATGGCCAGCGTGGTGAGCGGGCAGATCGTCGTGCATTCCGAATCGACGAACCCGATGAGCAGGACCTTGCCGCGGAACTGGCCCAGCGACATGGGCTGACCGAACTGGTTCTCCAGCCGGACGTCCGGCAGCGGCTGGCCGCCGAGCGGGGTGCCGAGATCCAGGTTCGGGTTAGCGGCGGCCGCGCCGGATTGCGCTGACGCCGCCGAACCGGAGCTCGCACTGCCCTGACTGCCGGCACTGCCCTGACGGCCTGCACTGCCCTGACTGCCGGCACTGCCCTGACTGCCGGCGCAGCCCGCCAGCACCGGCGCCAGCAGCACCCCGGCGATGACCGCGCCGGCCAGTACGCGGACCAGGCCGCGGGCACGTACGCGGGCCAGGACGGCGGGCAGGCGGGGCCGCGATCTTCTCGGGGACGGACCGGCCGCGGTCATGCGATGAGGCTACTACGTCGTGTCGTCCGGGATTATGAAGAAGGCCCGGCTTGGGCCGGGGCGGCCTGATGGGGGCGCCCGGCGGGGCCATCGGTGGCGGCGCCCGGCGGCGGCTCCGCCGAACCATCCTGCGCGCCAGCATTGGGGCGTCCGGCGGGGCCGTCCCGGCCGGTGATGGACTGGGACGGGCTGCCGCGCTGCGCGCCCGGGCGGAAGGCGGCCGGCTCGGGTGGGGCGTCCGCGGTCGGCTCGTCACCGACGATGACCGTCCCGCCGTGCCCCCACGTCAGGTAACGCCACGCGAGGTTGACGATCGCGGACACCCGGTTGCGCCCGCCGAGCAGATAGACCAGGTGCAGGGCCAGCCAGCCGAGCCAGGCCAGCGTCCCGGTGAAGTCCGGGCCATGAGCCAGTTCGATGACCGCGGACCGGCGGCCGATCGTGGCCGCCTGGCCCTTGTCGTGATAGTGGAACGTCTCCGTGGGCTGCCCGGCTTCGAGCCGCTTGATCTGCCCGGCCGCGAACCGGCCCATCTGAATCGCGGGCTGCGAAAGCTGCGGCGTCGGGTGATCGGTCACGAGGCCGATGTCGCCGACGGCGAAGATCCGGTCCTGGCCGGTCACGCGGAGGTCGGGCCCCGTCTCGATCCGGCCCGCGTGCCCCTGGGGCAGCCCCCACTGCTCGGCCTCGGGGGGAGCGGCCACGCCGGCGGTCCACACGGTGATGTCGCTGTGCAGGTCGCGCCCGTCCTTGAGGATGACACGATCGGGTGTCACCTCGGCGATCGCGGTGTCCAGTTGCACGTCCACCCCGCGCCTGACGAGCTGGCGACGGGTATAGGCGCGCAGTTTCGGGTCGAACGGGGTCAGCAGTTCGGACTGCATCTCGACGAGCCGGACGTGGATGCGGGACGAGTCGACGTCGGGGAAGGTCTCGCGCAGCACCGTGTCGCGCAGTTCGGCGATCGTCCCGCCCAGCTCGACGCCGGTCGCGCCGCCACCGACCATGGTGATGGCGAGTTGGGCCCCGGCAGGCCCCTCACTGAGCTTCTCCACGTCCGCCAGGAAGCGGTCGCGCAGTGTCACCGCATCGCGGCGGGTGTAGAGGCCGTAGGTGAACTGTTCGGCCCCTTTGATGCCGAAGTGCGACGCGGACACCCCGGTCGCCAGGACCAGGTAGTCATAGCTCAGCTCGCGGCCGTCATGCAGCGTGATGCGCCGGGCGGCGGCGTCGATGCCGGTGAGCATGCCGCGGCAATACCGCGCGCCGTACTTACGGGTGTAACCGCCGATCGCGTAGGAGACGTCACCGGGGTTCAGGCCCCCGGTCGCTACCTGGTACAGCAGTGGCTGGAACGTGCTGTAGAGGTTGCGGTCAATCAGCGTGACGCGGAACTGCCCCTTGACCAGGGCCTTCACGGTGTTGAGGCCGGCGAAACCGGCGCCGATGACGATCACGTGGGGAGCGGCCGATAGCTGGTGGTTAGCGGTCGTCGCCTGAGTCATGAGGGTCCTCTCCCCGCGCCGGTTTCGCGGAAACAGCGGACTTCTCCGGTCCGGCCCGTGCGGATTCAGCCCGTGCGGCAGTAGGTGAGTTCGCCGGCTCTTTCTCATCGTCGGGAGAGCCGGGAACGGCCACGCTGATGGTTTCGTCCTTGTTGCGCACCTCGGCTTCAGCGTATAGCTCGTACGCGCGGACGTCTTCCTCGGTGTGCGGCGGCGGCGCCAGGCTGCGCGGCCACAGCTTGCGGACCCAGACGACGTTGGCTTCCACGACGTACAGCGTGGCCTCGGCCTGCAGGTACAGCCAGGCGAGCAGGCCCAGCACGACGCCGAACGTGGCCCCGTACAGCGACTTGCTGTGCGCGAGCTCGTGCCCGATGTAGAAGCCGCCGATGAGCTGGAGGATCTGCCAGACGACGCCGCCTATGATCGCGCCCAGCCGCAGCTCACGCCAGGTGATGACCTTCGCGGTCCCCAGCCGGAACGCGAGCCAGAACAGGCCGATGTTGAAGATCAGCGAAACGATCGTGACCAGGACCGTGACCGCGAACCCGGGCAGGAAATGACCGCCGCTGATGAAGCCGGACAGCACCGAGGTGCCGATCTCACCCAGGCCGACGACCAGGATGAGGCCGAAGCTGCGCAGATACGACCAGGGGAACCCGGGCCGGTCCGCCTTCGGCACCTCCCAGACGGAGTTGAGCGCGTTCTGCATGGCGTTGGCGACGCCACGGGCGCCATAGAAGGTCAGCAGCACGCCGATGACCAGCGCCGGGCCGGTCTCGTGGAATGAGCCGATGTTGGTGAGGTCGCTGCCGAATGCCCCGTAGTTCCTCACCGCCGCGTGCTCCAGATTTTCCCGCAGGGCGGTGTGATCGCGCAGCACGATATCCATGACCGTGACCAGGACCAGGAGCAGCGGGAAGATCGACGCGAAGGCGTAGTAGGCCACCAGGGCGGCCAGGTTGCCGGCCTGGTCGTCGCCGAACTTCTTCCGCACCGCGATCGGGAAAGCCAGCCACGGGAAACGCCGCTGATACCGGTCAATGGCCTTGATAGTTTTTTCCGCTGGGTTCATCGTGATCAGGGCCTACCCCAGCCAGGGGCATCCATCCCCCGGCTGACGCGACTTCGCCGCTCACCGGCAGCGGGTCGCCGCTCACCGGCAGCGGGTCGCCGCTCAGCGGTAGAGGGCGATGAGCTGGGGATCCTGGCAGAGCTGACCGGACGGCGCCAGTGTGATCGTGGCGGTGGCCGATGGGCTTGCCCCGGCGGACCCGCTGGGTGCGGCCGAGCCGGTCCCGGCCGGCCCCGAGGGGCTGGCCCCGCCCGCGGTGGGGCTGGCCGATGGGCTGGTCCCGGCGGACCCACCCGGGCCCGGCGAACCCCCCGGGCCCGGCGCGCTGGGCAGGGTTTGCGGCGCCAGCTTCGCGCAGTCCGCGACGATGACCGCGGCGCCGCCCGGATCCGCGCTGCCGCCGATGCCGCTGATGTCCACGAAAAAGTGCGGCCACGGCAGGCTCGGCGACGTCCACGTGACCCGCTGCAGGCGGACGTCGTACCCCCAGGCCTCACCGTTCGGCCCCTGGTCCAGCCCCAGCGCCATGCCATCCCGTACCGGGAACATGCCCGCCGAGCCCGCCACCGCCGAGCCGGAGGCGCGCGCGATGACCTGCCCGGTCAGCGGGTCCACGCCGACCAGGGTGGTGTCCTCGGTCAGATAGAAGCGACCTTGCGCGGGATCCGTCTCCTCGGGGACCGCGCCCTCGATCGACCACAGCTTCAGGCCGGTCAGCCCGTCGTAGGCGGTCACGCCGGAGGCCGCCGAGAACAGCATGACGTCATCGATAACGCCGCTGAACGAACCTGCGAAGGAGGGTGCCGACGGCCGGACCGTGCTCTCCAGCCCGTTGTTGAGGTCGATCCGGCGCAGCGCGGTCACCGGCGCGGACCCCAGGTAGCCGCCGGCCGCCTCGGTGACGTACAGGTCGGGCCCGTCGACGTGCCAGGTCTGGGCCGCCGGGCCCGTCGGCCTGCTCCAGCGCACGGCGCCCGTCCGGTTGCTGTACGCGGTGACCGCGTAGTTCCCGACGATCACCGTGGTCTGCGCGGAAGCGGCCACCGCCCCGCCGAACGGTGCCGCGTTGTACCAGCGGATCTGATGCCCGGTGGAGCTGGCGAACACCACCTCGGCACGCGAGGCCGCAGCCGGGCCGTAGGTCACCCCGACCGTGACCACACCGGGCCAGACCCGGACCGAGACGATCGAGGCGTCCGCCGGGAACCCGGGCAGGCCGGCGTTCCACAGCGTTCTCCCGGTGCGGGAACCGTAGGCGCGCAGAGTCTGCCCGAAACCCACCACGGCCACGCCGTCGCCGAGCGCGGCGTAGGCCTGCCCGCTGACCGGGACCGTGCCCGCGAGCCCGCTGCTGGCGGCCCACTGCCCGGGCAGCGGACGCGCCCAGAGCACTCTTCCCGCCGAACCGGCGGGGCGGCATGGCCCCTGGCAGGATCCCGCCGACGGGACGGACGCCGAGCCGATCACCGGGTACGGAACGAACGCCACGGCGAGCAGGGACGCGGCCAGGACGGCCCGCCGGCCCCAGGCCAGCGACTCGGGACGCCGGGCCCGGACGAGAGGCCGGCGCCGCCGCAGCCAGGCGAACGGCCCACGCCGCTGGGCCCGGATCAGGCGCCGTGCCCGGATGAAGATCCTGCGACGCCGCGCCCAGATATCGGGCTTGCGCGCCACAGCCAGCCTCCATTCCGGCACCGGACATTCCCCCGGCCGCCATGTCCGGCCCGTTTTCCCGCCGCGCCGTCTTACCGGTCTCCGGCTTGGCCGGTGCCTGGCTGGGCGGGCACGAGCCGGCCCGACTTTTCCCCGCACCCCACGGTAGGGGCAATTGGACCACGGCGGCGGATAAACCCAAACAGGCCTGGCTTGAACGATCCCGATCGGGTTCTCTCAGTTAACGAATGAGGGTTCCCGCCCGGGTGCCGGCGAGCGGCCGGCGAGCGGCCGGCGCAGGCCGGAGGTTACGGGGTGCCGGAAGGTTACGGGGTAAAGGTTACGGGGTAATGGTGGCGAGGCGGCGGCGGGCGGCGGCCACGTCGTAGCGGTGGCGGGACAGGCCGGCCCAGGGATCAGGGGTGCCCGCCAGCCGGTCACCGATCGTGCGGAGGGTGAACCGGGCCGGGGTGAGGCTCTCGTCCTCGACCTCCGTCCAGTGCAGCGGGGTGGCGACGGGCGCGCCGGGGCGGGCCCGGACCGAGTAGGGCGCCACCACCGTCTGCGCGTAGCTGTCGCGCATGATGTCGGCGTAGACGCGGCCGCCGCGGGCGTCCTTGCGCTGCTCGATCGTGACCACGTCCGGGTGGCGGGCCGCGAGCACCCGGGCGGCGTCACGGGCGAATCCGCGGGCCTCCTCGAAGTCCTGCCGGCGGTTCAGCGGCAGGTGCACGTGCAGGCCCTTGCCACCGGTGGTCTTGACGTAGCAGGTGAGGCCCAGTTCGCGGTCGAGGAGGTCCCGCAGCCAGAGCGCGCAGCGGCGGGCGTCGCCGAAGCCACCGGAGTCCGGCGGGTCGAAGTCCACCACGACCTGGTCCGGGCACTCCAGGCTGTCGACCCGGCTGAGGAACACGTGCAACTCGATGCACGCCTGGTTGGCCAGGTATACCAGGGTGGCCGCCTTGTCGCACACGACGTGCCGCAGCGTCCCGCCCTGTTTCTTCACCTCGACGCTGGTCACCCAGTCCGGGTAGTACCCGGCGGGGTTCTTCTGGAAGATGCGCTGCCGGGTGATGCCGTCCGGGAACCGCGCCATGGCGATCGGGTGGTCGCGCAGGTAGGGCAGCATCCAGTCGGCGACCTGACCGTAGTACTCGATCAGCTCGCCCTTGGTGATGCCGTCGGCGGGGAACAGTACCTTGCCGGTGTTGCTCAGCGGGACGGTGAGGCCGGAGACGCGCGCCTCGTCGCCGCGGATATCGATGCCCGTCACGTCGGTATCTCCCGGACGACCTCGGTGGCCGCCTTGTCGCGCCGCAGGCCCTGGAACCGGGGGTGGCGAAGCTGCCCGTCCCGGGTCCACTCCGAGAACCCGACCTGGGCCACCAGGGTGGGCTCGACCCAGTGCATTCCGGACCGGGGCAGCTCACCCCGGTCGAACGGCGGCTTGTCCCGCTCGATGTCCGACATCTCGCCGTGCAGGCTGCGCAGGGTCCTGGTGTCGAAACCGGTCCCCACCTTGCCGGCGTAGACGAGCCGGCCGGACGAGTCGTAGTAGCCGAGCAGCAGCGCGCCGAACCCGATCCGTGAGCGCTGCGGGTCGGAGAAGCCGCCGATGACGAACTCCTGGTTGGTCTCGCACTTGAACTTCAGCCAGTCCCGGCTCCGGCCGGGGCGGTAGGGGGCGTCGGCACGCTTGGCGATGAGCCCCTCCCAGCCCTGGCGGCAGGCCTCCGCGTAGAACGCCTCGCCGTCGGTGTCCCGGTGCTCGGTGAACCGCAGCGGGTCACGGAACGACAGCAGGCCGGCCAGGATGCTCTTGCGCTCCCGCAGCGGCAGCGGCCGGACGTCGCGGTCCCCGGCGTACAGCACGTCGAAGATGTAGTAGAAGACCGGGACGCGCCGGATCAGGGCGGCGTCGGGGCGGGTGACGTGGATGCGCGACTGCAGCAGCTCGAAACTGGTCCGGGCGCCCTGGAAGGCCACGATCTCGCCGTCCACGATGAAGTCCGGCCGGCCCCCGTCACCCCGGCCCCCGTCACCCCGGCCCCCGTCACCCCGGCCCTGGCCGCCTTGGCCCTGGTCACACAGCGCCGCGGCGATCTCGGGGTAGTTGTCCGCGACCTCTTTCTGGTTGCGCGTCATCAGCCGGACGCCTGTACCGCTGCGGAACGACAGGCACCGCTCGCCGTCCAGCTTGCGCTCGAACAGCCATTCCGGGTCGGAGAACCGGTCCCTCGTGAGGGTGGCCAGCTCCGGCTCGAGCCAGTCCGGCTGCTTCCCCCGCCCCGCCTTCGCCATTGTGGCCTGCCTCTCTGGCCATCCCGTAGGGACGCGTGCCGACTTCCCGTCTTAACCCCTAAGGCCGCGTGTCTACTTCCCCGTCCGGTTTACCGGGTACCGCGTTGCTCACCAGCCGCACTGGCCCCGGCCGGCCGTCCGCGTGCTCCTCGGCGTGCTCCTCGGCGTGCTCCTCGTCCCTGGCGTCCTGGTCGGTCACGCCCGTGGAACCATCGGCCGTCACGTAGCCGCCGTGCACGCCCTCGGTGGCCGCGACCTGCACGGCCGGGGCATCGGGCACGTCGCCCTGCGGCGAGGGGCCACCCGGCATCATGTCGCGGACCGCTTTCCCGGGGCCGGCCTCGTCCGGCTCATGAGCGGCAGGCTGGGCGGGCTGGACGCCCGGGGACGACTGCTGCGGGACGGGCGGCTCCCCCGGCCGGCCGTCCGCGTGCTTCCCGGCGTGCGTCTCGGCGTGCTCCTCGTTGCGGCTGACCGCGGCCTGGCCGTGCTCATCGTCGTGGCTGGCGGGCAGCGGTTCGTCCCGCCGCTGGTTGACCCAGGTCCCCATCTCTTCGGGCTCCGGTTCTTCGATCTTGGTCATACCCCCGCCCTACCCGCCGCCGGGCCAGACATGTCGCACATCCGGCATGTCGCACATCCGGCCGGCAATATCCGCCCGCGGATGTTTATCGCCAGTGTGTAGGGCATGACGGCTCTGTCCAGCACGTTTCAAGCTAGTGGAGAACTTATGGCGATGGCTCTTGCCGCGAGCACTGCGACCGAGCAACGCGAGGAGCTTAACAATCTCGACGACCGCGACCTGCTCCTGATGGTGCGTACGCTGCCGCGTGCGGACGACCTGCGCGCACGAGCCTGTGAGACCCTGATCGGCCGGTACCAGAAGCTGGTGCGCGCGTGCGTGCGGCAGTACCGGAGCAGCCCCGAATCGGGCGAAGAGCTCATGCAGGTGGGGTACGTCGGCCTGCTGAAGGCCATCAACAACTTCAACCCGGACTTCGGCACCAGCCTGTCCGCGTACGCGCAGCCGTGCGTGAGCGGCGAGATCAAGCGGCACTTCCGCGACAAGCGCTGGCAGGTGCACGTGCGCCGGTCGGCCCAGGAACTCCTGCTGGAGGTGCGGAAGGCCACCGAGGAGCTCACGCACACGCTCGGCCGGGCCCCCGACGAGATGGAACTCGCCTCCCATCTCGGCGTCGCGCCCGGCGACCTGCAGGAAGCGCGCCGCGCGGACATGGTGTTCCACACCTACTCCCTCGACGCGCCGGTCTTCGACCGGGAGGACCCCGTCCCGCTGGCGGACCTGCTCGGCGAGGACGACCGGGACGTGGAGCAGACGCTCGACATGGAGGCGGTCAGCGCGCACTGGAAGGAACTGCCCCAGCGTGAGCAGCGCATTCTCACCATGCGGTTCTACGGCAACCTGACCCAGGCCGAGATCGGCGAGCGGCTGGGCATCTCCCAGATGCACGTGTCCCGGCTGCTGGCGCGGGCGCTCAGTTACCTACGGGACCGGCTGCTGGGCCGGAATGAAACGGAAGACGGCGAAATCGTCAGCATGCTCTAGACGGCGCACGGCAAGTACGCGGGCAAGTACGCGGGCAAGAACGCGGGCAAGAACGCGGGCAAGTACGCGGGCAAGAACGCAGACAAGGACGCAGACACGAAAATGGCGACATACCCGTCCGGCGTCGCGTTGCGGCCGGTAACGGCACCGGTATTTCGGTACTCTTCCGGCATCTTGGGTACACCTAACGGCGGCCCACCATGAGCGCGCGAGTGCGGCCAGCGCATTCTCCAGGAAGGGGAAACCCATGAAGAGCGGCATATGCCTGTTCTGGATCGCCGTCGGGGCCATTCTTACCTTTGCTGTGACAGCAAATACGTCCGTCTTCAACCTGCACGTGGCCGGCTTCGTAATCATGGTGATCGGCATCATCGGGCTGGTGACGCCCAAGAGCGGGCTTCAGCGGCTGGGGCGGCGCGTGTACGTGAAGCGGACCCGGCATGGCGGAGTCACCCGGTTCGAGGAAAAGTCGTATCCGCCGTACGTCCTGCGCAACCCGGGCACCGGCAACGCCCAGGCTGACCTGCCGGACCGGCCGAGCCTGGAACCGGACCCCGGGGTGGCCCGGTGGCAGAATCAGGCCGAGTCAACGGATGAGGAGATGGCCACCGAGCGGGCGACCACCCACGGCGCGGACCGCTACGACGATATGGATATGGACCCGAACCCGAGGGAGCGAGTCCCCAGCGACACCGAGGTCATCGAGGACGTCTACGAGGAACCGCCGGCCTAGCCGTACGCTGACACCCGGCGCAGCCGCCGCTGACACCGGGCGCGCACGACCCGGCCGCCACGGCGGACGAGCGCGTGGCACAGGCAGATAGTTCTTAACGGGCGGCACCAGGAGTACTCCTGGTGCCGCCCGTTCGGCCCTGCCGGGCCAGCAACTGCCGGGCCGGCGATCAGTTATCCGGCGGATCGGTCACCCGCAGGGCCAGCACGGTGAGGTCATCGCGCATCTCGCCCGCCGAGAACGCCTCGGCCCGCGTCTGGACCTCGGCCACGACCTCGGCGGCGGACCGGCCGGCCAGCGTGACCAATTCGTCCGGCAGGCGCTCCTCGTAGTACCGCGTGTCCGGGCTGCGCGTCTCCGTGAGCCCGTCGGTGTAGAAGAACAGCAGGTCACCCTGGCCCAGGTCGACCTCTTCGAGCCCGGGCTGCGCCACCGGGAACAGGCCAAGCGGCAGCCCTCCGCCACCGAGCATCTCGACCCGGCCGTCGGACCGGATGACCGCCGGGCCCGGGTGCCCGGCTGTCCCCAGCGAAACGTGCAGCGAACTGCCGTGCCAGGCCATGTGGGCGGTCTTCGCGGTCACGAACCGGCCGCCGGACTGCTCCGACAGCAGGACGTCGTTGGCCTTGGTCAGGACGCTCACCGGATCCGCTTCCCAGTGCGCGATGACCCGGATCGCGTACCGCGCGGCGGCGGTGAGGGCCGCGGCCTCCTGCCCCTTGCCGGTCACGTCCCCGATCGCGAGGCCCCACCCGCCCGGGATCGGGTAGACGTCGTAGAAGTCACCGCCGACGTCCAGTCCCTCGGTGGCGCCCATGTACGCGGCCGCCAGTTCTACCCCGGGAACGTCGGGCAGCACCCGCGGCAGCAGGCTCGCCTGCAGCGCCTCGGCGACCTCGGAACGCCGGCGGAACAGCCGGTCGACGCGGATGGCCACGGCCAGCTGGATGCCCAGTTCCTCGGCCAGGGCGAGGTCCGCGATCTGGAACGGCCCCTCGGTGGCCCGGCGGCACAGCGTGATGACCCCGTACCCATGATCGGCGTCCGCGATCGGCACGCTCAGCACGGAGGTCGCGCCGAGCTTCATGAGCAGCGGTACGCCATCCGGCGCGGTGCCGAGCATCCCGGTGGCGTCCGAACGCGCCTGCAGCAGGGACTTACCGGACTGGTGCACCTGCCACGGCAGGGTGTCTGGTTCCGGGTCGGCGTCGCGGGCGGCCCGCGCGATGGACTCCGATTCGCCGCCGGGCGGCCCGACCGCGAACTGGCGGCGCAGCCGGCGGCCCCGCACGACATCGACGATGACCCAGGACGCGAACTCACCGGCCAGCAGGCGCGCGCAGCGCTGCAGGGTCAGCGATTCGCTGAACGTGCTGTTCTCCAGGAGCAGCCGGGTCACCGCGGTGAGCAGATCCATCCGCCGCGCCATGGTCTGCACGGCGCGGGCGGCGGCGGGCTCGCGCGCGGTCCGGGGCGGGGCCGGTTTCGCCGCGCGGGGAGGCGCGGGCCTGGGCGTCCGGGAGGCCGCCGCCCGCGTAGCTTCCGTCCCCGCAATCGCCGTCCCCGCTATCGCCGTCGCGGGGATCGCCGTACCGGGGGCCGCCTGGGCCGCGGCCGCCTCGTCGACGCCGGCCGCGATGAGCAGTACGCCAGTGTCCTCGGGGAGGCTGATCGGCTCGACCGTCAGGCGGACATGGACCACGCCGTCCTCGGCCAGCAGCGCGCACTCGGTCTGCCGGGCCTGGCCGGTCCGCGCCGCGGCGGCCAGGTAGGTCTGGACCGCCGCGCGCGACGGCAGGTCCACGAAGAGCGTGAACGGCTTCCCCGCCGCGTAGGCGGGACGTGATCCGATGATGTCGCTGGCGCGATTGTTGACCCGCCGCACCGTGCCGTCGCGCTCGAGCAGGAACAGGGGCACGGGCGCTTCCTGGAACACGGCCCGCAGCAGTCTCCGTTCGGCCCGTACCGGCTCCGCGGGCGCGCCGGCGCGCCGGGCGGCCGCGGAGGCCTGCCGCTGGGTGAGCGCGTCAATGGCGCCGTCGAGTTCCGCGAACGCCGCATCGAGGAGGGGCTTGAGCTGGGCGCCGGGCAGACCGGCCGCCTGCTGCAGCGCGTCCCGCCGCGCCGCGAACTCGGCGAGGGCGAACTCGGGCAGCCCCAGACTTTCCGGGGGCACGGCGCTCTTCCTCGGCGCAGGGCTCTTGGGCGGCTTGGCCGGTCCGTTCGCGGTGCCAGCGCTGCTCCGGCGGGCGGACGACCGGGTGCGCGCCGCGCCATCCGTCATCCCCGGTCCTCCTTACGCGTCGGCTGTTCCTCTCCAGTGTGACCGGTCCCGGCGGCCCGGGCCAGCCGTCCTGCCCGGGGACCGGTCCGGCCATCCCGCCGGGCCCGGGCCCGGTCGCGCGCGGAAGCGCGCGCATAGGGCTGCCGCGCCGGTGAACCGGCGCGGCAGCCTCGGTCGTGCGTGGCTTACTGGGTGGGGCGCGCGGCACTGATGTCGGCGAGGGCGGACTCTTCGTCCTGCTCAACGGCCAGGTCCCCGATCGACACCATACCGACAATACGGCCATGGTCCATGACCGGCAGCCGCCGTACGGCGTTGTCCTGCATCACCCGCAGGGCCTCCGCGGTGTCGTCGTCGGCCTCGACCGCGACCAGATGCGGCGTGCACACCGCGCCGATCGGTGAACTGGGCGCCGCCGATTCCGCCAGCGCGCGGACCACGATGTCGCGGTCGGTGACGAGCCCGCAGAGCTTGTCGCCGTCCACCACGAGAACCGAGCCCATGTCGTTGTCCCGCATGGCCCGGGCCGCATCGGCGATGGACTGATCCCGCTGCAGGACGATCGGCTCCGCCGTCATGACGTCGCGTACCTTGCCCATTGCTGCCTCCCTGTGGTGCTGCTGGCTACCTGGGCCGCCGTCCTTGGCCCGCTGACCGGGTCCGGAGTCCGGGCTGGTGGCGCGCCCAGCTTGTACCGTATTGGGGCCGTCCGCAAACGCTTACCACAGCGGCGGACCCGGCCGTTTGCGGGTGGTGAGACAGGCCGGTACCCGGCCCGCACCGGTAGCGGCCGGCCCGGTACCGGCCGAGTATGGCCCCGACGGGTCCCGGCCCTCGATGGCCGGGACCCGTACCAGGTCCGTTAAGCAGAAAATTTCTGACCTCAGGCGCCGGGGTCCGCCTCGGCGTGGGCCAGGCCCACAGCCTCCAGGAGCTCGCGCGTGCCGTGGTAGCGAACGCCCCCGGGCAGCCGGCGGCGGACCAGCTCCACCAGGGCCGGGGTGGCGTCCTTGTCGTCGAGGATGGCCAGCAGGCCGTCCCGGTCGACGGGGAACTCGTCGCGGGTCAGCAGCCGCGCCAGCTCGCTGCGCAGCTCGATGGCGTCCTCGCCGGAAAACGCCTCTTCTCCCTCGAACAGCTCCCGCGGATCGTCGACGGGCTCGGCCTCGCGCCACTCTGCGGTGTGATCCGGCTTCGGCGCGCCCCGCACCATGGCCTCGGTCTCGTGCGCCAGCTCCTCGTCGTGCAGTGGCCCGTGCTTGGTGCTTCCGCGCTCCATCACGCCTCCCTGCGTCGTTGGTCTGCGTCGTCGGTCGTCGTGTGCGCCGGACTCCGGCGAATGCGTCGGCGGTCGCGCAGCCGCGGCAGCACCTGTTCAGCGTAGAACTCGAAGAAACCCTCGGCCGCCCCGCCCACCGCTCCCGGTTACGACCACTGGTCCCCATAACTTCGGGACCTTCGCCTCTAGTGAGTTTTTCGCGGCTGAATGTTTGCCGTGCGGCAATACTGGATAGACTTGTCCGTAGCGGTGCCTACGACGCAGGCACGCACGCGCCGTCCGGCGTACTCGCACTGTGTGCGACGTGCAGGGGGCTGGCGTCGGCACCGCCGATTCCTTCTCCTCTTCCCCCCTGTTTCGTGGCTATCCCTTTCTGCGAGTCGCTGTGACTGCGTACGTAGCTCAGAGTCACATCTGCCGCGAGGAGCCCGCCCCCATGAAGATCGCCCTAGTCGCCGAAGAAGCTTCCGCTCTCACCCGCCCGCTGGGCAGCGAACCAGCCAGCCAGGAAACCCGCATCGTCGCCCTGGCCCAGGAACTGGCCAGTCAGGACCACGACGTCACCATCTACGCGCGCAAGGACGCGGCTGACCTGCCCGACGAGGACAAGCTGCCCGGCCGCGTACGGGTCGAGTACGTGACGGCCGGCCCGGCCGAGCCCCTGGCCGACGAGGCGGTGCTCCCGCACATACAGGCGTTCGCGGTCGGCCTGGCCGACGCCTGGCACCGGGACCAGCCCGACGTCGTGCACGCGATCGGCTGGACCGGCGGTCTGGCCGCGCTGGCCGGGACGCGCGACCGGAGTTTCCCGGTGGTGCAGACGTTCCACTCGCTCCGCACCGCCGAGCGCCGTCATCACATCGGCCGCGACGGTGCCGCCTGGCCGGCCGGCGTCGCCCCCGAGGCCGAGACCGGCTCCCGGCACAGGCTTGAGCGCGCCGTCGCGTGCAGCGCGGACGCGGTCATCGCGACCAGTTCGGACGAGCTGCAGGACCTGACCAGCCTGGGCGTCCGGCGCACCTCGGTCAGCGTGGTGCCGTTCGGCGTGGACCCGGAGCGGTTCGGCGCCGACGGCCCGGTTGCGCCGCGCGGCGGGCGGCCCCGGCTGATCGCCGTGGCAACGCACCTGCGGCGGGACGGCCTGGAGACGGCCGTGCGCGCGCTGGCCGACGTTCCCGACGCCGAACTGCTCATCGTCGGCGGGCCGGCGCGGCCGATGCTGCGCCGCGACGAGACCTGCTGCGACCTGGCCCGGCTGGCCGGCAGCCTGGGCGTCTCGGACCGGGTCAAGTTCGCCGGCCAGGTCAGCCAGGACGACATGCCCGCGCTGCTGCGGTCCGCCGACCTGATGGTCGACGTCTCCTGGTACGAGCCGTTCGGCATGGCCTGCCTCGAGGCGATGGCCTGCGGGACGCCGGTGATCGCCTCGGCGGTCGGCGGCCACCGCGACACCGTGGTCGACGGAACGACCGGCGTGCTCGTGGCGCCTGGCCAGCCCGCCGCGCTCGCCCGCCGGATCCGGCGCCTGCTCGCCAGCCCGATGCTGCTGGAGGGGTACGGGATCGCCGCCGCCGACCGCGCCCAGGCGCGTTACTCCCTGGACCGGGTGGCCCGCGAGACCGTCGCGGTCTACGAGCGCGCCCGGCGGCCGGCCCTCAGCGTCGCGGCCGTCGAGGACATCGCGGCCGTCGAGGACGACGTCGACCAGTCTGCGGCGTGACGCCAGCCTGACCGCTCACCGCGCGCCGGCCGGGTACCCGCTCAGGCGGGGCCCGGCCGGAGCCGTTTGCCGCTGGTTCGGGCGGTTGCCGGTTCGGGCCGTTACCGGTACAGCCCGGGAGGCGCGCCCGAGCGAGGGCCCGCCCGTCACGCGGCCCCGTCACGCGGCGGCGGCCTCGCTGGTCAGCTTGGCGCGGAGAGCCCGGCGCGCGCGGTGCAGCCGCGACATCACCGTCCCGATCGGGGTGCCCATCATCTCGGCGGTCTCGTGGTAGGTGTAGCCCTCCACGTCGGCCAGGTACACCACGGTGCGGAAGTCATCCGGCAGTTCCCGCAGAGCCTGGCGGATCTGCTCGGTGGGCATCCGGTCCAGCGCCTCCGCCTCGGCCGAGCGCACCCCGGTCCCGTACGGCCAGACACGCAGCGACAGCCAGTCCACCAGATCGTCCTGTACGAGCACGGGAGTGCGCTCACGGCGCCGGTAGCCGCTGATGAAGGTGTTGGTCATGATGCGGTAGAGCCAGGCCCTGAGGTTCGTCTCCGGCTCGAAGCTCCGGAAGGCGGCCCACGCCTTGACCATCGTCTCCTGGACCAGATCCTCGGCGTCCTCACGCCTCCGGGTCATCCGGACCGCCACCGGGTACAACTGGTCCCGGTAGGGGATCGCCTCGGTCTCGAACCTGGTGGCCAGATTAGGCGGCATTGGCTCAGGCGGCATCGGCGCCGATCGCGTCATGACAGCCCTCCCGCTTCGTATGGCGTGGTGACGTGCACAGGAAGCTAGGTGCCCCGAAATCGGCCGGTCTACCGTCCTAAATTCTGCGGGACGGCCCCATGCCCCGCCACGACCTGCTTGGCCACGTCCGTCACCTTGATGTGCTGCGTCTGCGACACGCGCCGCATCCGCTCCAGAGCGTCAGCGGCGGAACAGCCGAAAGCGTGCATGAGAATCCCCTTGGCCTGATCCACCACGGCCCGGCTCTCGACCGCGTTCCGCAGCTGGACGGCCTCCCGCTGGGCGTCGCCATAGGCCGACGCGTTGGCCAGGACCGCGCCGCCGAACGCGGCCAGCGTCCCGGCGAACGGGACCTGCTCGCTGTCGATCGCGTCCGGACGGACGCTGACCACGGCCAGGACGACGGTCAGCGGGGGGAACTCGTGCACCAGGACCGCGATGGAACGCACCCCGCGGCACAGCGCCTCGCCCATGTAATCCGGCCACCGGGTATCCCGGAGCGTGTCCCGGATGGTGACCGGCTGGCCGTCGCGCATCGCCTGGATGGCGGGCCCGTGCCCCGCGGTGAACTGGAACTCCGCCAGCTCGGCCAGATCCGGATGGGTCGACGTCAGCCCGACCAGCTCACCGTCCCGCCAGAGGACGGCCGTGGCCCCGCAGCATCCGGCGACCTCACGCACCGCCAGCTCGGCCAGCCGGTTCAGCGACCTCATCTCCCCGGAGTTACCGACGCTCAGCAGGTCGGCGGCGTCCCGGGCGAGATCTTCGATAAGCACGTGGCCTCTACCAATCTGGCGAACGGGCAATCTGGCGAACGGGTTCCGGGGGACGTGATTCCATTCAAACATGACCGGATGACATTTGCTACTCGGCAAATGTCACCCGTGCGGGAGAACGGCGAGGGAGAACGGCAGATGGACGTCCAGGTCCACGGCAGCGGCGGCCCGCGCGGCTGGCCCGAACCTGGCTGCCGGTGCGCCTCGTGCCAGCGGGCCCGCTCCGCCGGGCCCGGACGCGCGCCGTTCCGCGTCGTCGTGGACGGCGCGCTCCGGCTGGAAGGCCCGCACGCGGCCGCACTGGCCGGGGACTCGCTGGCCGGGGACTCGCTGGCCGGAGGGGGGCCGGTCCCGGAAGTGGCCGTGCGGACAGCGGGCGAACCCGGCGGTTACCGGGTTGCGCGGCTGGCCGGCGGGTGGGACGTGACCGCGCCGGACGGACGGCGGCTGCTGTGCGCCGACGGGCAGGGCCCCGCTCCGGCCGTGCCGCCGGGAACCCCGAGTTACGACGTGGCGCTGCTGGACCTGCTCGGTGACCCCGCGCAGCTCGGCCGGCTCCGCAGCCAGGGGGCGGTGACGTCCGGGACCGTGGTGGCGGTGGCGTTCGCCGACCATCGTGTGGTCTCGGAGCGGGAACTTCGGCGGCGAGGGCACATCTGGCGGGTGGCGGTCCCCCGCGACGGCGACACCTTCCGCGCTCCGGCGCCCGGTGCGGCTCCCGGGCCCGGGGCGGCGCCGGAGCCTGATGCGGCACCGGAGCCTGGAGGGACGCCGGGCAGACGACAGCTGCCCGCTGGCGGGCGGCCCGGACCGTACCGGGTGCTGGTGCTGGGCGGAGCCCGGTCCGGAAAATCGGCGGAGGCGGAGATGCGCGTCGCGGCCGAGCCCGCGGTGATGTACGTCGCGACCGCGCCCCCGGCTCTCCCGGGCGACGACCCGGAATGGGCCACCAGGATCGCCGCGCACCGGGCCCGGCGGCCGCCGTGGTGGCGGACGCTCGAGAGCACCGACCTCCCGGGTGCCCTCCGGCAGGCGAGCGGCGCCGTCCTGGTGGACAGCATTACCGCCTGGCTGGCCGCCATGATGAATGAGTGCGGCAGCTGGGATGGCGCGGCCGGGGCGGACTCCCCGCTCGGCCAGCGGATCGCCGGACTCGTCGGGGCGTGGCGGCAGACCGGCGCGTACGTGGTCGCGGTCAGTGACGAAACAGGCCTCGGCATCGTGCCGGAAACGCCAGCGGGCCGGCTGTTCCGCGACCAGTTGGGCCAGCTGAATCAATTGCTGGCCGCCGAATCGGACGAGTTGGTACTCGTCGTCGCCGGCCGCGCGATGACCGTCTGCGACTGAAGCCTCTTGCGGGTGACCAGGGTGCCCCTTACGCTGCGATAACGATACAGGCGTCCCGGCGTAGACCAGGCTGGCACGTTATAGATGTGACAGTTACCTTTAAGAAAAGAAGGGGTTTGCGGGGTCGCCGGGTGACCGGCAGAAGCCGGGGAGACGGCCGCCGAAATGCGTTATGTTTTTGCCCGCCGCCCCACAACTGACAGGTGAATCGGAGGCAGCGGGGCCATGTGCTTCCGGGACGAGGTGAGAACGCCATGACGCGCGTCGTTGTCGTCGGGGACCTTATGACAGACGCCGTCGCCCACGCGCTTTACCCCCTGGCCCGTGGCAGCGACACGGCGGCGACCGTGTCCATGCACGGCGGCGGATCCGGTGCCAACATTGCGGCGTGGCTGGCCGTGGACGGTATCGACGTCGCGTTCGTCGGGCGGCGCGGAGCGGACATCGCCGGCCGCAACCGCGACATGGAACTGATGGGCTACGGCGTCGACGCGCGGCTGGTCATGGACCCCGAGCGGCCCACCGGTACGTGCGTGGTCATGATCACGCACAAGGGTGAGCACACGATGCTGTCGGACCCGGGCGCCAACGCCGCCCTCTCCCCCGACGACCTGCCACGTGATCTGTTCGCGCAGGGGAATCACATGCACGTCTCCGGGTACACGCTGCTCAGCGAGGGGGCGCGGCCGGCCGCGCTGGCCGCCATCCAGTACAGCGTGCACGCCGGCATGTCAGTGTCGGTCGACGCGGCCTCCGCCGCACCGCTCGAGCGCATCGGCGCCGAGCCGTTCCTCGAGCTGACCAACGGTGCCACGCTGCTGTTCGTGAACGAGGCGGAGGGGCGCGTGCTGACCGGCCGGGACGACGCCGAGCAGATGGCCCGGGTCCTCACCGCCTGGTACCCGCAGGTGGTCGTGAAGATGGGCCCCGACGGGGCGCTGTTCTACGCCAATGGCCGGCCGCCGGTGCGGGTCCCCGCCCCGCCCATCGACCGGATCATCGACGGGACAGGCGCGGGTGACGCGTTCTGCGGCGGGTTCCTGGGGCCCTGGCTGGAAAAGAAGCCGCCGGGTGAGGCGCTGGCCAGCGGCTGCCGCCTGGCCGCCCACGCGATGAGCCTGGTCGGCGCGAGACCGGTCTTGTAGGAATGTCACGGGAGCCCGAAGCCTTGCGGGCACCCTCAGTTATAGGCTCGGCCGGTGGGTCAATTGCCGCTTGAGAACCATACGGCGCTGGTCACCGGGGCGTCGCGGGGCATCGGTGCCGCTACGGCCAGGGCTCTCGACCGGGCAGGCGCTCGTGTCGCGCTCGTCGCACGCAATCGTGAGGATCTCGCCAAGGTTGCTGCCGGTCTCGGGAGGAATCCGGTCGTCATCCCCGCAGACCTGCGCGAGCCCGGCGCCGCTGCGGACCTCGCCGCTAGCGCGCTGGGGGCTCTGGGTTCGGTAGACATTCTTGTGAACAATGCGGCAGCGGCGGCACGCCTGGCCACGACCGACACCGACGCAGCGATCATCGATGAGATGCTGGCGGTCAACGTCCGTGCTCCGCTACTGCTGATCGCGGCCCTCATCCCCGCCATGACCGAGCGCCGCCGGGGCTCCATCATCAACCTGTCGTCAGTGTCCGGGCTCATCGGCACCCCGCGCCGTGCCGCGTACGCGGCTTCGAAAGGCGCGATCGACGCGGCCACCCGTTCCCTGGCCATGGAGCTGGGCCCCATGGGGATCAGGGTCAACTCAGTAGCTCCAGGCGTCGTAGACACCGCGCTATGGGCCGGCAACAAGAAGGTCGATGGCGTCATCGAGGCCGTGGAGAACCTGACTCCGCTGCGCCGATGGGCCGAGCCCGACGACATCGCGGACGTGATCACATTCCTCGCCTCGGATGCCGCCAGGTTCATAACCGGTGACACGATTGCTGTCGATGGCGGCATGGCCCACGCCCTCGACCTCTACGGCGGCCCAGTCTGACCGGGAACGTCGATGGCGGCTTCTCAGCTACCTGACCGGGCGTTCCGCTACGAAACGCCGCAAGAAGTGGGCGTTTCAGGTCGAGCTGGACGGCACAATGGCGGACATGGCCCGACGCATCGCACCGCCGCCCCCGCCGCCGGATTTCGAAGAGAACATCGTCGACATCGACGTCGCCGAGGAAATGCGGGGCAGTTTCCTCGAGTACGCCTACTCGGTCATCTACCAGCGGGCCCTGCCGGACGCCCGGGACGGGCTGAAGCCGGTCCAGCGCCGGATCCTGTACCAGATGAACGAGATGGGGCTGCGGCCCGACCGCGGGCACGTCAAGTGCGCCCGCGTCGTCGGCGAGGTCATGGGCCGGCTGCACCCGCACGGCGACACCGCCATCTACGACGCCCTGGTCCGGCTGGGCCAGCCGTGGGTGATGCGGCTGCCGCTGGTGGACCCGCACGGCAACTTCGGCTCGCTCGGCGGCGAGGACCCCGCCGCCGCGATGCGGTACACCGAAGCCCGGCTGACCGCCGCGGCGATGGAGATGGTCGCCTCGATCGACGAGGACACCGTCGACTTCCGGCCGAACTACGACGGCCAGGAGACCGAGCCCGAGGTACTGCCCTCCGCGCTACCCAACCTGCTGGTCAACGGGGCTTCCGGCATCGCGGTGGGGATGGCGACCAACATGGCGCCGCACAACCTCGGTGAGGTCATCGCCGCGGCGCGGCACCTGATCAAGCATCCGGACGCGACCCTCGAGGCGCTGATGCGTTTCGTGCCCGGGCCCGACCTGCCGACCGGCGGCAAGATCGTCGGCCTGTCGGGAGTCAGGGAGGCGTACGAGACCGGGCGCGGCATCTTCCGTACCCGGGCCACCTGCCGGATCGAGCAGATCACCCCGCGGCGGGCCGGGATCGTGGTCACCGAGCTGCCGTACGGCGTCGGGCCGGAGAAGGTCATCGCGCGGATCAAGGACCTGGTGCAGTCCAAGAAGCTGACCGGGATCACCGACGTGAAGGACCTCACCGACCGGCACCGTGGCCTGCAGCTCGTCATCGAGATCCGCAGCGGCTTCCACCCCGAGGCGGTGCTGACCGAGCTGTACCGGCTGACGCCGATGGAAGAGACGTTCGGCATCAACAACGTCGCGCTGGTCGACGGGCAGCCGCGGGTGCTGGGCCTGCGCGAACTGCTCAGCATCTACGTCGACCACCGCATCGAGGTGGTCCGGCGGCGGAGCGAGTTCCGGCGGCGCAAGCGCGAGGACCGGCTGCACCTCGTCGACGGCCTGATGATCGCCCTGCTCGACATCGACGAGGTCATCGGCGTCATCCGCTCCAGTGACGACTCCGCGGCGGCCAAGCAGCGGCTGATCGCGGTCTTCGACCTGTCCGACATCCAGGCGCAGTACATCCTGGACACCCCGCTGCGGCGGCTGACCCGGTTCGACCGGCTCGAGCTGGAGCGGGAGCGGGACACGCTGCGGAGCGAGATCGCCGCGCTGACCGAGATCCTCTCCGCCGAAGATCGGCTTCGTTCGGTCGTCTCTGCGGAGCTGGCCGACATCGCCAAGCGGTTCGGCACGCCGCGGCGGACCGTGCTGCTGGAAGGCAACGGGGCGGCGCTGACCGCGGCGGTGCCGTTGGAGGTGGCGGACGATCCCTGCACGGTGCTGCTGTCCGCGACCGGCCTGCTGGCCCGGACTGCACCCGGTGGCGGGGATGCGGATACGGACGGGGGTGGCGGCTCCGGGGGGCGCGCCGCGCACGACGTGATCGTGTCCAGTGCGCCATCCACGGTCCGCGGAACGGTCGGCGCGGTGACGTCGGCGGGGCGGATGATCAAGCTCAGCGTGCTGGAGTTCCCGGCCCTGCCGCCAAGCGCCCAGTTTCCCGGGCTCTCCGGTGGCACCCCGGTCGGGGAGTTCCTGTCGCTGGAGCCTGGCGAGACGGTGGTGGCGCTCGCGTCGCTCGATACCCCCATGGCCGGGCTGGCCCTCGGCACCACGTCGGGCATCGTGAAGCGCGTATTGCCGGACTATCCGCAGGCCCGGGACGAGTTCGAGGTGATCGGGCTGAAGGAGGGCGACCGGGTCGCCGGGGCGGTGCAGCTTTCCAGCGAGTCCCAGGATCTCGTCTTCGTCAGCAGCGACGGCCAGTTGCTGCGCTTCCCGGCCTCGGTGGTCCGGCCGCAGGGCCGTTCGGCCGGGGGGATGGCCGGGATCCGGCTGTCGCCGCCCGCCTCGGTCGTCTGGTTCGGTGCGGTTGACCCGGAAGGTTCTGGGTCCTCTGGGGCTTCTGGGTCCTCTGGGGCGGTGGTCGTCACGGTGGCCGGAAGTGCGGGCGCGCTGCCGGGGACGGCGGCCGGAAGCGTGAAGGTCAGCCCGTACGCCGAATTCCCGCCGAAGGGCCGGGCGACCGGGGGCGTCCGGTGCCATCGGTTCCTCAAGGGCGAGGACGCGCTGATCCTGGCCTGGGCCGGACCTGCGCCCGCGCTCGGGGCGACGGAGGCGGGCGGGCCCGTGGATCTGCCCGGGGCGTTCGGGCGCCGGGACGGCTCCGGGATCGGCCTGAGTCAGCCCCTGGCCATCGTCGGCGGCGGTCCTCCCCCAGCCACCCCAGGGGCCTCATCCGCCCCGCCGGCCAACCCGGCTACGCCGCCCGCCTAACGCAGGGAGCATTCCCAGCCGGATTTCCGCATGTGTGACGACGAGTACTTGTGCCTGGGCGGCCTTAGGCCAGGCGGCGTTCGGTGGCCCAGCGGGTGAGCTGGTGACGGGTGGAGAGCTGGAGCTTGCGCAGGACGGAGGAGACGTGATGCTCCACGGTCTTGACGGAGATGTACAGCTCCCGGGCGATCTCCTTGTAGGTGTAGCCCCGGGCGATCAGCCGGAGGACCTCACGCTCACGCGGCGTTAGCTGGTCGAACTCCGGGTCGAAGGACGGCTGGTCCTGCCCGGCCGAGGGCATCGTGGCGAAGGCGTCCAGGACGAACCCGGCCAGCATCGGGGAGAACACCGTGTCGCCGGCCGCGACCCGGCGTACCGCGTCGACCAGTTCGGCGGTGGAGATCGTCTTCGTCACATACCCGCGTGCGCCCGCCCGGATGACGGCGATGACGTCCTCGGGAGCGTCCGAGGCCGACAGGGCGAGGAAACGGACCTGGGGGTGGGCGGCCTTCACCGAGCTGACCACGATCTGGCCGCCGCCGCTGGGCAGGTGCACATCGAGCAGGACGACATCCGGGAGGCACGCCGTGATCCCGGTAATCGCGGGCCCGACATCGTCCGCCTCGCCCACGACCACGACCTGGTCGCCGAGCTCGGCGCGCACTCCCGCCCGGAACAGGCCATGATCATCGACGATGAACACCCGCAAGTCGGCACCGGATGAGGCAGGAGAGGCGGCAGAGGCTGGAAGAGCGGCGGGGGCAGGACGGCCGGCTTTGCGAGGATCGGGAGGGGTGGGCGCGGTCATGCCCGGCTCGGCTGACGCGGGCCGGCGACGCGCGGTATCCGGAGGGAGATTTCCGTGCCGTTCCCGACGACGCTGCGGACGGTCACCGAGCCGCCCCGCCGGCGCATCCTGGCGCGGATGGACTCGGCCAGCCCTTTCCGGTCAACGGGCACCGCTTCGGGGTCGAAGCCGCAGCCCCGGTCCCGGACGAACACCGAAACTTCGGTCGGCTCGACCTCAGCGAAAAGCGAAATCACGTCCGCGCCGGACCATTTCGCCGCGTTGACCGTCGCCTCGCGCGCCGCCGCCAGCAAGGCGTCCAGCTGATCGTCAAGCCCGCAGTCCCCCACCGTGACGGCTTCGACGGCCACCCCGTGCAGTGCCTCCACCTCCTGCTGGATCAGCCGTACGCCCGCCGCCAGGGTGGTGCCCTGACCGCGCACCCCGCCCGGCGCGCTCCCGCCGAACAGCCACGAGCGCAGCTCGCGCTCCTGGCCCCGGGCGAGCTTGACGACCTGCGCGGGCTGGTCCGCGTTGCGCTGGATCAAGGCGAGTGTCTGCAGCACCGAGTCGTGAACCCGGGCCGCCATGTCGGCCCGCTCCTCGGCCCGCGCGCGGGCCTGCCGCTCGGCGACGAGATCCAGGGCGATCCGCAGCCACCAGGGTCCCAGGATCACCACGATCGCCGCGACGACCAGAATGAGGCCGCCCAGCGGGAGCAGCAGTTCGGCGCCATCATGGCCGACCAGCAGGATGGCCAGGCCGCCGGCCAGCAGCACGGCCGCGGCCGACGCGCGCAGCACGGTCGCCGTCCGCTTGCCCGGCCGGGGCCGCCCCAGCAGCGGCTCCGCCAGCCGCCGTAGCATGATCTGCTCGTCCGCGGAAGCGTTCCTCCAGATCAGCGCCACTCCGGCGACACCGATGACCAGTGGCCAGGCCAGGTTGCCCAGCCAGCCGGCGCCGAGCACGGAGACAATGACGAGCAAGATGACCAGCAGTGACCCGAGACCCGCGGCCAGTGCCAGACCGCGCCCGTCGGTCAGCGCCTTGATCGCAATGCTGCCGTCCTCGCCCTCCATCGGCACGAGCAGCCAGGCGACGACGTAGATCGCCACGCCCACGCTCAGCAGGGTGGCCAGCACAAAAAGCAGCCGGATGACCATGACGTCCCGGCCCGTTCGGGCGGCTAGTCCGGCCGCTACCCCGCCAACCAGGCGATCCTGGCGCGCCCGCCGCAACGGCCCGCTGCCCGCGGGGCCGTGGGCCCACAGCGTGGCCGCACGGCGCCAGGCGAGCCGGTGGCCCGGCCTGACACCGGGGCCGGCGTCGGGGCCGGGCGAGCCGGCTGGTGGTATGTCCACCCGTCCATCATGGCGCGGTCAGCCCTCCGCCGACTATGGGGGCGATCCCCCATCCGGCCCGCGCATGATGGGGGACCGATGGCGGGTCTTCCCAATACCCCGCGCGGCTTCGCGGCAGCAAGCTGGAGGCATGGATACCACCACCACCCACCCGCAGGACAGCGACCGGGGCGCCGCGGGCCAGGAAGCACACACATCCACCCGGTCAATACCGCTGTTCCGGCCGTTCGAGGACCGGATGCTGGCCGGAGTCGCCGCCGGCATCGCCCGCTACCTTCGCGCCGACGTGACCGTCGTCCGGATCATCCTGGCCGTGCTCACGGTGATGGGCGGCGCCGGGGTGCCCATCTACCTGGCCGGCTGGCTGCTGATTCCCGATGAGGGCGCCACGCAGTCGATCGCCAGCGAGCTCATCCAGTCCTTCTCCGCACGCTCGCGCTGACGATGGAGGCCACCGATATGTCGCAGGCTCGCACCCCGGCCTGGCTCCTGACCGTAGGCCGCCGCCGCTCCGGCTACGCCGATCTGCGGGTCTCGGACGCCGAGCGCACCGAGGTCGCGGACCTGCTGGCCCAGCACTACGGGGACGGGCGGCTGGACCAGGCCGAGTTCGACCAGCGCCTCGATCAGGCGATGCACGCCAGGACCTACCGCGACCTGAGCGGGCTGTTCGACGACCTGCCCGCCACGGAGGGCCCCGGCCGGACCGAGGTGACGGAAGGCCCTCGCCCGCGGCCCCGGATCCACCGCGGCCTGCTGCTGATCCTGGCCATCACGGTCGCGTTCTTCGTCGGGCACGCCCTGATGTGGTCCCTCGGCCCCTGGCCGTGGATCGGCCTGCTCTGCCTCATCGTCCTCCTGCTCAGCCGGAGCCTGAAACGCACTCCCTGACCAGGGGCATCGCAGCCGCATCAGCCGTCCGGGGGAATCCCCGCCGGATCAGGTGCCGGGCTCAGGTACGCGGTGAACGAGGGAACCGCAAGACGGACGAGACCGGCGGCGCCGATACAGAGGACGCCGCCGTAGAGGGCGAACGCGACGAGCGGCGCCAGGTCCATCCGGAGCCAGGGCCGGCTCATTGATCGCTCACCGCCGGGGACGGTACCAGCCGGGCGTTCCAGGGGCGATGGGTTATCGGCTCTGGAGGAGCGCAGGGCAGACGGGAGCGAGAGCTGAGAGGGCTCTGAGAGCGGAGCAGGGGGTTACGGCCAGGCACGTTGCTGATTCTTCATCTCACAGAGGGCCGAATGGCGGCTCACTGGGGAAGGGAGGCACTTATGCCGTCCGCAAGGGGCGTACTGCTCCGTCGCGCCGTTATCACCGCCGTCCTCGCCGGAGGAATGGGGGCGGGCGCGGCCACGGTGGCCATCGCGGCCACGCACAGCAGTCCGTCGACGTCGGCGTCTACGACGGCCGCCACACCGTCTACGTCGCCGTCATCCAAGCCGACGACAAAGCCGACGCACAACTGCCCGAACATGGGCGGGAAGTCGCACGGGACCCCGGGCACGCAGGGGTCCGCCGCGCTGCCCGCTCAGCCGAACGGGTAGCTGAGACGCCGCTGGTCCGTCGGCACGGAACGGTTGCCGACCCGCCGCGGGCCGACCGGGATGCTCCCGCCCGGCCGGCCCGCGGCCCAAGCGCCGGAGGGGTCAGCCGCGGGCCAGGTGGCCCTGAGGGGCGCGTAGCTCGCGGGGTGCCGGGGGAACGTGGGACTTGGGCTCGGGGGCGGGGCAGGTACCCGGGGGCGGGGCGGGTCAGGTGTCGATGCGGGAAGGGTCGAGTTCGGCGGCGCCGCCGACGATGAAGTCGCGGCGCGGGGCGACCTCGGAGCCCATCAGCAGGCTGAACATCTCGCCCGCCACCGTGGCGTCCTCGATCATGATCCGGCGCAGGGAGCGGCGCTGCGGGTCCATGGTCGTCTCCGCGAGCTGGCCCGCGTCCATCTCGCCGAGGCCCTTGTACCGCTGGATCGGTTCCTTCCAGCGCTGGCCGCGGCGCTCCAGGTCCAGCAGCACACGGCGCAGCTCCGCGTCGGAGTACGTGTAGGTGTACTTCTGCTGGCCCTTGCGGGGGCTGGACAGCTCGATGCGGTGCAGCGGGGGCACCGCGGCGAACACCCGGCCCGCGTCGAGCAGCGGCCGCAGGTAGCGGTGGAACAGGGTGAGCAGCAGGGTGCGAATGTGCGCGCCGTCCACGTCCGCGTCGGACATGAAGATGACCCGCTGGTACCGCGCCGCGTCCAGGTTGAACGCCGAGCCGGAACCGGCCCCGATGACCTGGATGATCGACGCGCACTCGGTGTTCTTCAGCATGTCGGCGAGCGACGCCTTCTGCACGTTGAGAATCTTCCCGCGGATTGGCAGCAGGGCCTGGAACTCCGAGTTCCGCGCGAGCTTAGCCGTGCCGAGCGCCGAATCGCCCTCGACGATGAACAGCTCGCTGCGGTCGTCCGCGGTGCGGCAGTCCACCAGCTTCGCCGGCAGCGACGAACTGGCCAGCGCGGACTTGCGGCGCTGGTTGTCGCGGTGCTCGCGCGCGGCCACCCGGGCTTTCGCGGCCGAGATGATCTTCTCCAGCAGGGAACGGCCCTGCTGCTTGCCGGCCCGGGTGCGGGCCTCGAAGAAGGCCTTCAGGCTCGCCGAGACCACCTGGGCCACGATCCGGGACGCGGCCGGGGTCCCCAGTACCTCCTTGGTCTGCCCCTCGAACTGCGGCTCGGGCAGCCGGACGGTGACGATCGCGGTGATGCCCTCGAGCACGTCCTCCTTGGTGACGGGCTCCTCGCCGTTCTTCAGCAGGCGGGCCGCGCGGAGCTGCTCGTTCAGCGTGCGGACCATGGCGCGCTCGAAGCCGGACACGTGCGTACCGCCGTGCGGGGTGGCGATCACGTTGACGAACGACCGGGTGGCGCTCTCGTAGCTGGCCGTCCACTGCACCGCCACGTCGACCTCGAGCTCGCGCTCGACCTCCGTCGGCGTCATGTGCCCGCGGTCGTCGAGGACCGGCACGGTCTCGGTGAAGTTGCCCGAGCCGACCAGGCGAAGCACGTCGGTGACCGGCTCACCGGACGCCAGGTGCTCGCAGAACTCGCTGATGCCGCCGTCGAAACGGAACTCGACCTCGCGGGGGCCGGTGGTGCTGGTGGTGCTTGAATTGTCGGCGCCGGAGGGAGCGGCCGGACGCTCATCACGGACGCTGATGGCGAGGCCGGGCACGAGGTAGGCGGTCTGCCGGGCGCGTTCGGTGATCGCGGTGAAACTGAACCGCGCGTCGCGCACGAAGACCTGCTTGTCGGGCCAGAACCGGGTGCGAGTGCCGGTGACCTTCTTCGCCACGCGGCGGACCTGGCGCAGGCCCGCCCGACGGGTGAAACTGGCCCCCGGGCCGGGCTCGCCGTGGTCCGTGAACTCCCCCGTGACGCCGCGGCGGAAGCTGGCTGCCCAGGTGTGGCCGTCCCGGTCCACCTCGATGTCCAGGCGCGAGGCCAGGGCGTTGACCACGGAGGCCCCGACGCCGTGCAGGCCGCCGGAGGCCGTGTAGGAGCCGCCGCCGAACTTGCCCCCGGCGTGCAGCCGGGTCATGACCAGCTCGACGCCGGTGAGCTTGGTCTTGGGCTCGACGTCGACAGGAATGCCGCGGCCGTTGTCACGTATCTCGGCGGAGCCATCGGCGTGCAGCACGACCTCGATCCGGGAGCAGTGCCCGGCCAGCGCCTCGTCTACAGAGTTGTCGAAGATCTCCCACAGGCAGTGCTGGAGCCCGCGGCCGTCGGTCGAGCCGATGTACATTCCGGGCCGTTTGCGGACCGCGTCCAGGCCCTCGAGAACGGAAAGATGCCGGGCGGTATAGGCGTCAGGGGCAGCAGTCGCCGCGGCCGGTGAAGTAGCCGTTGAATTAGCCTGTGCAGCGGCGGCAAGGGTGGTCACGGGCGGCAAATCTCCTTCACTGGGCACCGCGGGGATTGCGGCACTCCCTCGCAGGGTAGCCCGCCGCGCTGGATGCTGTCCCCTGGCACGCCGCACGTCCCGGCGGGAGCACCTCAATGTGATTTAGGACCGGGTCTTTCGCTGTCGGCGTACGCGCCGCCAGGAGGGGAAGGCTGACGCATGGGTAAGTGTTGTGCTGTGCTGTAGGTACAGCGCAGATCACTAAGCCAGCCGGATACGGAAGCCGGAGGCACGAAGCACAGCGAGGAAGGCGACGTTGACCGGAGCTCTAGCCCCCACCCAGCCGCTCACGGCTGCGGACGTGTGCGACCGCTGCGGCGCCCAGGCGTACGTCCGCGTCATGCTCCCCAGTGCGCGGGAACTGCTTTTTTGCGCCCACCACGGTCGCGAGCACGCCGAAGCGCTCGCGAAGGTGGCCAGCGAAATTCAGGATGAGACACAGCGGCTATCAGAACCCTCCAACTAAAGGGCTGCTGCCGGAGCCGTCAGCACCCGTACCTGCCCGGCGGACCGTAAGCCCGGGCAGCGGGAACGCGCGCCCGCCCGAGCCGGGAGACTCGTAGCGGGCGCGGTTATAAGCAAGGTTAAAAGGCCAGGGGCCGGATCGAGCGAGAAGCTCGATCCGGCCCCTGGCCGTTGCCCGGGTGCGGCGCGCGCCCCCGGTGTGTGCCGGGGGGCGCGCCGCGGGACGTCAGTCCAGATAGTCCCGTAGGACCTGGGACCGCGACGGGTGCCGCAGCTTGGACATGGTCTTCGACTCGATCTGGCGGATTCGCTCCCGCGTCACCCCGTAGACCTTGCCGATCTCGTCCAGGGTCTTGGGCTGGCCGTCGGTGAGCCCGAAGCGCATGGAGACCACGCCAGCCTCCCGTTCCGACAGCGTGTCGAGCACCGAATGCAGTTGCTCCTGGAGCAGGGTGAAGCTCACCGCTTCACCCGGCTGGATGGCCTCGGAGTCCTCGATCAGGTCCCCGAACTCACTGTCGCCGTCCTCACCGAGCGGTGTGTGCAGCGAGATCGGCTCCCGGCCGTACTTCTGGACCTCGATGACCTTTTCGGGGGTCATGTCGAGCTCGGCCGCCAGCTCCTCCGGGGTCGGCTCACGGCCGAGGTCCTGGAGCATCTGCCGCTGTACGCGGGCCAGCTTGTTGATGACCTCGACCATGTGCACGGGGATACGGATCGTCCGGGCCTGGTCGGCCATGGCACGGGTGATCGCCTGCCGGATCCACCAGGTCGCGTAGGTGGAGAACTTGTATCCCTTGGTGTAGTCGAACTTCTCGACCGCACGGATGAGACCGAGGTTGCCTTCCTGGATCAGGTCGAGGAAGAGCATGCCGCGGCCGGTGTAGCGCTTGGCCAGCGAGACGACCAGGCGCAGGTTCGCCTCGAGCAGGTGGTTCTTGGCGCGGCGGCCGTCCTCGGCGATCCATTCCAGGTCGATGCGCTGGTCCGGGTTCAGCCGGAGATCCTCGGCCAGCTTCTCCTCGGCGAACAGGCCCGCCTCGATCCGCTTGGCCAGCTCGACCTCTTGCTCGGCGTTGAGGAGCGGTACCTTGCCGATCTGCTTCAGGTAGTCCTTGACCGGGTCGGCGGTGGCACCGGCCACCGCAACCTGCGCGGCCGGGAGATCGTCGTCGTCGTCACCGAAGACGAAGGTCTCGTCGTCGCCTTCCTTGTCCTCGGCGGCCGGCTTGGCCGGGGCACCAGCGGCGGGGGCGGCCGGAGCGGCAGCCACGGCGACGGCCGCGTCCGGTTCCTCGTCGGCGGCGTCCTCGGGCCCTTCGGCGCCGGGGTCGTCCGTCCCGTCGGCCTCGTCGAGCTCTACGGCCGCTATCTCGACGTCTATCTCGACGTCTTCCACGGACAGCTCATCGAAGTTTTCCACGTCGACGCCCTCGTCCAGGCTGTCGGGAAGGCCATCCGCGTCGTCCAGATCGACCACGGCGACCTCGCCACCGGTCAGGCCGGTGCCCGCAACCTGCACGCCGTCACCGTTGCCGCGGCCGTTCACCGCCGCCGGCCCCGGTCCGTGCCGGTCCGCGGGAACCCGCGTGTCCTGCCCTGACGACGTCCGGGAGCGCTTCCGCGCTGCGGAGTCAGCGCGCACCACCACGGTCACCCCTTCCTTCGCTGAATAGCGACGTGCCTAGCCGCCCGAAGCGGCCAGCATGCCGGGCTGGCAGCCAGTATCGGCGCCTTTCCTGCGTGCGTATAGCGAGAATCAGGTCCTCCCGCGAGGGTCCGGATGCATGGAGCGAGCCGGTAAACAGGATGAGCCGCCGACCGGGAGCCGTTGGCCCAGGCCGACATCCGCGCTGGGCGCGGGAGCAGCCATTCTGCCTCCCTACTCACACAACCATAGGCGGCGGCCGAGGATGACTTGTACATGACAGGGCACGAAAACCAGTATCCGCGGGGCCGCACAGATGCGACGCATACCGGCCGCGCGCTATTCCCCACCGCGTTTCCTGCTGTGTTTCCCGCCGCCGTCATGACGCGATCTCCCGTGCGGGAACGTGCAGGACAAGTACGGTCACGTCGTCGTCCTGCTCGTGACCCGCCAGCATTGCGTCGACCAGGTAGCTGAGCAGCCGTTCGGGGTGGCCCACCACGCTGCTGCGGGCGCGGGCCGCCACCGCCACCAGCTCGCTCAGGCCCGTGTCCAGGCCGCGAATCCGGTTCTCGACCAGGCCGTCGGAATAAAGCACCGCGGTGCTGCCGGGCGGCAGCCGGAACGGGTGCTGCTGCCGCGGGCTGGGCCAGCCCAGGGGCGTTCCGGCTTCGGTCTCGTCCAGGAAGGGCTCGGCGTCCAGGCCCAGCCGCAGCACCGGCAGGTGCCCCGCGCTGCCCATCAGCCCGTCACCGGTCACCGGGTCGATGACCAGGTACGCGACCGTGGTGACCTGCTCCTCCAGCTCGGTGGCGCTGAACAGGCGGTCCAGACCGGTCAGCACGGCCGCGGGCCGCGGATCGGTCAGCGCGAGCGCGCGCAGCGCGTTGCGTACGCGGCCCATGCCCGCCGCGGCGGTCAGCCCCTTGCCCATGACGTCGCCCACCGCGACGGCCAGCCGCCCGTCCGGGAGCCGGAATGCGTCGTACCAGTCGCCGCCGATCTCCATGTTCCGCGTGACCGGCAGGTATCGCGCCTCCATGACCAGGCCCGGCACCAGGGGCAGCTGGTCCGGCAGCAGGCTGCGCTGCAGCGTTTCCGCCGTCGTGTGCTCCCGCTCGTACATGGCCGCGCGCTCGACGGCCAGGGCGCACTGCCCGGCGAGCGCTTCGAGGAAGACGCGCTCCTCCTCGGTGATCTTGCGCGGGCGGCCGAAGGAGAACCGCAGGGCGCCCAGCGGCGCTCCGGCCGCCAGCAGCGGCAGCCCCACCCAGGACCGTTCGTCTTCGCCCGCGACGATCTCGATCGGGGCGTCTTCCAGCAGCTGGCGCAGCGCGCCGGTGTCCTCGGCCAGCACCGGGCGGCGGGTGGCGATCGCCCGGGTCATCAGGCCCGGGCTGTCCAGCAGGATGTCGCGGTGCGCGGCGGACTGCCCCGGGGGCATGCCGGCCGGGTTGATCACCCGCAGCCGGCCGCCGTCCAGCAGCGCCACGGCCGACCGCTGCGCGCCGATCGCGGTGCGGCCCACCTCGGTGATCACCTCGACGACCTGCTCCACCGTCAGCGCCTCGGCCAGCATCGACGTGGCCTGCTGCAGCCGCGCGGTGCGCAGCGCGGCCGCCGACAGCTGCTCGGTCAGCCGGCCGCGCATCTCCTCGGCCTCGCGCTGGCCGGTGACGTCGGTGCTGGCACCGACCCACTCGATGATCTTCCCGGCCCGTTCGACCGGCACGGCACGGACGTCGTAGTGGCGGTACGAGCCGGCCCGGGTCCGGACCCGGTAGCGGTCGTCGAAGGTCTTGCCGGACTTGACGCACTCCTGCCAGCCGCGCTCGACCCGGTCCCGGTCCTCGGAGTGGATCACGTCCAGCCAGCCGCTGCCCACGTACTGCTGCTCGGTCTGCCCGGTGACGTACCGCCATTCGGGACAGTCCTCGGTGATCGCACCGTCGGCGTTCGCGACCCAGACGACCTGCGCGCCGCCCTGGACCAGGGAGCGATACCGCTCCTCGCTGCGCCGGATGGCCTCCTCGGAAAGCTGACGGCTCGTGACGTCGACCGCGATCAGCACCACACCGGTGATGTGCCCCTGCTCGTCGTGCGAGGGGAACCAGGACAGGGCCCAGTGCGCGGGCTGCCGGGAGGTCACGTCGGCCGGGGCGGCCGCGTCCTGAGGGGCACCGTCGCCCTGGGCGGGACCGTCCTGGGCCGGGGCCTCGCCCTGAGCCGGTACGGACGGCCCGGGGACGCGCGCGGGCGGCACGGCGAACTGATGGGCCGTGAACACGGGCTCGTCCTGGGCCAGCACCCGGCGGGCGGACGACTCGGCCTGGGCCGCGAACCCGGGCGGCCAGACGTCGGACGGCAGTTGCCCGATATGATCTCCCGGGTCATGACCGTGCCACCGGGCCAGTGTGTCGTTGACCCGGCGGAAGCAGAGGTCGGGACCGAGCAGGGCGAATCCGATCGGCGCCTCGCGGAGCAGCATGTCGAGCAGCGCGGCGTCCGCCGTGTCCAGCTCGGACAGGCGCGGCGGGGGCACGGACGTGTCCGTGCTCACCGCGGGCACCGGTGCCTCATGCACCGACCTGCCATCGGCGGCTCCTTCCTGCTCCCTCGTCGCCCACACGTGCCAAACGTTGTGGTGCCGGCAGTTCCCGGTACGGTCACGGCGAGCGGAGTCGTACCCGTGCCACGGCCGTTTCCTCTATCGTCCCTGGACGGCCGCCGACACGGCGGCTATTCGCAGCAGTTATTCAGACAAGCCTGCCACATTCCCGGCACCGGCGCGGCCAGGTAGCTATACCTGATGCCAGTGACGGCGATGTGACGAGGAGGACACTAGGGGCAACCGTGACCTCAGTGCCTACGGTTCCGGGCACCAGGCGCAACACGCCGATTCTGCCCGAAACTACAGCGGGCATTCCACCGTAGCGTAGCGTCCACATATACAGATCTGAGAGGCTATCAAGGTGAGTCCGCAGAGCCGACGACGCAGCCCATCTCCCGGCGGAGGCAGCGGCCAGGAACCCGTCACGGGGGCCGCTCCCCCGAACGCGCTCTTCGATGAACTGCTCCGCGCCGCGCGCGAGCTCCTCGCGGTACGAAGTCCGCTGGATGCGGAGCTGATGGTGAGTGAGCTGCTCGGCACCTGGTGGGGACAGCGCGGCGACAGCACGCGGGCGGCCGATGTCGAACGGCTGGTCGGCGAGGCGCTGGTCGATTACGCCGCGCGGCGCAGCAGCCCGGCCGCGCTCGCGCTGCTGTCGGGCATCGCCTGCCTGGGCACGCCGCGGCAGGCCTCCAAGGCCGAGCAGGCGGCGCTGGAGCTGATGGAGCGAGGGGTCCGCAGCCCTAACTGGGCGCAGCACCTGGGCGCGGTCACCGGGTCGGACTGCTACGTGAACAGCGACCTCTATGGCGACACCGACGAGGTGGTGTGCGTCTTCAGCTACGGCGGCACCGAACCGCACGCGCTGGTCACGGTGGTGGACTACAACGCCGACGGGATGATCCGGGACGGCTGGGTCACGTCCCAGGTGACCAAGCTGCTGGAGCTCTGCCGCAAGCCGGACGGCGAGGGCGACCGGAGCGGCTTCAAGCCGCTGGACGCGCCGATGGCGCGGCGCATGCTCGAGGCCGCGCTCGCGGAGACCGACGCGGCCGCCAATCCCCCCGTCAGCGAGTCGTTCGCCTCGTACCACGCGTTCATCCGGGCGCGGATCCGAGCCCTCCCCCCCGCCGCGGTTTCCGGCCGGCCCGCCGGGACCGCCGGGCCGGTGGGACAGGTCGGCCCGGGCGGCAGCACCGCCAAGCGCCGGCCGTGGAGCAAGGACCGCCGCGCCATGCTGGCGGCGGAATTCCTCGCCTCGGATGAGGCGGAGGACCTGTCGGACCGCAGCTCGGCCAGCCGCTGCGCCGACCGGATCATCGACTACGGCTGCGACCAGGACTTCGGCCGGCCGCTGCGGATGAGCCCGGTCAAGGTCGAGACGTTCCTGCTGAACTGGCTGCCGCGCAAGGTCATGCTCCTGCCGGAGGAGCAGGAGGCGATGCCGCACGTGCTGCTGGCCTGGGTCCGCTGGGCGGGACGGCGCCGCGGCCTCGACGACAAGACGGTCAGCGACACCCTCGACGCGGTCTTCAATGCGATGGGCCCGTTCGGCCGGGCGTACCGCGACCCGGCGGAGTTCGGCCTCGATTCGGCTCTGGTCGCGCGGCTGCTCCCGGACAGCGACCTGGAGGCGCTGCCCCGGCGGGCGTTCGCGTTCCCGCTGCTGCACGGCCGGGTGGGCGGCGTCGAGCTGGCTACTCTCGACCCCGCGGACCCGGACGGGCGCCGGGCCCTGCTCGCGGCCGCGCACGAGGACTCTGCCCCCGGCGACCGTCATCTCGAGCAGCACCTGGACCTGGCCGACCGGCTCTGGCGCGGTGACCCGCCGTCGCTCTGGGAGGCCGCGCAGCGCCTGCTCGACGCGGACCAGGACCGGCACCTGGTGCTGCACGTGCTGATGGACGTGATCGAGGCGGCCGGCGATGACCGCGTGGCCCTGGCCGCCGCGCTGCGCAACCTCACCCCGGAGCACGGGGACTGAAACCGGGTGGGCGGCCGCGGGATACCCTGACCGGGTGGGCGGCCGGTGGGAGTTCTGGATTGACCGGGGCGGCACGTTCACCGATATCGTGGCGCGGCGGCCCGACGGGACGCTTGCCGCGCACAAGCTGCTGTCGGAGAATCCGCGCGCGTACCGGGACGCCGCCGTGGCCGGGATCCGGGAGCTGGCCGGCGTCGGCCCGTCGGAACCAGTCCCGGCGGACCAGATCGGCGCGGTCCGGCTGGGTACCACGGTCGCGACGAACGCCCTGCTGGAGCGCACGGGCGAGCGATGCGTGCTGGTGATCACCGCGGGTTTCCGTGACGCGTTGCGGATCGCCTACCAGAATCGGCCGCGCATCTTCGACCGGCAGATCGTGCTGCCCGAACTGCTGTACGAGCGGGTGATCGAGGCCGGAGAGCGGGTCAGCGCCCACGGCGACATCCTTGTACCCCTCGACGAGGACGCGGTAGCGGGTGAACTGTCCGCCGCCTACGCGGACGGGTTCCGCTCCGTGGCGGTGCTGTGCATGCACGGCTACCGGTACCCGGAACACGAGATGAGAATCGGCCAGCTCGCCAGGGAGATCGGATTCACCCAGGTCAGCGAGTCGCACGAGACGAGTCCGCTGATGAAGCTGGTGTCGCGCGGCGACACCACGGTCGTGGATGCCTACCTGTCACCGATCCTGCGCCGCTACGTGGACGAGGTGGCTGATGAGCTGGGCGGCGTCCGGCTGCTGTTCATGCAGTCCAACGGCGGCCTCACCGACGCGGCCAGCTTCCGCGGCAAGGACTCGATTCTGTCGGGGCCGGCCGGCGGCATCGTGGGGATGGCACGCACCGCCGCCGCGGCCGGCTTCGCCCGGGTGATCGGATTCGACATGGGCGGCACCTCTACCGACGTGTCGCACTACGCCGGGGAGTTCGAGCGGCAGTACGAAACACAGGTAGCCGGGGTCCGGATGCGGGCACCGATGCTTTCCATCCACACCGTGGCCGCCGGCGGCGGCTCCATTTTGCACTTCGACGGCAGCAGATACCGGGTCGGGCCGGATTCGGCCGGAGCGCACCCCGGGCCCGCGTGCTACCGGCGTGGCGGCCCGCTTACCGTCACCGACGCCAACCTGCTGCTCGGCCGCATCCAGGCCGGGCATTTCCCCCGGGTGTTCGGCGAGACCGGCGACCAGCCGCTCGACACCGAGGTCACCAGCTCACTGTTCTCGTCGCTGAGCCGCGAGATCGGGGAGGCGACCGGCGACCGGCGCGGCCCCGAGCAGGTCGCCGCCGGGTTCCTCGAGATCGCCGTGCAGAACATGGCCAACGCGATCAAGAAGATCTCCGTGCAGCGCGGCTACGACATCACCCGGTACGTGCTGTCCACCTTCGGGGGGGCGGGCGGCCAGCACGCCTGCGCAGTGGCCGGCGCCCTCGGCATGACCAGGGTGCTCATCCATCCCCTCGCGGGGGTGCTGGCCGCATACGGGCTCGGGCTCGCGGACATCATCGCGATGCGCGAGACCGCGGTGGAGGCACCGCTGTCCGCGGAACTGCTCGCCGGGCTGCCCGCCGTACTTGCGCCGCTGGAAGCCGAGGCCCGCGCCGAACTGCTCGCCGAGGGCGTCCCGGCGGACCGGATACGCGCCGAGTGCCGCGCCCACCTCCGCTATGACGGCACCGACACGCCCATTCCCATCCCCATCGGCCCCCACGCCGACATGATGAGCGCTTTCGAACAGGCATACCGGCGCCGCTTCTCCTTCCTCATGCCGGACAAGACCGTCGTGGCGGAAGCTGTTTCCGTTGAGGTCATCGGTACGCACGAGAACGGGGGCGGAGGTGATGCCACCGCCCGGCCGGCGGAAATGGCGGCGGAACAGATGGCAAGCCTGGCCGGCACCGGCGCCAGTGGCGGCGACGGCGAGGCCGCGCGGCCGGAAAACCAGGTCCGGATGTTCACCGGGGGCGTGTGGGCGCAGGCGGGACTGTTCCGGCGGGACGGGTTGCGGCCGGGGCAGGCGGTCGACGGGCCGGCGATCATCGCGGAGGACCTGGCCACGACCATCGTCGAGCCCGGCTGGCGGGCGGTCGTGACGGAGCGCTCGGATCTGCTGCTATCCCGGGTAACGGCGCAGCCGGCCGCCGGCCCCCCTCTGGCCTCCCCATCCCCTCTGGCCTCCCCGACCCCTCTGGCCTCCCCATCCGCGCTCGCCGGGGCCGATCCGGTCATGCTGGAGATCTTCAACAACCTGTTCATGTCGGTCGCCGAGCAGATGGGGGTCCGGCTGCAGTCCACCGCCCATTCAGTCAACATCAAGGAGCGGCTGGACTTCTCCTGCGCGATCTTCGACACCGACGGCGGCCTGATCGCCAACGCCCCGCACATCCCGGTGCACCTCGGCTCCATGGGCGAGTCCATCAAGGCGGTGATGGACCGCAATGAAGGACGCATGAAGCCCGGTGACGTCTACGTGCTCAACGATCCCTACCATGGCGGGACGCATCTCCCGGACGTCACCGTGGTCACCCCCGTGTTCGAAGAGGGCGGGAGGGCGACGGAGGGGAAGACACCCGGCATATGGTTCTACGTCGCCTCACGCGGGCACCACGCGGAAATAGGCGGCATTTCCCCCGGGTCGATGCCCGCGTTCAGCCGGCGCGTCGAGGAAGAGGGCGTGCTGATCGACAACTGGCTGCTGGTCGATCACGAGACGCTGCGGGAGGCGGAGACGATCCGCCTCCTCACCGGCGCCGAGTACCCGTCACGCGATCCCGTCACCAATATCGCCGACCTGCGCGCCCAGATCGCCGCCAACGAGAAGGGCATCCAGGAACTGCAGCGCATGGTCCGGCATTTCGGGCTGGACGTAGTACGCGCCTACATGGGACACGTCCAGGACAACGCGGCCGAGGCGGTCCGGCGGGTTATCACGGCGCTGACGGACGGCGATTACGCCTACGAGATGGACAACGGCGCGGTGATCCGGGTTGCGGTACGCGTCGACCGCGTGGCCAGGACAGCGGAGGTCGACTTCACGGGGACTTCGGCCCAGCTCAGCGACAACTTCAACGCGCCGTCCTCGGTCGCCATGGCGGCGGTACTGTACGTGTTCCGCACGCTGGTGGACGACGACATCCCGCTGAACTCCGGGTGCCTGAAGCCGATCAACGTGATCATCCCGCCGGGCACGATGCTGTCGCCGGAGTACCCGGCGGCCGTCGCGGCCGGCAACGTGGAGACCTCGCAGGCTGTCACCGGGGCGCTGTACGCGGCGCTGGGCGTCATGGCCGAAGGATCGGGAACGATGAACAACGTGACGTTCGGCAACGCGCGGTACCAGTACTACGAGACGGTGGCCAGCGGGTCAGGCGCTGGCGACGGGTTCGCCGGGACCGATGTGGTGCAGACGAAGATGACCAACTCGCGGCTCACCGACCCCGAAGTCCTCGAATGGCGTTACCCGGTGCGGCTGGAGTCGTACGAGATCCGGCACGGCAGCGGCGGGGAGGGACGCTGGCGCGGCGGGAACGGCGGGGTGCGGCGGCTTCGCTTTCTCGAGCCGATGACGGTCACGACGCTCAGCGGACACCGCCGCGTCCCCGCGTTCGGAATGGCAGGCGGTTCGCCGGGCGCGCTCGGGCGCCACTGGATGGCGCACCCGGATGGTTCCGTGACACCGATGCGCGGCTGCGATTCGGTTCAGGCCGCCGCCGGAGACGTCTTCGTGATCGAGACTCCCGGCGGGGGCGGCTTCGGCCTGCCGGACGGATCTGGCGGCTGATCCGGGCCCGGACTATGGTTCCGGGCTGGTGAAGCCGGCCGCCTGGTCGCCGGCCAGCTCGCGATAGGCGGACCGAAGGTCGTCGGCGGTCACGGTGGTCAGATCCTCGGCTGTTGCCGCCTCGCCCAGGCGCACCACGCGGACGTCACGGTGGGCGCACGCGCGCTCGAACAGGGAGCGGGCGAACCGCCCGTTGCCCAGCTCGTTGATCCGCCGCTGCACCCCGCCCGCGTGCCTGAAGATCTGGCCGAGTACGTGCACCGCGTCGGCGTCGAACGCGTCGCCGGCCTGCTCCGCGAGCAGGGCGGTGATGTCGGCCAGATCCTGCGGCGAGTAGCTGGGAAACTCGATCCGGGTACTGAACCTGGAGGCCAGCCCGGGGTTGCTGCGCAGGAACCGGTCCATGTCGGCCGGGTAGCCGGCGAGGACGACCACGAGCCGGTCACGGTCGTCCTCGGCGCGCTTGAGCAGCGTCTGCACAGCCTCCGCGCCGAACGCGTCGCCACCGGAGTAGCCCTCGTTATGCAGCGAGTACGCCTCGTCGATGAACAGCACCCCGCCGAGGGCGGAATCCACCAGCTTGCTGGTCTTGATCGCGGTCGCACCGAGATGCTCGCCGACCAGATCGGCGCGCTGGGCCTCGATCACTTCGGGGCGAACCAGCAGGCCCAGGGCCGCGAAAATGCGCCCGAGGACGCGCGCCACCGTGGTCTTACCGGTGCCCGGCGGCCCCATAAAGACGAAATGCCGGGTCGGTGGCTGGCTGGTCAGGCCCTGCCGCCCCCGTAGCTTGGCGACCTGGAGCTGGGCCGCGATCGCCCGGACCTGCTGTTTGACGGGCTCCAGGCCGATCAGCTCGTCCAGCTCGGCGAACGCGCTCTCCAGGGTCGGCGTGTCGGTGTAGCCGCGCAGCCGGGAGGTCAGCTCGGCGAAGGCCCGCTGAAGGTCACCGGCCTGGATCGTGACCAGCTCCTCGGGCCCCGGTTCGGCGCCCGTGGTCATCACCCGGACGTCCCGGGCCTGTCCCGTCTTCTCCAGCAGGCTGCGGATGAACCGCCCGTTGCCCAGCTCGTCGGTCAGCCGGCGGCGCCCCACGTCCTCCAGCATGCGCCACAGGGCGGGCCGTGCGTCGGCGTCGAGGTTCTCGCTGCGCCGCTCCAGCAGCGACTCGGCCAGAGCCAGCAGTTCGGCGGGCGCGTAGCTGGAGAACTTGATCCTGGTGGCGAAGCGCGAGGCCAGGCCCGGATTCGAGCCGAGAAACGTCTCCATCTGCTTCTCGTAACCGGCCAGGATGATGATCAGGTTCTCCCGGTCATCTTCGGCTCGCTTGAGCAGCGCCTGAACGGCCTCGATACCGAACCGGTCGCTCTGGCCGTCACCCTCATTGACCAGGCTGTACGCCTCGTCGATAAAAAGCACCCCGCCCAGGGCGGAGTCGATCAGCTCATTGGTCTTTATCGCGGTGGCGCCGAGATACTCCCCGACCAGGTCCGCGCGATGCGCTTCCACCACCGTGGGCTTGTCCAGCAGGCCAAAGGCGTAGAAGATTTTCGCGACCACTCGGGCGACGGTCGTCTTCCCGGTGCCGGGAGGCCCCAGGAAGACAAAATGGCGCATGGGCTTTTCGGTGACGACGCCGGCGATGGCCCGGCGCCGGGCGGCCTCGATGGAGGCGGCGATCGACCGGACCTGGTCCTTGACCGGGGCCAGACCGATCATCTTCTCCAGCTCGGCCATCGCCTCGGCCACCGAGATGTCCGGCAGTGGCTCGATGGTCGCCTGGTCGCGGGCGGAGGGGTCATGCGGGGCGGCGGCCGCCTGGGCCCGGACGCCGTACGCGCCGTTCGGTGCGCCCCTCCCGGTACCCGGCGGGCCGTGCGCTCCGGTGCCGCGGGCCGCCTCAGCGCCGTAGAGATGCGCCTCCTGCGACCCCTTGGCCAGGCGCCAGAGGAGGACGATGCAGGCGATCAGCCACGCGGCGGCGACGCCGATGAACGGTTCGGCGGGCCAGCCGCGCAGGGCCCCGACACCGACCGGGATCGACCACACCAGCGCCCAGGCCACCGTCCGGCAGGGCACGTGCCAGCGCGCCAGCGGGCCCGCATGGGCGGCGATGGCGACGACGAACGGCAGGATAAGCAGGAGGTAGAGCCAGGATGTGCTGGCCCCGGCGAGTCCGGCCCCGACCAGTCCCCAGACGGCGACCGACAGCGAGGCGATCAGGCTGCGACGTCCCTTGATCACCGCGTACACGGCGTAGGCCATGGCCGCGAGGAGAACGATGCCGATCTCCGGCCCGCAGAGAATGATGGCCAGGACGATCAGGCCGATCTTCAGCGGAAGCGGAGCACGCCGGAAAGCACTAAGACCGCGGGCGAGCCGACCGGGAACGGCTGGCGCCGCGGGCTGAGCTCTGTCGTTTCGCAGCATCTCGCTTCCTCGCACCTAGGCCCCTGTATAACGCATTACCATCCGTTCACGTAAGCACACGGCCGGATACGTGGGGTGAGATTCATACCGGGCACTTCCAGGGGTCCGTAGGAGCAGGGCCGTAGCTGCTTCCCCATGATGGACCCCGCCGCAGCGGGCACGTCAAGTGCCACTACGGCGGCCATCGGTAAAATCATCCGCGCTGGGCCCTGGGCGGGCAGACTTTTTCCGGATTTTCGGCATGCTCATGGACTTCTACACGGCCAGGAGCGCGCGACGGTTCAAACGCTCTTCACGGCGCGGCTCAGACGGCCTCTCATACGCGGCCCACGGACGGCCTCTCATACGCGGCGCGCGAGGTCGATTTCGTCGCGCAGCGGAATGCCGTAGTCGCCGACCCGCGGGATCTCCGGCTTTTCGAGCCGGGCCCGATCGACGGCACCCGGGCGCAGGGCCACCATCCGCAAGCCGCGCCGCTGGTAGAAGCGGATCGCGTCCAGGTTGTCGTTGGTGGTCGTCAGCCGGATCTCGTGACAGCGCTGCTGCCGGGCGTCGGCCGCCGCCGCCTCCATCAGGATGGTGCCCACCCCGGTGCGGCGCTCGAGCGCGTTGAGCGTCACGACCTCCAGCACGCCGCCATTCGCGTGATAAGTGAGCAGCCCGACCAGCCGGCCCGCGCGCTCGGCGATCAGCCCGGGCAGTTCGGCGGGGCGGAAGACGGTCTGATGGACGACCTGCAACGCGGAGCCCCAGAGCTCCACCATGAGCCAGGCAATCGTCGGGCGGTCGCCATCACCGACGGGCCTGACCTGGATCTCCGGCTGTTGCACCACGCCATTATGCCGGGATTCGGACGCCGTCCCGCGACAGGTCAAGCCAGGGTCAGCGGGGGGCGGGTCCGGAGCGGGGGCGCGTGACGCGCACGGGCGGAGCCGAACGGGCGTCGATGATGTCGGGTTCCTGGCGCGGGGTGCTGATGTCCGGCTTGCCGGCCTGGTTCTCCGGGTAGCCGACGCGGATCACCATCTGCGGGACCTCCAGCCACGGCGTGGCCCCCAGCAGATGCCGGCGAGCGTAACCGCGCCGCTCTACGGCGCTGCTGGACCTCCGCTGGGACGCGTCGGCGGCGCGCCGGTGCAGCGGCAGGCCGGGATGGCTCTCCAGGAACGGCAGCCGACGCAGCCGGCCGTCCTGCGAGTCGCAGCGGAAGGCCAGGTCGGCGAGTTCCAGCGGCTGGGTCAGGAATGAGGCGGACACGCCCAGGCTGGTGGCGGTGAGCAGGGCCCGCTGCAGCGCCTGCCCGGCGCGGAGCCAGTCAGCGGGCTCGTCGCGGTCGGTGAACAGCATCATCAGCTGGGGATGGCGCTCAAAGCGCTCGCGCGGAACGTCACCCGGCCGGGCATCGTCCCGCTCGGCGGTCCCCCCGTTTTGCCCGTTCCCGCGAGGCTCGGCGACCCACTCGACGCCGTTCCACTCGGTACCATCCCACTCGCCTCCGGCCGGCTCGGTACCGCCGAGCGTGAAGTCCCGGACCGGAGGATGTGCCGTCGCCGGGCGCGGGCCGAAGGCCGTACGAGGGATGCCATGGCCGGAGTCGCTGCCACCCGTCCGTTGCGCCAGTTCATCCCGGAACTGGCGTAGCAGCGCCTCGTACGTCGCAGGGGCCGCCCCGGCCGTGTCATCGCCGGTGACGCTCATACCGTCATCGGGAGCGCCGTTACCGCCGTCGGGAGCGCCGCCGTCCGCGGTGGAGTGCCTGCCGTCCCGGACCGCGCCGCCCCCATTCATGCCGTTACCGCGATCCCGGGCAGCGGCGATGGCGGCGTCCGCGTCAGCGGCCACCTTGAGCCAGCGCCGGCTGAACGGCCCGTGCAGGACGCGCAGCCAGCCGTGCTCATGAGCGGCCGCGCGCTCCATCTCCACCAGAATCCCGGGGCGGACGGGAGTATCACTGAACGGCCAGCGGTCGGTGTGCCGCTGCCAGATCGCGTCGTAGAGTTCCTGTTCCAGCGAGCCCGGCTTGTGCGTGCGGCCGACCATGATCTCCACCGACGCGAGCAGGCCCGGATCGTCCACCGGATCCGGCACCAGCGTGATCACCGGGTCATGGCCCAGCACCCGGAAAGCCAGCCGCAGATTCATCAGGGCCGCCCCGCAGCTGATCGCGTACTCGCGGGGCCACGGCCCGGGGGCCGGAGAATGGAGCAGCAGATCCCAGCGCCCGCGGCCGGGACCGTTGCCGACGTTGGCTCGCAGTTCGATGCGGTCGTCCGCGACGATCCGGAACGACCAGGGCTGGGTGTTGCACACCGACGGCGCCCGCAGAGCCGGTTCGATCACGCGATAGATGCCGGGCGCGTCGGCGAACGGCTTCAGCATGCCGTCACCTGGCCGTTTCCGTTCGTCCGCATGTGTCCAGCCTGCCGCCTGGCGCCCCCGGGAGGAATATGCCCGAAGACCCCGGAGGGCGGGCCCTTCGTCCTCTTCCGGAAACGACCGGCTCCCGTCCGTGAGACCGATGGCGGCGGGGCGCGGTTTCCCGGGTGTGGCATGGTTAGCCGGAGCGGAATACGCGCATGAATACGGCCGAACGGGCCGGGTACGGGAGGTGTCATGGGTTCACGAAATTCAGACGAGGCCGACGGCCTCTTTCACAAGGACCGCCACGTACACGGCGGCATGCCGGAGAAGTACCTCGATGATGACGCGCTGGCCCACGAGGCGGAGGACGAACGCGTCGATGCCGGTCTCGATCCGTTCAACCCCGACGACGTACCGCCGGCGACCGACACCCCGCCGCTGGACACCAACATCCGGGACACCGAGCAGTATCAGGAAGAGCGGGCTGAGATCCGGCGCGAGGAAGACAAGGGCGAGCTCCTGATCGAGGGTGAGCGCGCGCCGTTCCCGCCGGCCCGCTACGACGAATAAAGACGCCACGCCGCCGGGGGGGCGGCAGGACGCCGGGATTAGCCACTTGGAGTGCGCGAGCCGCCCGTGCAACCAGGGAGGACGACGCGTTAGACGTGAACCACGGCGATGCGCTGAGCTTTGGGCCGCTCTGGCTCCTCTACCAGCCTGCTCAGGTCGTCCAGGTCGCTCGTCAACAGCACGGCCGGCCGCTCCATCGCCAACGCCGTCGCCGCCACCACGGCATCTATAGCGCAACGATGACCGGAAAGGCCGGTCGCCCCAAGCAGTTCGCCGGCCCGGCGCGCGATCTCAGGAGTCACCGGCACGATCGTAATCCTGGACAGCACACGGTGTACGGCCACATCGCGCTTATCGCCTCTGAGCACCTCAGTCAAAGTAATCGCGCTCACTGCGACCCGGGCACGCCGGGCGATGGCCGTCTCCAGATAGCCCCGAGCACGCTGGTCACCCGCGGCCAGCTTGAATAGCCCCTCGCTATCGAGAATCAGGCTGCCGCCCACGGCTACTCGCCGTCCGGCCACGCGGCCCGGGCCTCTTCCAGGTACTCCTCAGGAACTGGCCCATGCTCAGACGTGAGCAATTCCGACAACTCGGCAAGCAAATCCAGTTCGAACTGCCGGGCAACAGCCTCAGTCACATACTGGCTAAACTTTCCGCGCCCAACTCGCTGCTGAACAGCGGTCGTGAGATTCTCTGGCATCGAAACGCTAACCTTGCGGGCCGCGCCAGCATGCTTGATTTGCACAACCATATTGCCCGCAACGACGTCCGCCGAGACCACCCCGCCGCCTCCCCCGGCTCCGAGCAACGGAAACAACTCTCCCGCCTGCAACGGCTTATCGACGATCTGGAGAGCGGCAATGGCCTCGATGGCCCGCCTAGCGTCCTGCCCGAGCCCGCGGCCCCTGAGCAGCCCGGCTAGCTTGGCTGGCTCGTGCGCGCTAAGCGCACGGACAAGACGAACCATCTCCTGCACTTCCCTGTCCTGCTCTTCCGCGCGGACCGGCTCAGCACTCATAGCATCATGCTACCAGCGGTAGCAACTGAGTCATGCTTGGTGCCGGCGTTAACCGAGGTGGGCGGCGGCTTACTCGCCGGTACCGGAGGGCATGTGGTGGGCGGCGGCCTGCAGTTGCCCCAGTCAGCGATCGCGACCGCGGCCCCGATGTGATCGGCGTGGAAGTGCGTCAGCACCAGCCGCCGCAGGTCTGCGGGCTGGCATCCGCTCTGCCGGATCGCGTCCGCGATCAGCGGCGCAGATCCGGGAAGACCGGCATCGATGAGGGTGAGCCCGTCGGGATCGTGCCACAGATAGGCCTGCCCGACCGGGAAGCGGATGAAGCACAGGCGCGGCAGGAGCCCGATGACGTTCATGCAGCCACGGTAAGCGGTTGCGGGACGGGCATACCCCGGCGTTCTGCTGCCAGCAGATGATGGCCGATCTGCCGCCTGGCTTCTTTACCCCCGGGGCATTTGGTTGCATCAAAGCACCTTCGTGGGCGTTCTGCCGGTTACCTCGTGGGCGTTCTGCCGAAAGATGAGTGGGCGGCCTGCCGCCAGCGGACGCATTTTGTTGCAACAAATACAACGAATGATGGCCGGATAATGCTCAGGAGGAGCACAGCCTATCGGCCACACCCCTCCTGAGCTGGGAAATCCTCTCTTGGAGCGATCTGTAATACTGGCGCAGAGCACTTATTCGGAGGGTGCGGTATTCGGGATCCGTGTCCACGTCGCGGAGCGGCCTGTTCCGTCGGCCCGGACCCTGCCTTCGCTCCTCAGCTGCTCCAGGACGAGCCGGATCGTCTGGTCACTCACACCTGGCACTGCCGTCCTGATGTCGGCGAGGCGGAACGTGGCCGGTGCGTGCCGCAGAATGTGCTCGCGAACGCGCTGCTGCTTGGTTCCGGGAGTCTGGGCCGCGGCCGCCCGATCGGCGAAGACGGCGTAAGCGCCGGCGATCACCCTGGTGAAGTAGCCGAGCCAGGGCCACGGGTCGGCGGTGCCCTCGTGCCAGCCATGGGTGGAATCCAGGAGCGCCCGACAGTAAGCGTCAGCCGATTCGGCGACCGCTTGCTCAAGGCTCACGTAGTGGCCGACCGTGTAGCCGTGCTCGCCGAGCATGGCATTGGTGAGCAGGCGGGCCACTCGCCCGTTGCCGTCCTCGAAGGGGTGGATGACGAGGATGTCGAGGATGAACAGCCCGGACAGGAGCACTGGATGGTGCTCGCCCGCCGCGACCGCGTTCTTGTAGCGCTCGATGAGGTCGTCGATGGCGAACGGGGTGCTCGCGGCGGGCACCGGCTTGAAGCGGACGGTCGTGGAGCCGTCTGGCGAGCGGTCCACGACCAGGTTGTCCTCTGTCTTGAACGCGCCGCCGGGCACCGCCGTGTGCGCGAACAGCAGCCGGTGCAGGTGCAGGATCAGGCCAGCGTTCAGCGGGCGCCAGTCCTGCTGGAACAGGTAGTCCTGAGCGTCGCGGTAGCCTGCCAGTTCCTGTTCACTGCGGTTGCGCAGCGTCGTCGCCTGCCGGTTGATGATCCGCTGGGCGCGGTCGGCGTCCGCGACGATGACACCCTCGATCGCGGACGAGGCGGTGATGCTCTGGACGCGGGCCCGGTCGGCGAGTTCGGTGAGCAGCCCGGGCATCTGGTCACGGTAGAGCGCCTCCGAGCCCCGGCCGAAGTCGATCGCGCTGAGCCGGTTGACAACCTGGGCTGGCACCAGCCCGATGAGCGCGTCAAGGTCAGCGAAGCTGCGCAAGGAACCTCCCAACCAACCTATTAAACAACCTAATCCTAGTGCCGATTAGCATGTTTAGAGGGTTTGTTTAGCGGGTTCCCGGCTGTCGATGTCTTCGGCGTCGTCGGCCGCGCGCTGGCCGACGTAGGAGGCCCAGTCTGGCTTGGCCCACTGGGACCAGCGTTCGGCGGTGCTGATGCTGATGCCGGTCAGGTCGGCCAGCACCGAGGTAGGCAGTTCCGCAGCCAGGGCGAGGCGCCCAGTGTTGCGGCCGGCGTGGGCGTCGATGCCGTAGCGGTGAAGACGGACACCGAAAAGGATGTCCACGGCCGGGCGGGCCGGGCTCTGGCCAGGGAAGAGCCATGGCACCGGGGTTCCCAGGCGGCCGAGTGTCCATCGCGGCTCGTCCTGGTCACGTAGCTGGCGGACGAGGTGCGCCAGCATTGACGGCAGCATGAGGCGATGCCCGTCGATGGCGAGATAAGTTGCCTGGCCGTCCTCGATCACGTCGTCCTTGGTCAGCCGGGTGATCCGGCTGACCAGCATCCCGAACAGCAGGACGAGCGCTCCCCCGACCCGCAGGTCCAAGGGCATGGTCTCGTCGGTGAGGCACCGGTCAAGCTGGTGGATATGGTCGCTCTCAGCGAGCAGCCGCGCCGGTTCCTGCCGCGGGGGAAGCGGCACCGTCAGATCGCCGGCCAGGCCACGGCCGCGCGCCCATTGGAGGAAGTAACGCACAGCCCGGCGGGTGGTGGCGCCGTCGGTGAGCCACTGATCCAGGTCCGCCTGGGTGAGGTCGCGCAGGACCTGGCCGCGCCGGTCCAGCCAGGACAGCAGGTCGAGGGCGGCCAGGACGCGGGCTCGCGCGAAGTCGGCCGATCCCCGGGTGAAGGCCCGGCGGCCGGCGGCCCGGCGGGCGCGACGGAGCACGAACCAGTGGGTGAAGGGCCTGACGAGCCGGGCGTGATGGGCTGGCTTGTCGCGCAGCAGGTGCTCCAGCCAGGGCGCCAGGCGCTCCAGGTGCTCGTTGCGTGCGGGCAGGACGCCCGAGTTGACCAGCACTTCCCTGACATAGTGCAAGGCCTGGGTCTGCGGCAGATCATCGAGCAGGTCGTGGGTGATCGGGTCGCCGGTCCTGGCCAGGCGGCCGAGCAGCCGGGCTGACCGGCTCGTGCCGATCCAGCTCACCACGGTGGCGGGGTTGGTGACCGTGCTGAGCGCCTCGAGCAGGGGATGCAGTTGCGCGGAGACTTCCCCGCCGGGACCGGCGAGCAGGATCCGGGCGCGTTCGGCCAGGACGCAGCCGAAACAGCGTCGGCCGCTGTGGATCTCCCCTCCCTTGCCGCACTCGCGGCACGTGTAGTCCAGCCCGGGAGCCCCGGCGCACGGGCCGCAGACCGGCCTTCCCTGCTCGTCGCCGCCGATCAACGGCCGCACCACCCCGCAGCCCGCGCACTTGCCGGGGTGCCGGCGGACATGCTCGTAGCAGCCGACACAAACCGGCCCGGCGGGCCATTCCGCCTGAACCGGACGGGCGCGCCCGCAACGGAAGCACGGCCGGGGAGGGCGGGTGCGGCAGCTGCGGCAGATCGGGCTGCCCGAGGATATCCGCTGGCAGGGCCTGGTTTCCCCGCAGACCGAGCAGAGCGCCACCGCACCTTGGTAGCAGCCGTAGCACAGATCGGGAGTGGTTGCTGTCGCCCGCCTGGCGATCTTGCGGGTCTGCCCGCAGCGCCCGCATGGCCGCTGCGGAGCCTGATAGCACGAGGCGCAGACCGGGCCGGCATCGGTGCTCCCGGCGACGGTGCGCTGCTGACCGCAGGCCGAGCACGTGCGCGCCGGGCGGGTAGCGCAGAACTGGCAGCGAGCGCTGCCGTCAAGCATCCGTGCGGCGGCCCGGCGCCTCCGGCCGCACCCGCTGCATTCCGTCACGACCAGCTCGTCCTTGTCATAGCAGGCCGAGCAGATCCCGCCTTCCGGACGCCGGGCATAGATCCGCCCGGCCCGGCCGCAACGGGCGCATGTTCCAGTGCCGCCGCGGGCCGCGCAGGCTCCGCAGACCCGGCCGGAAGCGGTCTTGCGCCGCAGGTCGATGGTGATCTTGCCGCACCCGGTGCAGGCCGGGGCCGCGACCGCCTGATAACCGGCCTCGATCAGCGCGTGCGCCAGCCGGACCAGCGCCAGCGGATACGCAGCCGGGGTGGTGACCAGGGCGCCGGGATGCTCCTTCAGGAGCACATCAATCTCGCGCAGCGCCCGCCCGTGATCCGCCCTGGCCACGGCGAGGGCGCGCTCGGCGGCCGCGGTGTCCAGCCCTAGCACCGAGGCGAGCATGCAGGAGATGACGCGAGCCCCTGACCCGCCATCCGGATCGGCCGTCGTCACGACAGGTCCGGGCGGCGGATCGTACTGCGCCGCACCGGTGGCGGTACTGCCCGGCCAGATTCGCCGACCGCCTTGCGGACCTGCTTACTAACGACCTCGACCTCGATCAGGTCGTTGGGCTGGCAGTCCAGGATGTCGCACAACGCGGCCAGCGTGTCGGTTGACAGGCGCTGCGGGACCTGGGTCACCAGCCGGTAGACCTGCTCACGGGACAGGTGGATGCCACGCTCGGCCAGCAGCGGCACCAGATCCGAGGTCTGGAACAGGTCCTTCTCCGCCATCCGCAGCCGCAGGTGCCACCGGATACCCATCTTCTTCGTCACGGCTTCTCCCCCAACCCGTCCGCGTAACGTTCGCGCAGTGTCTTGGCCAGGAGGCGGTTCCGGAACTCATCCGACACGCCTAACGGCACAGTTGGTTATCAGAACTGTCTGAATGACTGGTCCGGGGGTGCCGTAGTCGTGATGCGGTGCACGTCGTGTGATGTCGTCTGCGGCTTCAGAGATGGGTTCGTGCCGGGCTGCGGGAGCGCTGGCGGTGTGAGATCGTCGGGTGTGCGCGATGTCCCCGTTATCGATGTCGAAAATGTCTATGCGAGGCTCGCCAGGCGGTTCGGCCCGGAAGTGGCCGAGTGGTGCGCGGACCTGCCGGCGCTGGCGGGTGAGCTTGCTGGCCGGTGGGGGCTGCGGCTTGGGCAGGCGTGGCCGGCGGGCGGGACGTCGGTGGTGCTGCCGTGTGAGTCCGCCGACGGCGAGTTGCTAGTGCTGAAGCTGACCCCGGACCTGAAGATCGCGGCCGATGAGGCGACGGCGCTGGATGCGTGGAAGACCCGCCACCACGTCGTAACCTTGCATAACGCGGGCCTTGATCGCGGTGCCCTGCTGCTGGAGCGGGTGCTGCCGGGTAGCCGGCTGGCGGACGAGCCGGGCCGGTGGACGCTGGGGGAAGTCGCGCCGGTGCTGTCGGATCTGTGGCGGCAGCCTTTCTGGCTCGGTGCCGGGTCCGGGCTGCCGGAGCTGCGGGAGCGGGCGGATTTCGTGTTTGAGCTGACCCGGCGGCGGCTTGAAGGCCGCCCGGAAGTTGCCGGGCGCGTGCCTCCAGGCCTGGTGGAAGGCTCCTGGAGCCTGGCCAGTGCGCTGGCCCGCGAGGGACCGGTCAGGCTGCTGCACGGGGACCTGCACCCAGGGAACGTTCTGCGGGGCGGGGACGGGCGCGGGCTGGTGGCGATCGATCCCCGGCCGTGCCTGGGCGACCCGGCCTTCGACGCGGTCGACTGGGTGCTGGCCGACGGCGGTGGTGAGGAAGCCGTCCAGCAGCGGATCGGCTGGCTGGCAGCCAGGGTGGACGGGCTGGACCCAGACCGTGCCTGGGGATGGTGCCAGGCGATGGCCGTGGTGCTGGCGGTCAGCATCCTGGGCCGCCGCGGCGACGACCTGATGGGTGAGGAGATGCTCGCAATGGCCTGGGCAGCCACCGAGGGCCGTTAGCCAAGGCCTGGCTGATTCCCCGGCTGTTCGGGGGCCGGGTCGAGCGGGTCACGCCTGGTCCTGCGCCTCGTGACGTGACGGAACGGGCTGCAGCCCGCTTCTGCGGCTAACGTCGGCGGCGTAGGCGGTCCAGTCCCCGGCGGAGATCTTCTGCCACTGGATCGCGGCCTGGACGTGGATGCCGAGTGTCTTGGCCAGGATGGCGGCGGGGACGTCGGCGGCCAGGGTGAACAGAGCGGTGGCGCGGCCCTGCCGCGGGCTGATCCCGAGGGCGTGAAGCCGCTGGGCGAGCGCGTCGTCGGTCAGCGCGCTTCCCGGTTTGCGTCCCGGGAACAGCCAGGGCGAAGGGACGTCGAGCAGGCTGCTGCCCGATCGCCTGCGGCCGGCCGCGAGCCCGGCGACGAGGGTGTCCAGCGGGGCGGGCAGGATGATCGGGTGGCTGCCCAGGCGCAGCAGGGTGCGGTCGTCCTGGTGCAGAACATGACTGGTGGTCAGGGCGGTGATGACGTTGAGCTTCTGGGCGTAGAGCAGGACGAGGAGCCCGGCTACCCGGTCGGCGGCCGGGTAGGCCTCCTCGTGGAGCAGCCGTTGCGCGTCTGCCCACCGGCGATCCTGGTCGAGCGGGCCGGACGGGCCGGCCCAGCGCGTGGCCGGGGCGGTAAGGCCGGACGCGTGCCGGCGGCCGACTGCCCAGCGGACGAAGTTCGCCGACCGGACACGGTGGCTGGAAGTTCCGGCCAGCCACTGGTCGAGCTCGGCCTGGGTGCAGGTGCCCAGGGTCAGCCCGCGTGCGGTGAGCCAGTCCAGGAACGCCGCGGCGGCGGCGACATGGTCGTGCACGTTCTTGGCCTGCTGGCGGGCGGCTGGCCGGCCGTCGAGGCGGCCGCGCAGGCGGCGCAGGTGGTGCCAGAGGGCGTATCCGCGCAGGGCCTGGCGGTGCCCGGGATTGGCCTGCCCGGCGATGGCCTGGCTGACCCAGCTTTCCAGGGCCGTGAGGCGCTCGTCGCGGGCCGGGAGCGCGCCCGCGGCGACCAGCATCGACCGCACGTGGGCGAGGCCGCGGCCCTGGGGCAGCGCGTCGAGCGCCTCGTGGGTGACGGTGCCGCTGGCCGCGACCGCTTGGAGGGTGCGGCGGGCGGCGGGCCTCTTCAGCCAGTCCAGCATGAGGTCGGGGCGGTCGACGCGGACCATGGCCTCCCGGAGCCGGTCCAGTTCCGGTGCGGTGGTGCCGTCCGGCGGGGCGAGGGCCTGCTTCAGTCTCCGGTCCAGGCAGCAGCGCGTGCATTCCGCGGTCGACAGCTGGCAGGTCTGCTGGCAGGACGCGCAGCGTTTCCAGAAGGCCGGGTCGGGGTTGAGGCAGCGCGCGCAGAGCGGCTCGCGGAGCGTACCTCCCTTCAGCGGTGCCCCGGTCCCGCAGCGCGAGCAGGTGATCCACCGCTTGCGGCACCGTTCGCAGACCGGCGTGCCGGTTGCCCGCGAGATGCCGATCCGGCCGCTGCCGGCGGACCCGCAGATGCTGCAGGGAAGATCGGGACCAGGCCGGCAGGTCTGGCAGACCGGCCCGGCCTCGGTCACCGCGGCGACGCGCCGGCTGTTCCCGCACTTGGCGCAGGGCTTCCAGCTCCGCGGGTCGCGGTGCCAGCAGTTCATGCAGACAGGCTGCCCGCCGTCGTTGAGGCGGGCTGGCTGGCGGACCTTCCCGCACCGGCCGCAGAGCACTGCCCGGGCCTTGCTCCTGCAGCCCGCGCAAAGCCGCAGCCCCTCGACCGGGACGCCGAGCTGCCGTTGCCGGCCGCAGCGGGGGCAGGGCGGCTCGACCACGCTGGTGGCACCCGCGCGGGCGAGCGCGCTGATGAACCGCAGGACGCCGGGGACCGGGGCGCGGGCGCCCTCGCCGGTCAGCAGCCCGGGCTGCGCTGTCACGGCGGCTGCGATGCGCCACCGCCCGTCGTGGCGCGCCGCCGCCTGCTCCAGTGCCCCGAGGACCGCTTCCGCGCTGAGCCCGGGCTCCAGCTCCGCCATCAGCGCGAGCAGGCCGCCGCCGGTCACTGCGCCGTGCCGGTGATCCGCGCCCGCTTCGGCCGCAGGGCGCCGATCCCCGGGGTGTCCCCGGCCCCGCCCGCCGCGGCCTTCCCGGTCCGCCGGGCCGGGCTCGCCGCGGCGACGGGCTCGATGAGGTCGTCCATGGTGCAGTCCAGAATGTCGAGCAGCGCCATCAGGATCTTCAGGCTCAGCCGCTCGGGCCGCTCGGTGACCAGCCGGTAGACCTGACTGGACGACAGCGTGATCCCGCGCCCGGCTAGCGGGCCGATCAGGTCGGTGGTGGAGAACATCCCGCGGTCGGCCATCACCTTGCGCAGGTGCCAGCGGTAGTCGAGCCTGGCGGCCATCGGCGTCCTCGCCTCCTCATTCGCCGGCGCCGGCGAACGCCGGTGCCAGCGCCCTGCTCAGGGCGGTGTTCATGAAGTCGTCGCTGACGTGTAACGGCACAGTCGGATATCAGAACTGTCTGAATAACTGGTCCAGATACCTGGTCCAGTTGCGCGGTCTGCGCGCTCGGGTTGCGCCGAGGCTGGGTAGCACCTCGATGCCTGGTAAACCTGTGTGGGTGAGGTCGTCTGTCCGGGGTGGTTGGGGTTGATGCCAGCATGACCCGCGACGCCCGGCAGCACTCACCTGCCGGCCTTGAGCCTCTCATCGTCGGGCCGGGCAGGGAAGATGACCTTCCGGCGATCACGGGCATCCTGAACTACACGATCATGAACTCGAACGCCACCCTGGCCACAGAGCCTGTCACCGTTGCCGGCCGGCGGGAGTGGTTCGGGTGCTTCTCAGTAACCGGCCCTTACCGGCTCTTCGTCGCCCGGCGCGGGAGCCGGGTCCTCGGCTATGCCGCCAGCCGGCCATACCGGGAGCATGAAGGGTTCGGGGAGACCGTCGAGGTAAGCATCGCGCTCGACGTCGCGGGCCGTGGCCAGGGCGTGGGCACCGCCTTGTATCGTGCGCTGCTTGAATGCCTGGCCAGCGAGCCGGTGCACGTCGCCCTTGCCGGCATTGTCCTGCCCAATGACGCATCGGTCGCCCTGCACCGGAAGCTCGGCTTCACCGAGGCGGGGACTTTCCATGAGTACGCGGTGAAGAATGGCCAGTACCTGAGTTCTGTGTGGATGGAACGCCTCTTCCCCTGACGTCAGGCCCCGTGGCGGGTCGGCGTGACGCTCGTGGAGCCTCGGCATGCGGGAAGCGGTCGGCTGCAGACCGGGCGCCAGGTGCCGGGAGTCATGCCCGGTCCTGTATCGCGTGGCGTGACCGAGCAGGCTGCGGCGTGGTCCTGCGGCTGACGTCGGCGGCGTAGGCGGCCCAGTCCCCGGAGGAGATCTTCTGCCACTGGACGGCGACGTTGATGTGGATGCCGAGCATGCGGGCGAGCACGGCGGCGGGCAGTTCGGTCGCGAACTGGAACAAGGCCGTGGAGCGGGCGGGACCGGGATGGATCCCGATCTGGTGGAGGCGCTCGGTCAGGCGGTATGGGCTGATGGGCTGGCCGGGTCGTCCGCCGGGGAACAGCCAGGGCGAGGTGCCGTGATCGCCGATGGTGGCGTGGCCGCGGCGGGTGGCGACCAGGTGCCGTGCCAGGCCGTCGAGCGGCCCCGGGAGCAGGATGGGCTCCCGGCCGAGGCGGAGGAGCACCTGGCTGTCGTCCGCGTCGATCTTGTCGAGGGCCAGGCGGCTGATGGCTGCCGGCTGCTGAGCGTAGAGCAGGACGAGAAGGCCCGCGAATCGGTCGCCGGGATCGAGGGCCTCGTCGTGGAGGAGGCGGCGGGCCTGGTCCCAGCGGCCCTCGGTGTCGAGGGGGCGGGTGGGGCCGTTCCAGCGGGTGGCGGGGAAGTCCAGGCGGGTGTGCTTGCGGCTGCGGGCCCAGCGGACGAAGTGCCCGGTCCGGCCCTTCCGGGCGGTGCTCGCGCCGGCCATCCAGGTGTCCAGGTCGCCTTGGGCGCAGGTGGCCATGGTGAGGCCGCGGGCGTCAAGCCAGTCCAGGAACGCGATGGCCGCGCTGATGGTCTGCTTGGCGGTGGCGGCCTGGTGCTGGGTGGCTGGGTTGTCGCGGGCCCGCTGGCGCAGCCGGCGTAGCACGTGCCAGGTCGCGTAGGAGTGCAGTAGCTGCTTTTGGCCGACGTCGGGGCGGTCGGCGACGGCCTGGCGGATCCAGTTCTCGAGCCGGGTGAGGATCTCGTCGCGGGCAGGGAGGGTGCCGGAGGCAACCAGGACGCTGCGCAGGTGCCGGAGGGTCTTGCTGTCGGGCAGCTCGTCGAGGACGGCGTGGGTGAGCGGCCGGTCCCCGGCGGCGAGCCCGGCGAGCAGGGCGCGGACCTTGTCACGGCGGATCCACCCCAGGGCGATTCCGGGCCGGCCGACGTCGGCGAGGGCCTGCCTCAGCGGTTCCAGGCCGGCGCGGGCGCGCCCGGTGCCGGGGCCGGCCAGCAGCTGGCCGACCTGGTCGCGGAGGTGGCAGCGGCGGCATGCCCCGGCCACGATCCGTCCCGGGGCGCCGCATCCCGGGCAGTCCTTCCAGAAGGCGGCATCGGGCGCCGCGCAGTCGGCGCAGAGCGGCTGGTCGCGGGTTCCCGCCTTGACCGGGGCGAGGTTCCCGCAGCTTGAGCAGGTAGCCCAGGAGGCTGCGCAGGCCGTGCACCAGGGCTTGCCAGTGACCTTGGAGATCATGCACGGGGCCGTCCGTCCGCAAATCGTGCAGTTCATGACCTGGCGGGGGTTGCAGCTGCCGCAGACCGGCCCTTCCGGGGTGCGGGTGGCGACTCGCTGCCGACGTCCGCAGCGGGAGCAGTCCTCGAGATTGGACGGGTCGCTGATCAGGCAGTAGGCGCATAGTGGCTGTCCGTCAGGGGTCCGGGACGCTGGCTCGGAGGCCCGCCCGCAGTGGCTGCACGGGACGGCGCGGACGCGGGCGGTGCAGGCGCGGCAGGCCCGCTGCCCGTTCACCAGCTTGCTCAAGGCCACGACCCGTCCGCAAAGCGGGCAGGCTGGACGCTGGATCCGGGTCGCTCCCGCCTCGCAGAGCGCGTCGATCAGCCGCAGGATCATCGGGAAGGCCGAACCGGCGCCACCGGTGAGCAGCCCTGGCGACTCCTCCAGGGCCCAGGCCAGCTTCTGCAGATGCGCGGCCTTGATGACGACCTGCCCGAGCACCGCGCTCACCGTCGCGGCGTCCAGGCCGGGATCGGCCGAGGTGATGATGGTGACCAGCAGGTCCCGCGGGTCGCGGGGATCGCGGTCGGGGCACTCGCTGCAGCGCGGCCGGCCGTGCCGGTCGCGGAAGGTGACCTTGCGCGCGTTCCCGCACCCGGCGCAGGTCTCGGGCCGGGTGAAGCAGGGCGAGCAGTACCAGTGGTCGCCGCGGCGCTGCATGGAGGAAAGCTCCCGGCCGCACTCCGCGCACCCGGGGGCGGGCACCCCGGCGGCCCCTGCGGCCCGCAGCGCGAGCAGCAGGTCTCCTGCGCCCTTGCTCGCTGGCGAGCGCCCGGTCGACAGCACCGACGGGTCGGCGGCCAGTTCGGCTGCCAGGCGGCGGCGCTTGGCCCGGCCGCCGCTGGCCTGCTCGACGACCCGCTGGAGCGCCACCGCCTCGATCGCCGGGCCGACTGCGGCCACCAGGGCCACGATGGTGCCGACCGGGTCGGTGACTGCCTCCCCAGCCGGGATCATGACCCGGCCGGGGTGATCCGGGCCCGCTTCGGACGCAGCGTCCCGACCCCGGCGCTGGCCTCGCCGCTGGCGGCCTGGGCTTTCCTGGGCTGCTCCGCCGCGACGGGCTCGACGAGGTCGTCCATTGAGCAGTCCAGGATGTCCAGCAGCGCCATGAGGATCTTCAGGCTCAGCCGCTCGGGGCGCTCCACCACCAGCCGGTAGACCTGGCTCGACGACAGCGTGATGTCCCGGCTGGCCAGCGGCCCGATTAGGTCGGTGGTGGAGAACATGCCGCGGCTGGCCATCACCTGGCGCAGGTGCCACTGGTAGTCGAGCCTGGCCGCCATCAGCGCCCTCCTCGCGTCGTCGGGTGGCCCAGCGCGGGCGCGAGTGCCCTGCGGAGCGCGGTGTTCATGAAGTCGCCGCTCACGTGCGTGTAGACCGCTGTCGACGAGTCCGCCTCATGTCCGACATTGACCTGGATGAACCGGCGGTCAACCCCGTCCTCGGAGAGGTGGCTGACGTACGCGTGCCTTGTGGAATGAGGGGTCAGGGCCTTCGGCAGGCCCAGCGCGTCCCGGTAGGCCACGAACCTCGCGTTGATCTCCGAGGGCTTGACCCGCCCGCCCCGCTCGGTCACCCACAGAGCAGGGTGATCCCCGCAGCCGAACCGGGGCCGGACGTTCTCGACGTAGTCGGCGACCGCCTCCACAGCCCAGCCCATCACCGAGGCCACGTTCCGCCGCCTTGGCGGCTGCCCCTTCTTCGCCTTGCCGTAGCGGACGTTCAGCATCCCGTACCGGCCGAACTCCGGTGCCGCCGGATTACGCCCCCAGTCCGCTATGTCCAATTTCGACGTCTCGGTCCTCCGAAGGCCCCACCCGTACATGACCTTGAACAAGGTCGCGTCCCGGTAGGCCGCCAGAGCGCCCTTCCGCCTGCCGTTCACCGCCCGCTCGACCTGCTCGTCGGCGTAGTCGAGGAACTTCTGCATCTCCTCGCGGGTGAACGGCCGGGCCTCCGGGTCGCCCTCGTAGTCGTTGAGGTGCGCGATCGTGTTCCACTCGTGGCAGATCGCCACCGGGTGCCGGCCAGGGCCGAATGCCTCCTCACACGCCGCGTTCCAGCCATAACGCGCGTCCACGAGGAACTCGGTGAACTGGCGTAGCGTGCACTGGTAGGAGCGGATCGTCGACGGCGCCAGGTGCTCCTCAGCGGTCAGGTGCAGCGACCACTCGTCCATGTGACCCGGCGACCACTGCCACGGGTACTCCCCGGCGAACTCGCCGAACCGGCGCACCAGCCGCTCCCGCGGCACGATCGTGTCCTCCCGCAGCCCCCGCGCCGCCTGCTGGGCATGCCACCCCCGCAGCATCGCCTCGAGCATCGCGTCCTCCGGGTGCAACTGCACTACCCCGGACGACACCAGCTCCAGGCGTGCCGAACCGGCCAGATCCCCCCGCCCCACCCGACCCCCCGGACACCCGAAACGGCAACCCCCTGACGGAAGGATCATGCATCCAACGGGAGACGCCCGCAACAACTTCAGCAACAATGGGCATCCGTGTCGCCACGGTCAGTGCATCCGGACACCCTTGATAGCCGCTAAACCGGACAGAGTTCGCCCATCGGATGCAATTCCCGAGGGTTGGTGTAGACGGCCGTGGAACTGTCGCACTCGTGGCCGACCTGCTGCTGGAT
>PLRW01000061.1 GCA_003164955.1 Actinomycetota bacterium
AGATCCCGGCCGGCTAGATCCCGGCTGGCTACCCTGGCACGATGGGCCGTTTTCCGCATGCTCGCGCGTTCGCGCTCTCCCTGCCGGGGGCCAGCGAGGAGCCGCACTTCGACATGGCGTCGTTCCGCGTGAAAGGCAAGATCTTCGCCACCGTGCCGCCGGGGGAGGAGTACCTGCACGTATTCGTGGATGAGCCCGCCGCGGAGGCCTACGTCGCCGAGGACCCGGCCACGTTCGCGCCGCTACTGTGGGGCCGCCGGGTCCGCGGGCTGCGCGTCAACCTCGCCGCCGCGGATGATGCGCGCCTGGAGGAGGTCATCGAGGAATCGTGGCGCCGGAAGGCCCCCAAGCGGCTCCTCGCCGAGCGCGACCACGGACGCGCGGCCGCCGGTCCGCCCCCCGTTTAGCGCCACCGCCGATCAGTTCCGGCCCCGGGTTGTTCCGGGCCGGGGTTGTTCCGGCCCTGATCTGTTCCGGGGCGCTTAGTTCCGGGGCTGCGGCTCGTCTGCCCTCACGAGGCGCCACGAGACACCCACCCAACTGGCGCAGCCAGCATCGCGAAGGGAACCATCATGCTCGGGAAAACCAAGGCGTTCAGCGGATTCTCCGTCGACGACCTGGAAAAGGCGCGGCAGTTCTACGGTGACACGCTCGGCATCGAGACGTCCGAGCAGTACGGCCTGATGACGCTGCACCTGGCCGGTGGCCGGGACACGCTGGTCTACCCCAAGCCGGGTCACACCCCGGCGGCCTACACGATCCTCAACTTCGAGGTCGACGACATCGACCAGGCCGTCGACGGTCTGGCCGCCCGCGGCGTACGGTTCGAGCACTACGAGGGCCTCGGGCAGGACGAGAAGGGGATCAACCGCGCGGGCGGCCCGTACATCGCCTGGTTCAAGGACCCCGCCGGCAACATCCTGGCCGTCCTCCAGCCGCGATAGCCCGTGCGCGTCACCGCTGTCCTTCAGCCGCGATAGCCCGTGCGCGTCACCCGCCGTCCGCGCACCGCGCGCTTACCCGGCCGCGGCCGGCCAGCCGCTATCCGTGATGCGCGCTGTCGCTATCGCCTGGTTCGAGGAGATCGTCTGGCTCGGCGAGGCGGAACCGTTCGGCCACCACCAGCGTGTCGTCGCCGATCGCGGGCACAGCGCCGAGAAACTCGGCCACGCCCTCGCTGCGGAAGAAGTCCTCATGTGCTCTGCGCCATTCGGCGACGTCGGCGTAGCCACGACCTTCGGCGCGCGCGTAATCGTCATCGACCACGCTGATCGGGATCACGCGCACCTCGGTAAGTTCAATGACCGCGGCCGGCTGTCCGGCTGAGTCGAGCACCGAGAAGCGCTGACCCGGCTGCGGGACGGGCTCAGCGGCATGCTGGAAGATCTGCAGCAACCCGGTCAGGGCGGTCTTCTCTCCGTTGAGTATGGCGGCCACGCCGGCGTCTCGTTCCGGTCCGGGGAAGGCAAGTTCAAGCTCGGGCAGGTCCTCGAAAGCCATGGCGTGAACCTATCTTGCCGCTGTCGGCTCTCCCCCTGTGCGGCGGCGGATCTGTGCGGCGGCGAACTCCTCGTGTCAGGGCGCGCCGCTATCGTTGAGCCGGTGACGCACACGCGGCCGGATGAAGACGTGCACTACGTGATCCAGCGCGAACTGAGCCTGCTGCAGCCGGACGCGAATGCTTCCACGGCACAGGTCGAGGCGCTGCTGCACCCTGATTTCTGCGATGTCGCCCCCTCTGGCCATCGCGTCGATCGCCGCGAGGTCATCGCGGCGCTCGGCCGCCCGGTACGCCCCGCGTCCCGCGCGCCGGGCAGCGGGGCCGGATCACCCGCCGCGCCAGCGGCCGTGATCTCCGGGCTGACCGGGGTCCGGCTGTCCGGCACGGTTATTCTCGTCAGCTACGCCAGCGAGCAGGACGGGCAGCGTGCCCGCCACAGCTCGCTCTGGCTGAAGACCGGCCCGAGCTGGCGCCGCTACTTCCACCAGGGCACGCCGATCACCGCTGGCTAGCCGTCCGCCCGGCCCGGCTAACCGGCCCGGCTAGCGAGCGCGGCGATCCTAGCTACGGCTGTCGTCCGCCCGGGCCGGCTAGCGAGCGCGGCGATGCCTGGCCACGGCTTCGGCATATCTGGATAGCGACTCACCCGGACCTGGCGCGGAGAGCGCGGACCGGATGAGCCCGGCCATCGCGCCACACCGCCACAGTTGCGTGTACGTCAGCACGACCGCCGGTTGTGTCGGCGAAGTACCACCGCGCGNNCGCATGCGGGGGGTTCCGGGGGGTCACCCCCCCCGGGCCAAGCTAGCGCCGGCTGGCGCAGGCGACGCATCTCGTGGCGGTCGGTCGGGCGGCCAGGCGCTCGGGCGCGATGGGCTGGCCGCAGCTCTCGCATCGCCCGTACGTGTCGTCCGTCACCCGCCGCAGCGCTGCGTCGATCGCGTCGAGGTGCTGCCGGGCCTGGTCGATCAGCGCCGCGATGTGCTGGCGCTCGAAGGCGATCGTCGCCCCCTCCGGGTCGTGCTCATCGTCGGTGTTGGCCGAGGCGGACGAGTCGACGATGCCGGTGAACTCCCGCTCCAGCCCCCCGAGCCGTTCCAGGGCGCTGGCCCGCTCGGCGGCTAGCGTCTCCCGCGGCTCGGGAGATCCGGTACCCGCGTTCATTTCTCCTGCTTACCACCGGGTACGTTGACGTTGTGACCATGGCGTTATCTGCGGAGGTGACAAACGGTGGCGGCTGATTCCTACGCCGACGTGCCCGGGTCCTTGTCCGGGTCCTTGTCCGGGTCCTTCTCCGGCCTGGTGGAGCGTTCGGCGGCCGCGTACGCCTCCAGCGTTCCGGAACATCCGGCCGACGACGGATTCTTCGGCCCGGGCAGCGTCACCTGGCGGCTGACCACCGACCTATCCGGTCCCATCTCGGGCCTGCGGTCGCTGATGATCCAGGCGCTGCACCCGCTGGCCATGGCCGGGGTCGACCAGCACAGCGATTGGCGCAGCGACCCCGTCGGCCGGCTCGCCGCGACGGGTTCCTACACGACGACGGTCAGTGTGGGGGACAAAGCGACCGCCGAACGGGTTTCGGCGCGGGTCCGCCGCATCCACGAGCATGTCCGCGGCGTGGACGCCGTGACCGGCCGGCCCTACGCGGCGGGCGATCCCGCCCTGTTGCTGTGGGTGCACGCCGCCCTCGTCGATTCCACGATCGTGGCCGCCCAGTTGTTCGGCACGCCGCTGTCCGCCGCCGACGCCGACCGGTACGTCGCCGAGATGGTGGCGGCCGCCGAGCTCGTCGGCGTGCCGGCCGCCATGGTCCCGGACAGCGCGGCCGCGCTCGACCGTTACCTCGAATCGGTCCGCCCGGAGCTGCGGTGCACGCCCGCAGCCCGGGAATCGATGGCCTACCTGCTCGATCCGCCCGGCCTGGACCCCGACGTCGCCGAGATCTGGCAGGACATCCGGGCGGGCACGATCGCGGCGCTGCCCGGCTGGGCCCGCGACATGTACGGCTATGAGATGCCCGAGCCGCTGACCGGCGCGCGCCGGACGGAGATCCGGCAGGCCCTCGGCGTGCTCGACGCCGTGTTCCTCGGCGAGCCCGGGGTGCTCGAGGCCCGCCAGCGGCTGACCCTGCGGATGCGCGCGGTACGGGCCACGTGAAGAAGGCCCTCTTCGCCGCGCTGACCATCGGCACGGCGCTCACCGCTACGCTCGTGGTCCGGCGGGCCCGGCGCGTCGGCGCGCTGCGCCTGAACCGTGGCCTCGCCGCCTTCCAGCTGGCCGTGCGCGGCGGCGCGCGTTACGCCGGGAACGCGCCGCGGCTGTTCATGCTGGCCGGTGAGAACCGGCAGCAGCTCCGCAACGACCTGGCCCTGCAGACCGCCGAGGACGTCGCCACCACCCTGGGGGCGATGAAGGGCGTGCTGATGAAGCTGGGCCAGATGGCCAGTTACGTCGACGACGGCCTGCCGCCTGAGGCGCGCCGTACGCTCGGCCGGCTCCAGGACAGCGTGCCCCCGATGAGCGCCGAACTGGCCGCCGGGGTCATCACGGAAGAACTCGGGATGCCACCCGAGGAGATCTTTGCCGAGTGGGACCCCGAGCCCATCGCGGCCGCGTCCATCGGGCAGGTGCATCGGGCCATCACCCGGGATGGCCGCGCCGTCGCGGTCAAGGTGCAGTACCCCGGGATCGCCGAGACGATTGAGGCCGATCTGGGCAACGTGTCCCTGCTGCGCCGGATGCTCCGGGTCATCGCGCCCGGCCAGGACGTGGACTCCCTGATCACCGAGCTGCGGGAGCGGATCGTCGAGGAACTGGACTACAGCCGCGAGGCGCGCAACCAGCAGCTGTTCGCGGACTACTACGACGGCCACCCCACCATCGGAATCCCGAAGGTCGTCAGCGAGCTGTCCACCCGCCGCGTGGTCACCAGCGACCTGGCCACCGGCGCACGTTTCTCTGAACTGGCCGGCTGGTCCCAGCACGAGCGCGACCTGGCCGCCGAGACGATCTACCGGTTCGTCTTCCGCAGCCTGTACGACATGCGCGCGTTCAACGGTGACCCGCATCCTGGTAACTACCTCTTCCACGGCGGCGGGAAGGTGACCTTTCTGGACTTCGGGCTGGTGAAGCACTTCACCGCGGACGAGCTGCGGCCGCTTATGGACATGGCCCGCTGCCTGTGCGTGGAAAACGACCCGGAGGAGTTCCGCCGGAGCCTGGAGGAGGCGGGCTTTATCAAGCCGGGCGCCCCGATCGGCACCGACGTGATCGTGGACCATCTGGCCGTGTTCTACGACACGATCCGTAAGCCCGGCGAGCTGACCATCACCGGGGACTATTCCTCCGCCGTGGTGCGCCGGTTCTTCGACGTCCGCAGCCCGATCGCCCCGTACGCGCAGGTCCCGCGCTCCTACGTGATCCTGCAGCGGATCAACCTGGGCGTGTTCGCCCTGCTCGGCGAGCTGACCGCGACGGCCAACTGGCGCGGGATCGCCGAGGAGATCTGGCCGTTCGTGCAGGCGCCGCCGTCCACGCCGATGGGCGAGGCGGAGGCCGCCTGGTTCGCCCGGCGCGGGTAGCTGTCACAGCCGGGGCGTCATTCCGATCTCGCTCCGCGCCGGGTCGGACGGCAGCGGCTGCCGCTCACCGGTCAGCGTGAACCCGGGCGAATATCGGTCATGGCCCCATCATCGCGCCAGGTCCTCCCGGGAGGCCGGCGATTAGTTCTGCGTTGCGGAGTTCGACCTGGCCGTGGCCGGTGAGGAAGACGCCGCAACTGGCGATGGACGCCCAGCGCCGCCCGTTCTGCTGAAATACCGTTCTGTTCAAATAGGGGCATGTGCACCGCGATTCTCGGCCTCCGGCCGGATGGGACGGTCCTGCTGGCCGGGATCCGCGACGAGTTCATCAGCCGTGACTGGCAGCCGCCGGGCCAGTACTGGCCGGACCGGCCGGGTGTGATCGGCGGGCGGGATCTGCTGGCCGGCGGGACCTGGCTGGCGGTCGCCCCGGCCTTGCGCCGGGTGGCGTGCGTGCTCAACGGGCGCGGGCGGATGGCTTCGCCGGCGGCACGGCGGTCCCGCGGCGTGCTGCCCCTCGCCGCGGCGGCGGACGGCAAGCTGGCCGTGGCGGACCTCGTGGGGTTCGACCCGTTCCGGCTGCTGGTCGCGGAACCAGGCCGGGCCGTGCTGCTGAGCTGGGACGGCGCCGAGTTCGCCGAGCGCGAGCTCCGCCCCGGGCTGCACCTGGTGGTGAACAGCGGCCTGGCCAGCGACCTGTGGCCGGTCCCGGTAACGGGGCCGGCCGGCGGTCCGGCGAGGGCCGTCCCCGATACCGGGCCGGGCGGCCTGACCGCGGAACAGGCCGCCGATGCCCGCGCGCACGAACTGGGCCGCATCGGTCATTTCCTGCCGCGGCTGCGGGCAGCCCGGATGCCGGACCCGGAACCCGGGGTCCCGGTCGCGGCGGCGTGGGGGGAGTGGCTGCCCCTGATCGACGGCGACGGTATCCGCCCGGAGGATGAGCGGGCCCTGATCGTCCGGCGCGACCTCGGCGGCGGCCGGATCTGGGGCACCACGTCGATCTCGCTGGTCGCCGCCACCGCGGCCGGGCTGCGCTACGACTTCACCGCCGCCCCCGGCGACCCGGCCGCCTGGTCCCCGGTCCCGCTGGACACGCGGTAGGTTTCAGGTACCGGAAAGTGGTCCGGAGATGGCGAAAGGGGGCGGCATGGTCACGGCGCTGTCGGTCGGCGGGGCGGAACTAATCGCCATGATCTTGCTATCCGTGTACGGCGCCATGCGGCTGCCGCCGGACGCCCGGGTACCGCTGCACTGGGGTGGCCGATGGGGCAACCTCCAGAGCAAGCAGACGGCTCTCATTGCCTACCCGGTCATCGGTGCGGCCATTTTCGTCCTGCTGGCGGTCGTCGGACTGACCTTGCCGACGAACAGCAAATCGGCCTTCTCGCCCGGCATCTTCGTGCCCATCGTGCTCTGCCTGATCCTGCTGACCCAGGTCAGGGCGATCGACCAGGCCCGCCGCACCGACGCCGAGCGCGGGACCGGGGCCGGGACTGAAGCGGGGACCGGGGCCGGGCCCGCCCGGTGATCTGGCACCTGCTGCCGCTGCCGCGCTGGCAGTCGGCCGGCTCTGGCGTGTTCGTGCCCGGGACGGAGGACGCCGCGCCGTTCGTGCACGCGTCGCCGGACGAGCCGGTCACGCTCGCGGTCGCCAACGACCGGTTCGCCGCTTCCCCGGAGCCGCTGGTCGCCCTGGCGCTCGATGAGTCGCGGCTGTCCGCCCCGGTGCGCCGCGAAGCAGCGGACCCGGCACCGCCGCCGGGTGCCGCCCCCGGGACGCTGTTCCCGCACGTGTACGGGCCGGTCGAGATGAGCGCGGTCGCCGAGGTCCGGTACGCCCGGCGGGACGCGGCCGGGCGGTATATCTCACTCGATCGGCGGCCACCCACGGCGGACGCCCTCGGCCTGATCCCGCACCCCGAGGGCGGCTGGTTCCGCGAGACGTGGCGGGCCGAACCGTCCTGCACCCCGGCCGGTTACCCCGGGCGCCGCGCCGCCGCCACCGCCATCTACTTCCTGCTGCCGCCCGGCGCGGAGTCGTGCTGGCACACGGTTCGCTCGGATGAGGTGTGGCTCTGGCACGCCGGGGGCCCGCTCACCCTGTTCCTGGGCGGGGCCGGCCCGCGTCCCGCGGCCGGCCCCGCCGTGGTCACGCTGGGACCGGATCTGGCGGCCGGCCAGCAGCCCCAGCACGTCGTGCGGGCCGGCGGCTGGCAGTCGGCCCGTCCGGCCGGCGACCAGGAAGTCCTGGTCAGCTGCGTCGTCGCGCCCGGTTTCGACTTCGCCGACTTCACCGCGCTGGCCGCGCTGGCCGCCCTGTGAGCCTGACCGGCCCGCTCTGTCATGGGCCCGTGTCGCCGGCCCCGGGACCCCTATGGGGCTCCCATAGGCCCGTGTGGCCGGCGCGCACGGTCGCGAGCAGGTGAGCGCTGGCCCCCATGATCGCGGGGTCCGTCTCGAACGCCCGGGCGCACGCCATGGCGAAGAGCGGGTCCGTGAGCTGGGCGCCGGCCACATCGAGAGCGGCCCACAGCGGGCCCTCGGTCCCGAACAGCTCCGGGTGGCCCAGCCCGGCCGCGGTGAAATCACCGGCGAGTTCGCTGGGGGAGTGGAAGTACGCGGTGGTGAAGCCGCTCCGCGCGTCGTCGCGCCCGTGCCGCACGGTCGGCATCTGGGTTTCGGTGCCCTCAGCGGTTAACCTGCCGGTATGCCGACACGAGCGTTTCCGGTGGTATATGCGGCCGACGTGTCCCGGACCGCGCGGTTCTGGGAGCGCCTGGGCTTCGCGCGTTTCTACCAGTTCCCCGCCGAGAGCGACGGCGAGCCGGGCTACGTGGGGCTGCGGCGCGGGAGATACGAGCTGGCCGTCGTGGCCTCGGAGTGGGCCCGTGACCAGTACGGCCTCACGCCGGGCGACGGCCCCCGCTTCGAGATGTTCGTCTACACCGACGACGTCGACAAGCTGTCCGCTGAGCTGCGGGCCGAGGGAGTGACCGTCCTGCGGGACCCCGCCGACATGCCGTGGGGTGAGCGCGCCGCCGCGGTCGCCGACCCCGACGGCAACCCGGTCACCCTGGCCAACGAGCCGCGGGCGTAGCCGGCCCGCTGCCGGCATTCGAGGTGCCCGCTCAAAGGGGGAATTCGTAGAGCTCCCGTGGTACGGGCGTGGTCGCCTGTGCGGCCCACGCCGTGGGCAGGTCCCGCGCGCCCAGCGCCGCCATGTCGTTGAGCAGCATCCCGAACGCGATGAACGTTTTCACCCGCAGCGGGTCGAGGCCACTGATCTCGGCCACACGTGACCAGAGGCGGCCGAAGGCGTCGCGGACTCGGCCTAAGCGTTCACTCGATCGGCTGGTGGGCGATCCGACGCCAGGTTCGGCCCGGCGTAGTCGAGGACGTTCCCGTACCGCTGCGCGGAAAGGACGCAGACCAGGACGGCGACGAGCACGCCGAGACTGATCGCCGCGAGGGCCGACCCGGAGCGGGCCCGGTAGCGGGCCAGGTCGCGCAGGGCCAGGCGCACCGCGATCGGGGCCCGCCGGCCGGCCCGGGCCAGCGTGGCCAGGAAGAGCGGGGACAGCAGGATCACCGCCGCGATGAGGACAATGAAGCCGAGGGCGACCTCGAGTAGCCCGCCCCCACCATTCTGCTTGCCGGCGTACCAGAACAGCGCCGCGCCGGCCACGAGGAGGACGACCCCCGGCACCGCCGACCGGTGCACCTGCTTGGGCGGAGCCGGCCGTCCGGACAGGGCGGCCACGATCGGCACCCTGGTGATGGACCGGGCCGGACGCGAGGCGGCGAAGAACGTGGCCACCACGCCCAGGGCCATCGCCGCGGCGATGACGGCCCACGGCAGCTGGAACACGCCGATCACGTGGTGGGAATTGGACTCCACGGTGGGCCGGTACGCGAGCCACCCGGCCAGGCCCAGTACGGCCCCGATCAGCGCGCCGGCGACCCCGACGACGACGCCGTTGACCCGCACGACGAGACGGATGTGCCGGTCGGTGGCCCCAGCGCGCCGAGCATCCCGAGCGAGCGCAGCCGGCGCTGCGCCAGCACCGTGAAGCCCCCCACGCCGACGAGGGCGATGAGCAGCATCGCGACCGTGACCAAGGCGAGCACGATGGTCTCCGGGTTGACCAGGTTGCCCGCCGCCACCGACGAAACGCTCTGCACGTCCGGCCCGATCGAGCCAGGACGCACCCCCGGCGCATTGAACAGGACCGTGACCTGGGACGGCGCGCGAACTTGGCCCGGTACGACGAGGGCGAACTCAGTGAGCAGGCTCTGCGGGTTCTCGACGATGCCGACGACCTGGCGGGCCTGGCCGCCCTGCCGCCAGACGTCCCCGACCTTGAGGCCGAGGGTCGCCGCCAGGCCCGGGGTCACCGCGACCTGGCCGGCATTGGCCGGGTAGTGCCCGCTGAGCAGCGAGAGCATCGGCTGCCCGAACGGGCCGCGGGGGTCCTGGGCGCGCAGTTCGTAGGTGTTGATGGAGCCGGGAATGGCGACGGTCTGGTTCTCGATAACGTCGACGCGGCCAAAGCGATGCTGCAGCGCGGCGATCTGGGTGGCCAGGTGCGGTCCGGGCGGCTGGAACGTGGCCAGGTCTCCAGCGGTACCGAACCCCGCGTTGGCCGGGGGCGGCGTGGTCGTGGCCACCGCCGCCCCGATGACCGTGGCGGCCACCGCGACCACGATGAGCGCCAGGATCAGCAGCTGCTGGCGCCACTCCCGGCGGAACAGCCGCCAGGCCCAGCGGATCACCGCGCGGCGGGCGGGAGCGCCCCCGTTAGGGGCCCCCGCCTGCGCCGGGCGTTCCTCCAGCGCCGTGCTCATTGGCTCTGACCCGGCGTGAGCAGCGACTCGGTGCTCTGCGGCGGCATGGTCTGGTCGACGACATGTCCGTCCCGCAGGAACACCACCCGGTCGGCCCAGGAGGCGAGCTGGGCGTCGTGGGTGACGACGACGGCGGCCACGCCACGGTGGCAGGCAGCGAGGATCGTGCGCATCACGGCCTCGCCGTTGGCCGAGTCCAGGGCGCCCGACGGCTCGTCGGCGAGAAGCAGGTGCCGCTCACCGACGACGGCGCGGGCGATCGCGACGCGCTGGCGCTCGCCGCCGGACAGCTCATCGGGGTAGTGCGTGGCCCGGTCCCCGATCCCGAGCTCCTCCAGGGCGGCCATCCCGGCGGCGTGCGCTCTTCTGGTCCGCATGCCGTCGAGCTCGAGCGGCAGGCTGACGTTCTCGGCCGCGGTCAGGCCGGGCAGCAGGTTGAAGTCCTGGAACACGTAGCCGATCGTGCGGCGCCGCAGCCGCGCCTTCTCATTGCGTGACATGGTGCCCACGGCCGAGCCGCCGATCGTCACCTCGCCGTCCGTCGGCTCCTCAAGGGTGCCCGCGATCGTGAGCAGCGTGGACTTGCCCGACCCGCTCGGGCCCATCACCGCGACGAGCGCGCCCCGGTCGACCGATAGATCGATGTTCGCCAGGGCGTGCACCTCGGCCGAGCCGGTGCCGTAGGCCTTGGAGACGTTCCGCAGTTCGAGAAAGCTCATCGGTTTATCCCAACTCGTCGCCGCAATCTCGGCCTAGGAGAAGACGTTTCGGTAGGAGGTTCGGCCGAGGCGCGCTTCAGGCGGCCGTCGGCTGTGTCGAGCCATCGCACCACGGAGTCCAGGCGGAACAGCTCGGCGTCGACGGCCAGCGCGAAGCCGAGATCGGAGTCGGCTTCCTCCTCCTTGAGGCGTGTCCACTGCTGCATCAGCTCCACCACGTAACGGCGATGCAGTTGGATCACGTCATGGACGTTGACGCCCGGCAGGTGGAGCGCGACAAGGATTTTGATCACCAGCTCATCGCGCGGTGGCAGGCTCAGGTCCGGGGGAGTGCGGAGCCAGTTCGCAAGCTCCGCTTCGCCCCCGGAAGTGATCCGGAAGGTCTTCTGGCGCTCGTCCTCCCCGGCGTCATCGGATTCAATGAGCCCGTCGCGCTCCAGGCGCTGAAGGGTCGTGTACACCTGGCCGACATTCAGCGGCCAGACTTCACCGGTTTGCGCCTCGAATTCCTGGCGCAGCTTGAGCCCGTACTTGGGTTCCTCGCTCAAGAGCGCCAGCAGCGCGTGCCGCACGCTCACGCCGGTATGTCTTTCAGTAGCATACTGAGTATGCTACTAGCTAAAGCTCGCGGGGCACAAGTAATTTCTGCCTGACGGTTCACGGTCACGAGACGCTGGACGGCTTCATGGTCACGAGATGCCCGGACGGGCTCGCGGTCGTCGGCCGGATGGTTCTAGCGGCGCCCCGGCGAGGGCTATTTTCTCTGACCGCCCGGGCTCTCGGCGGATGACGCCGCGCCCGCCACCTGCTCCGCTACTCCTCCGATTTTTGCCAGCCGGACCAGCGTGGGCCGTGACAGCACCCCGGCGATGTCGTGCAGCGCGACGATCAGTTCCTCGACTCCGTCCAGCGGGGCATCGTCTCCCGTGGACAGGAGGATCGCCTGATAGTCCTCCGCCGGGATGGCCGCGCCCGGCAATTCGACCGGTTTGGCGTCCGCGAAGAAGAGCGCGGGGAGCGAGGTATCCAGAACCAGTGCGAGAGCGGCCAGTTCGGCCGCCGTGAAGGCGCGGCGGCCGTGCTCGGCCTGGTGGACAGCCTGGCGGCTCCACGGCTTGCCCAGGTACTGCCCCAGGGCCTCACCCAGCTGGGTCAGAGACATTCGCCGCGTCTCCCGGAAGCAGGCGATCTGCCTGCCGATGGTCGCTTCGACGCGCATGTCCTCTCCTTCATTCGTGTCATTGCCCAGAATGACATCGAAACCCTCACATTGACAACTCGCATTACGCCGCCGTACTGTAATTCCTTATGATTCGTCGTCATTGCGTCCGATGACAGATCGGATGCCCAGCCGTACCGACAACGGAGGCCGGTGTGAAGCCCTTGCAACTGGAGCCGATCAGTGCGGGCGGTGACTGTTGCGTCCTGCGGATCGCAGGCGAGATCGACGTCTACACCGCCCCGGAACTGCGAGAGTGCGTGATCCAGCTCATCGGCAGCGGCACCCGGTATCTCATCGCCGACCTGCGCCGCGTGGATTTCCTGGACTCGACCGGCCTGGGTGCCCTGGTGGGCAGCCTCAAGCGGCTGCGCACACGCGACGGATCGCTCACGCTGGTGATCAGCGCGGGCCGGATTCAGGAGATTTTCCGGATCACGGGCCTGGATCGGGCCTTTGCGCTCCACCCGTCCGTTCCGGACGCGATGAATACCGACCAGCACTGGCACGAGGCCATCGCCAGCGAAGGACTGAGCGCGGGGGAATGGTGCCGTAAACATGGACTTCTTTAGGAATCAACCCGGCCTGCACGGCCCGTCGCCGCGCCGCGGCACGCGCACTCCGGATGTGCTGCTTACCACTGGTAGGGCAGGAACTTGCCGTCCAGGACGACGATCACGCGGTCGCCGGCCGGGTCGGCCTCGCGCCGGACATCGAGGCGGAAGTTGATGGCGCTCATGATGCCGTCGCCGAACTGCTCGTGGATGAGCTCTTTGATCGTTGGCCCGTAGACCTGCAGCACCTCGTAGAAACGGTAGATGGTGGGGTCCACCGGAACCGGTGTGCCGAGGGAGCCCCGCGTGGGCTGCAGGCGCAGCGCCTGCTCGACGTCCTTGTCCAGGTCGAGCAGGGAAGCGGCGGCCGTGGCCTCCTCCGCGCTCATCGGATGCTGCCCCAGCAGCGCCGCCGTGGTCCAGGCCACCGGCCGGCCGACGGCCTCGGCGAGCTGGGCCCACGTCAGTCCCAGGTGTGCCTTGGCGGCGCGGACAGCCTCCGCCGCCTCCTTCTTGGTCATCGCAGGTCCCGTGAACGCCATCGCTGTCCTCCTGGCTCCGTGCCGGTGTTCGTCCGTTCGCCGGTGCGTGTATGCGACAGCGTTCCACGTCACCGCGGTCGGTTCTCTCCACCCCCCCGGGTTACGGGCGCCCCACGTGCATCAGAATCGGCGCATCCCGCGGTGCGCCTGGGCTGTGGCTTGCGCCGGGGTCTGGGGTCTCGCCCAAGCGCCTGCGCCTAGTAGCGGATCGCGATGTCCCGGCCGGTGGGGTCGGCCTGCGGTGGGTCGGGCAGGACGCAGGCGTGGCCTGCGGCGATGCGCCGGGCGGACCATGCGGCGGCCGCCGCGTCCAGTACGTCGACCGCGATCCGTCCCAGGGCCCCGTCGCCCGGCATCACGATGCCTTCCCGGGCGAGCAGGGTGCGCCGCTGCGCACGACCGGCCGCGGTGTGTTTCGCGTGCTCCAGGGGCGCCCCGGCCATCATGCGGAACGAAAGCTCCGGATGAACCTCGTACAGCGGATGCGGGCAGCGCTGCCGGTATTCGGCTGCCTCGAGAAGCTTGCGGCGCAGGCCCCACGCCTGGGCGCTGAACCCGTTCCCGGTCAGTTCGCGGCACAGCCGGTTCGCGGCCCCGTAGGTTGGCGCCTGCCAGACCGCCGCCGGCGGGATCGCGAAGATCGAGCTCCGGCGCGGACCGAGCAGTGCGCGTGCTTCCCGGTCGGCCGTGCGCCAGCCGCTGGCCAGCAGGCCCAGCGGCATGTCAATCCCGACGACCTGCGGGTCGGCCGTGCCAGCCAGCAGGTCGTCGAGCGAGGGGGCGGTGCGCACCGCCGCCAGACTGCCGCCCTCACCGAGATCGATTGCAACCCAGCCATCGCGGCAGCCGTCAACTCCAGTGACACGTTTGGCCGTGAAAAATGCCTCAGAAGTACTCATTAGTACTTTTATCGGACCTTGTGTATGCGTAAGGGGGGCAGCGCTTTCTGACGCAATTGCGCTAACGTTTGCTGTAGGTCGGGGGGCCGTTTTCTTTACTGTTTGGGGGGCCTCTGTGGCCAGAGAGGATCGTTCCCGCCGCAAAAACAAGTATCCGCCACCGGGCGTGGACGCCAAGGCGCCCAACGTCGCCCGCGTGTATGACGCCATGCTCGGCGGCAAGGATAACTTCGCCGTCGACCGGCAGGTCGTCAAGGCTGCTCTGCGCATAACATCCAACGCGCCGGCCGGCGCGCTGGCCAGCCGGGCCTTCCTGCGCCGGGCGGTCCGGTACCTGGTCGGCGAGGCGGGGATCGCCCAGATCCTCGACATCGGCTCAGGGTTGCCCGCTCAGGGCAACGTGCACGAGGTCGCGCACGAGATAAACCCGGCGGTGCGCACCGTGTACGTCGATAACGACCCGGTCGTCTATATCCACGGGCAGGCCCTGCTGGCCGACGCCCGCACCACCGAGGTCATCGCCGCCGACGTGCGCCGGCCGGCCGAGATCCTGGATCACCCGCTGATCCGGCGGTTCCTCGACTTTCGGCAGCCGGTAGGGCTGCTGCTGCTGGCGGTCCTGCATCACATCAGCGACGCGGAGGATCCGTCTGGTGTCGTGGCCGCGCTCCGGGATGCCATGCCGCGCGGCAGTTACCTCGTCGTCTCCAGTTTCCGGATGCCGGGGCCAGATCTGGCCGAGCAGCGCGCCGAGGCCGTCGAGATGGAGAGACTGTTCAACGAGCGTCTCGGCTCAGGGTACTGGCGGCCGGAGGAGACCATCCGGGGCTGGTTCGGTGACTGGGAGATGCTCCCGCCGGGGCTGGTTCCGCTGCCGGACTGGCGTCCCGATGAACCAGGCCCGGTGACGCGGGACTCGATCTATTACGGCCTCGTCGGCGGCGTGGCCAGGAAGAACTGACCGTGAGGTCGCTACCGGAAGCCGCCGGGCGCGACGACTGCACCGGCGAGCAGGCACACTGCGCCGACGCCGCCCGCGAGGTGATATCCGTGCTCCAAGACTGCTTGACGTTCCATGCGGGCCGCCACCATGTCGTCCACCTCGTCGGGGTGACGGCCAATCCGGTCGGCGGGGCGCGTAAAGGTCCGCCAGGAACTCCTGCCACTCCTCGTCCGACTCGAACAGCTCCGGGCGCGCCATCAGCTTTGACCCGCTCGACCAGTTGGTGGCATGCGGGTCTGGTGGACGTAGGGTTCCGGCTGAGCTTCCCGGGCTTCAGCGAGAGGGCGCTTGCACGCGCTAGTGCCGCCTAGGAGCCGGTGCCGATGACGGGAGACGGTGCGGTAGACGATAGCGCCGAAGTGACTGATCCCAGGTAGCGCCATCATTCGACCCAGGGTGCGCCAGCGAAGCTGGGGTTGGTCGCGGAATAGCTGGGCGAAAGCGGCAGCGCCTGCCAGAGGTGGCATCCCAGGCTCCACCCACAGCATCGCCCTGGCTGCGTCGTGGCTGCTCACGCCGTGCTGATCGAGGTTCAAGCTCTGGTACGGGGCCGTCCGCGGCCACGTAGCCAGTCGTTTCTTCATCGCGTCGAGGCTACGTTGGCAGAAACCACAATCACCGTCGTAAATCAGCATTGATTCGTGGGGGTCGGGGCCGTCCCCTTGCCCCTTCGCGAACTCGCGCTCACGGTGAGCATCCTTATCCCTGTTCCTCCCAGCCCTGACGCGCCGCAGCAGCGGCTTTGTCTTCGACTCAACACGGGCGTATGTCTGGTCTCGCACGAAAATCACGTCTGCCCCGATCATCGACAGGGAGAAGAACGGCAATGCCAGCAAGATGCCGATGCCCACATGCATTCCCATGATCCCGACGAGAGCAAGGATGCGGGTCGGGCGGGTGAGCAGCAGGAAAGGGAAGAACAGTTGCAGGAACACCGACGCGTAAGTAGCCACGAACACTATGGAGACGTGGTTCGATAGCATGCCGTTCAACATTGGGAAAGCGTCGTACGAATGCATGTGCATTGGGTAGTAGATAGCGGTTCCATTCTCCCACAAACTACCCTGGATCTTAAACATGGCCGACGAGACATAGATGATAAAGACTTGGCAGGCCACGGCGATAACCGCCGCGTTGTGGAACAAGTTCTCCCATCCCGGTGGCATCGCAATCCTGCGCGCACGGTCGGGCTGCGCTGCCGCTCGCGTGCGGCGGCGGGCGTCTAGCGACCAGTGCGCCGACAAGTCAGCGAAGCAGAGATAGAAGAGTACGAGCCGGACGACGACGTCTCCAGCATCCGAGACGAGCGGATTCTGCTGCGTGAGGCTGACCCACAGGACGAGCAGCACCGGGGTGACGAGACGGGTCCGCCATCCGAGCGTGAACAAGAGCGCTATGAATCCCATCAGGAGATAAGTCGCGGTAAAGAGCCATGGGGAGTTCTCACTGAAGAGGGTGAAGGGTCGCGTGAAGCCTTCCTCGCCCACTAGTGGTTGGAGCCATCGCGAGCCCACGCCCCAGATGTACTGGCGGTCGGCGAAGTTGACATCGAGCAGCCCCATCACCAGCAGACCGTAGAGGATCCGCAGAAGCGACAGGCCGTAGGTGGCGTGCTTGGCGTCGAACAGCCAGCCCTCAAGCGCCTTCCGCTTCCCATCGACAGCCAGCCAGGTCTCGTCCGAAAAACCCTGGAAACGAGCCCCCATCATCGGTGCCCCCCCAGGACGGCCTCGGCGAAGTATTTTTGGGACTGACCGTCGAAGACTACGGTCGGCCGCCATCCGAAATACGTGAAGAAGCTCTCTGGCTGCGCGTCCTTGTTGGCCCTATTCTCAAAGTTGGGAACCGGCGTATACTCAAGTTGAATCTGTACGGCCTCGACGTCTGGGCCCCACAAGGCATATGCGTACTGCGTAGCGAAAGCAGCTGCCACGCGCTCGTGGCGAATATAGGATTCCAGCCAATTGGGATCGGCCCCTTTCTGAGCACTCAGGTCAGCGAGTAGCTGATCCCAGCCGGAGTGGGAATAGTCCCGTTCAACAATGCTGGCCTGGTTATCAATGAGGTTGTCTTGATCGTCATTTAGGATTTGGTATAGCCCATCGGTGTACAGGTCGGACCTGGGGTGTAGAGGATTGTGCAAGATACCGCTCCACTCACGCCTCGTGACGTCCACCCAGTCACTGGTCCGGAGCTGTCCGGTCGAGCGATCGGTCCATCGGGCCCGAAGCAGAAACGTGTGATCTCCTTGATACGGATTAGGAGCGAAAAGGCTCCAGCCTTGCTGGAAAAACGGCTGCATGTAAGGGTTCAGAACTGGAGCCAGGGCATCGTAAAGCGGGGCGGCGGGGGACACCCACAAGGCCGTAGCGGCGAAGTGGAAAGAGAGGGCGAGCGCAAGCACGACCGCGGCTCCGCGAACCCAGGCTGACCGCCTGGAAACTGTCTTACATGGCTGCTTCTCAATCGCTGGGGCCTGTCGCATCGGGGAGCACTCCCTTCCTGCCAATCTTGCATTAACCAAACTTGTAGCAGGACGCCGCTATGTACGATTCAAGCCGCAGTCCGGGCTCGCCGTGCACGCGCCGTTGCCAACGGGTCCTTATCCCAGCGTGCCCAGGGACCTTGCTCCAAAGAACATCCGGCTTCGCGGCGCAGCCACGATGACCAGACATCACCTGGACCCTGACGGCTAAGACCGGACCAGGGAAACGGCGCCCGCTATTTCGAACGGTCCGTTCCCCTGGTCTGGTCCCAATCTTCTGGTGGCTGTGACTAGCTATTCATCCATGCCCGCGGGCGATGCAGCGCTATGAACACCGTCGCCGTCCCTACGCGGGAGAAGCCTGACGGTCCTAGTGACCCTGGCCGCCCTGGCCGCCCTGGCCGTGCT
>PLRW01000259.1 GCA_003164955.1 Actinomycetota bacterium
CGGGGGCGATCAGGCTTCGCCGGGGCAGGGAGCAGGTCGTGCGGTAGCTGATTTGCTCGCGCTGGTTAACGGCCCACGGGTGGTGCGGTCGACGTTGACCGCACCGACCGCTCACCCGGGCGCAAGGCCCGGGTTCGCTGGGCCGGTTTTTACCAGCGCTCGCGGGGTGCCCTGCTCCCCGCGCGCAGGTCACACCGTTGTGAACTGCTCGCTCTCGGTGGAGCCCGCCAGGGCTACGGTCGAGGAGGCCGGGTTGATGGCCGACGCCACCAGGTCGAAGTAGCCGGTGCCGACCTCGCGCTGGTGCCGGGTCGCGGTGTAGCCGTCCGCCTCGGCCGCGAATTCCTTTTCCTGCAGCTCGACGTAGGCGGGCATGCCCTCGGCGGCGTACCCGGTGGCCAGCTCGAACATCGAGTAGTTCAGCACGTGGAAGCCGGCCAGCGTGATGAACTGGAACTTGTAGCCCATCGCCCCGAGCTCGCGCTGGAACTTCGCGATCGTGGCGTCGTCCAGGTGGCGGCGCCAGTTGAAGGACGGCGAGCAGTTGTAGGACAGCATCTGGTCCGGATAGACGGCCTTGATCGCCTCGGCGAACTGGCGCGCCTCCTCCAGATCCGGGGTGGAGGTCTCCATCCACAGCAGGTCGGAGTACGGGGCGTAGGCCAGGCCCCGGGCGATGCACGGGTCCATGCCCTTGCGGGTGCGGTAGAAGCCCTCGGCGGTGCGCTCACCGGTGGTGAACGCCTTGTCGCGCTCGTCGATGTCGCTCGTGATGAGCGTGGCGGCGTGCGCGTCGGTGCGCGCGATGACCAGTGACGGGACGCCGCATACGTCGGCTGCGAGCCGGGCCGCGTTCAGCGTCTTGATGTGCTGGCCGGTCGGGATGAGCACCTTGCCGCCCAGGTGGCCGCACTTCTTCTCGGAGGCGAGCTGGTCTTCCCAGTGCACGCCCGCCGCGCCGGCCGCGATCATGCCCTTCATCAGCTCGTAGGCGTTGAGCACGCCGCCGAACCCGGCTTCCGCGTCGGCCACGATCGGGGCCATCCAGTACGGGGCCCCGCCGGTGTCGCCGTCCTTCGACTCGGAGAAGGTGATCTGGTCGGCGCGCATCAGCGCGTTGTTGATCCGCCGGACGACCTGGGGTACCGAGTTCGCGGGGTACAGGCTCTGGTCGGGGTAGGTCTGCCCGGCCAGGTTCGCATCGGCGGCGACCTGCCAGCCGGACAGGTAGATGGCCTTCAGCCCGGCCCGCACCTGCTGGACGGCCTGGTTACCGGTCAGCGCGCCGAGCGCGTTGACGTAGTCCTCGTCCTGCAGCAGTGACCACAGCCGCTCGGCACCGAGCCGCGCGAGCGTGTGCTCTTCCTGAACGGAGCCCCGCAGCCGGATCACGTCCTCGGCGGTGTAGGTCCGCTGCGTACCCGCCCAGCGCGGGTTTTCCTGCCATTCAGTCCGGAGCCGGCTGGCCTGCTCGCTGATCCTGTCCATGTCCCCTTTGCCTCCTGCCTGCGCGCCACCAAGTGGCCTTACAAGCAGCATCCCTCGTTATCAAGATAATGAATAGTAGGGGTTCAAGTAAAAAACGTAGAAATTCTCAATGCGACAAGATAAGCTCGTTTTTATGGCTGAAGGATCTATAAAGTTGACGCCTGACCATGGTCTAGACCTTATGACCATGGGGCAGCGTCTCCGTCACCTGCGCCGTTCCCGGGGCCTGACCCTGGCCGAGCTGGGGATGAGGGTGGGCCGGGCCCCGTCCGCGCTCTCGCTGCTGGAAAACGGCCGTCGCGAGCCGAAGCTCTCGGTGCTGGAGGACCTGGCCGCCGCGCTGTCGGTGCCGGTGGAGGAACTGCTGCGGCGGCAGGCCCCCAGCCGCCGGGCGCAACTGGAGATCGCCCTGGCGGAAGCGCAGCGCGACCCCGCCTACGCCGAGCTCGGCATGCCGCATCTGAAGGTGGGCACCCGGGTGCCCACCGAGGTGCTCGAGCACCTGGTGAAGCTGGCGGGCGCGCTGCGCGACCAGCGGGGCAAGCCGACGGCGACGCCGGAGGAAGCGCGCGCGGCCAACGCCGAACTGCGCGCGGCCATGCGCGAGCGGGCCAACTACTTCGAGGACATCGAGCGGGCCGCCGACGGGGCACTGCAGTCGGCCGGGTACTCGGGCGGCGCGCTGTCGCAGGGCATGCTGCTTTCTGTGGTGAGCCACCACGGCTTCTCCGTGCGGTACGTGCAGGACCTGCCCAATTCCGTTCGGTCCCTGACTGATCTCCGCAACCACCGGATCTACGTCAAGCAGGAGCCGGTCGGGACGCATTCGCCGCGTGCGGTCCTGCTGCAGGCGCTCGGTCATTTCCTGCTCGGGCACGAGGCGCCGCGTGACTTCGCGGACTTCCTGCGCCAGCGGGTCGAGAGCAACTACTTCGCCGCGGCGGTGCTCATGCCGGAAAAGGCCGCGCTCCGCTTCCTGGCCGACGCCAAGGAGGCGCGCGACCTGGCCGTCGAAGATCTGGTGGACGTGTTCTCGGTGTCGTACGAGATGGCTGCGCACCGCTTCACCAACCTGGCCACCCGGCACCTCGGCATGCCGTGCCACTTCACCAAGAACGACTCCAGCGGCATCATTTTCAAGGCCTACGAGTCCGATGGGCTGGTCTTCCCGGCCGACCCGGACGGGGCGATCGAGGGCCAGCGGATGTGCCGCAAGTGGGCCGGTCGCCAGGTGTTCGGCGCGTCCGACCGGTTCTCGCCGCACTATCAGTACTCGGCCACGCCGTCCGGCACGTTCTTCTGCGTCTCGCAGGTGGACTCGCGCGCCGACCGGGGGTTCGCCATCACGCTGGGCGTCCCGTACGAGCACTCCCGCTGGTTCCGCGGCCGGGAGACCCCGACCCGGATGCGCTCGGCCTGCCCGGACGGCGAATGCTGCAAGCGGCCGCCGGCCGATCAGGAGGCGCGCTGGGAAGGCATGGCGTGGCCCTCGGCGCGGGCCCACTCGCACGTGCTGTCCGCGCTGCCGGCCGGCATCTTCCCCGGGGTCGACGAGGCGGACGTCTACGAATTCCTCGACCATCACTCCGATTCGTAGCCCAGAAGATCTTCACCCCCCGTAACGGACCCAGCGCGAGATTACGGCGAGGCGATCGTTACCGGCCCAGCGAGTCCGGGCCAACGGCCCGGCGAGTGGCCGGTGTGTCGGCGAGGTACCGCCGCGGGGCGCGGAGCGCATGCGGGGGGGCTGGGGGGTCGCCCCCCTAATCAAACGGCATGACGAACACGGAACGCGCCGACATGGTGTCCACGACCACGATCCGGGTGTGCCGTGCTATGGGCTCGTCTGACCAGGCCGCGAACGTCTCGGTGCCGCCGCGGACCGGCAGCAGCACCTCGCCTGGCCCCGCCGGGGGAATGGAGACGGTAATCCGTCCGATAGCGCCGAGAAGACTCGGCTCCGGTGCCCCGGCTCTCCCCTTGGACACGTGTGCCCCGGCTTTCCTGTTCCGCGCGGCGTCCCCCCAGGGAGAGGGTATTCCCCGAATTTCGGGGGCGCTATTTCGGGGCCGCTGCAGGCGGATTCAGGGGCGCTGCAGGCGGACGTCAAGCGAATCACGGATGGCGTCGCCGATCAGGTTGAACGCCACCACGGTGATGATCAGGATGATCGCGGGCGGGTAGACCATCCACCAGTAGCCGTCGAAGAGGTAGTTCAGGCCGTTGGAGAGCATTCCGCCCCAGTCGGCCTGCGGCGGAGGGAGCCCGAGGCCGAGGAAGCTCAGCGCGGACAGGGTGAGGATGGCGTCGGCCACCGTGAACGTGGCGTTCACGACGATCACCCCGATCGCGTTCGGCACCAGATGGCGCAGCACGATGCGCTGGCGGCCGGCGCCCATCATCTTCGCCGCCTGCACGAACTCCCGGGTGCGGAGCGTCAGCACCTCACCGCGCACCAGCCGGGCGATGGCCAGCCACGACACGAAAGTCAGCAGCAGGATGATCACCCACAGGTTGGGGCTGAACACGTTGACCAGGATCAGCAGCAGCACCAGGCTCGGAATCGCGAGGAAGGTGTCGATGACGCGCATCATGACGGCGTCGACGACTCCGCCCGCCAGGCCGGCCACCGCGCCGTAGAGGGTGCCGAGGACCGTGGTGGCGATGCTCACCGCGAAGCCGAGCTCCAGGGACGACTGGCCGCCGAGCATCAGCCGTCCCAGCACGTTGTACCCGGAGGGGTCCGTGCCCAGCGGGTACCGGCCGCTCGGCGGGAGCTTCGCGATACCCAGCTGGACGGTGACCTGGTTCGTCCGGTAGAGCAGCGGCCCGGCGAAGCAGAACAGGGTGATCAGGATAATGAGCACCAGGCCGGCGACGGCCGTGCGGTTCTCGGCGAACGTGGCCAGGATCAGGCGCAGCGATCCACCCGTCTCCCGGCCCCCGGCTCCGGCCGGCGCCTCCTCGGCGGCACCCGGCCGGGGGAGCGCGGCCGCGGCCGGCCGCCGTTCACGCGTGGCCATACCGGATCCGGGGGTCGAGAGCTGCGTAAACGATGTCGGCGGCCAGGCTCCCGATGACCGTCGAGATGCCCACGACCAGCGTGGAGCCGAGCAGGACCGGGAAGTCGTGGCTGGTCGCGGCCTGGTAGAACAGCAGGCCCATGCCCGGGTAGTTGAACACCGCCTCGGCGATCACGGCGCCGGCCACGATCGTGGGAAACGACAGCCCGACGACGGTGACCACCGGCAGCAGCGAGTTGCGCAGCACGTGCTGGGACAGCACGAGCCGTTCGGGCAGGCCCTTGGCCCGGGTCACCCGGATGTAGTCCTGGGCCAGGGTGTCGATGGCCGAGGACCGCATGTACCGGCTGTAGCTGGCCACGCTGATCAGGGCCAGCGTCACCACCGGGAGGACCAGCGCCCGCGGATCGGCCAGCATCCCGGCGACCGAGGTGGCCTGGGGCGCCTCCGGCGGCAGGATCTGCAGCTGCACGCTGAACACGGCGATCAGCAGGATGGCGAAGAAGAAGTCCGGCATCGAGTACAGGGTGAACGCGATCCCGGTGTAGATGTAGTCGCCGATGCCGTTGCGCCGCACGGCCTGGTAGATGCCCAGCGGCAGCGCGATCAGCAGCGCCAGCACGGTCGACAGCCCGAGCAGCAGGAAGTCACGCGGCAGCCGCTGGGCGATCAGCGTCGACACCGGCTGCTGCAGCGAGTACGACGTGCCGAGGTTGCCGTGCACCACCTGGTCGAGATAGGTCACGAACTGCCGGTCCAGCGGCTCGTTCAGGCCGTAGGTGCTGTTGAAGATGGCGATCCGGCCGGCCGTGGCACGCAGTCCCAGCGTGGCCCGGGCCGCGCTGCCCGGTTCCAGGTGGATCAGGACGAACGTCAGGACCATGACGCCGATCACCACCGCCACGGCCTGGCCGATCCGGCGGACGAGAAACGCGGTCATCAGGGGGTCACGAGCTGTAGTACCAGGCTTCCGGGTTGTTGCCGCCGGATAGCGGATTCAGCGGGGCGAAGCCCTGCAGGTTGCTCTTGTATACGAAGAGGCTCGCCCGGAGCGGTAGCCACAGCCACGGGAGCTGACGGGCCGCGTAGTCCTCGTAGGCGAAGAAGGCGCTGGTGCTCGAGCCGTACTCGGTGGCGTTGATGAGGTTGTCCATCTCCGGATTGGAGTAGCCGCCCAGGTTGTTGTAGCCGCCGGTGTTGAAGAACCCGGTGCCGTTCGGGTAGAGGCTGTTCGGCTGGTAGCCGAAGGCGACCAGCTGCCAGCCGCAGCTCGAGGCCGGGTGGCTGCTCGCGGTGCAGATGCCCACGGTGCTGGCCAGCGTGTTGAACGGCTCCGGCTTGAGGCTGATCGTCACGCCGGCCTGCGCCTCGGAGGACTGGATGGCGGCTTCCTGCTCCGCCGTGCTGGCCGCCCCGGAGGAGTAAAGGAGCTGGAAGCTCAGCGGCTGGCCCGCGGTGATCCCGGCCCCGCAGTCGGACGCTCCGCTGCCCGGATGCTGGCAGGTGGTCGTCCCGTTCGGGGTGACTTTCCAGCCGTGCGCCTTCAGCAGGGCCGTGGCGGTGGACGGCGAGTAGGGATAGGGGCCGCCGGACTTCTCCAGCGGCGAGACCCACGACGGGAACGCCTTGACCGAGACTGGGCCGTTGCCCGGGTCGGCGTAGCCACCGTAGACCTTGGACACGAGCTGCGGGCGATTGATCAGCTCCTCCAGGGCCTGGCGGATGTACAGCTGGCGCAGGAGCGGCCCCACGCTGGCGTTGTACAGGTTCGGAATGATCTCGGCCACGGCGGGGAGCGGCACGCTGACGACGGTGTAGCCCTCCGACTTGAGAACCGCCTGCTGGCTGATGTCGTTCAGCGGGAGGGTGCCCACGTCAAGGCTGCTGCCGGACCGCAGCGCGTTCAGCTCGGCGTCGTCGGTGGTGTACGGCACGTTGTTCATCCGGGCCAGGATCGGCTTGTCCGGGCCGGAGTACTGCTTGTTGGGGACGTAGTCCCAGGCGCCGTTACTGGCGAAGGACGCCAGCTTCCACGGCCCGTCCACGACCTTCCAGAGCGGGTTGGTGGTGAACGTGCTCATCTGGCCGCCTTCCTTCTGCAGGAAGGCGTCCACTGCCTTGGCGCCCGCGGTCGTCTCGTCGGCGTTCCCGACCGGGCCGCTCATGGAGGTCTTGTCCCAGGCGTGCTGGGGCAGTATCTGAACGTTGTCCAGCACGTCGTCGGTGTAGAAGGCCGGGTTGTAGGAGTGCGTGAGGTTCAGCACGACCGTGTGGGTGTCGGGTGTGGCCACGCTGGCCACACCATCCGGGAACAGGCCCGGGACGTACAGCCACCAGTTCGGGACGGTGGCCTTGAGCAGGTTGTAGACGAACGTGAAGTCCCGGCTCGTGACCGGCTTGCCGTCCGACCAGTTCCAGTGCTTCAGGTCGATGGTGACTGTCTTGTCGCCGTTGCCGTAGATGATGGACGAGAACAGGCTCTCCTGCGGGTTCACGGCCGTCTGGCCGCCGTTCCCGGCATACACCAGGGGCGGCCAAAGGGGGTCGGTGAGGTTCTGGTTATAGCCGTTGGTGTTCGTGGCCGGGGCCAGCGGGAAGATGAAGTTCGGCGAGGCGCCGACCCAGGCCATCGTGGCCGTCCCGCCGCGCGTGATGTGGCCTTTGGCGCTCCCGGAACCGCCGCTGCCGCCGGAGCAGGCCGCCACGGCAAGGGCCAGGATCAGCGGTGTCACGACAGCAATAATCCGGCGGGGAAGGCGCATGCTGACTTCTCCTCAGAGGTCAAGGGTTACGTGACAGCGATGTCACCAGGTCCCCCGAGCACAGGACAGTACTCCACAACAAGACGCTGATCAACAACTCTGCGGAACGGCGTCGTTACGTACCGATACAGTTGTTACGTTCCGATATGTCGGTCCACCCTCTTTTGTACGTAAAGGCGCCATCGCGTGTACTCCCATGTACGTAGAGGCGCCATTGCGTACATGGGGGCGCCCCACGGAGGCGGGGACCCCGCGGGGGGGGCAGTCCCCGGAGGGGGGCACTCCGTGGGGGGCACTCCGTGGGCCCGTACCGGGCGGACCATTTTCGTGCGCACCGAGGGCCACAGGCGTCCGTTAGGCGGCGGGATGTTCCTTCCATCACCTTTCCGGCCCCGGTCGCGACCTGTTACTCTTGAGTAACATATCCATCTGCGGGCAGTCGACGCCGCCTGCGGGACCGCGGCTGAGCACAGCCGGAGGCGCCGGGCCTGGCCACGAGCGCATGTCGTTGATCGCGAGGAGCAGCATGAGCAGCGGGAAGGACACGCCGGGGGAGTTCTCCCTGGAACTCAGCGAGGACCTGCGCGACATGCGCGACTGGGTGCACGAATTCTCCGCGAGCGTCATCCGTCCCGCCGGGAGCGAATGGGACGAGCGCGAGGAGACGCCGTGGCCGATCCTCGAGGAGGCGTCCAAGATTGGCCTTTACTCACTCGACTTCTTCGCCCAGCAGGCGTTCGAGCCCAGCGGGCTCGGCATCGTCGTCGCGTTCGAGGAGCTGTTCTGGGGCGACGCCGGCATCGCGCTGTCCCTGGTGGGCAGCTCGCTCGCGGCCGTCTCGCTGGTCAGCAACGGCACGAGCGAGCAGATCGGAGAGTGGGCCCCGCAGATGTTCGGTGCGCCCGGCGACGTGAAGCTGGCCGCCTTCTGCTCCTCCGAGCCGGACGCCGGCAGCGACGTTGGGGCGATCCGCACCCGGGCCGTCTACGACGAGGCGGCCGGCGAGTGGGTGCTGAACGGCACCAAGACCTGGGCCACCAACGGCGGCATCGCCAACGTGCACATCATCGTCGCGTCGGTGGACCCCGCGCTCGGCAGCCGCGGCCAGGCCAGCTTCATCGTGCCGCCCGGCACCCGCGGGCTGTCCCAGGGCCAGAAGTTCCGCAAGCACGGCATCCGCGCCTCGCACACGGCCGAGGTCGTGCTCGCAGATGTCCGGGTGCCGGGCAGTTGCCTGGTCGGCGGCAAGGAACGGCTGGACGAGCGGCTGGCCCGGGTCCGCGAGGGAGGCCGCGCCGGCGAGCAGGCCGCGATGAAGACGTTCGAGGCGTCCCGGCCCGGCGTGGCCGCGATGGCCGTCGGGGTCGGCCGCGCGGCCGTGGAGTACGCCGCGGAGTACTCCCGCGACCGCGTGCAGTTCGGCCACCCGATCGGCCAGAACCAGGGGGTGGCCTTCATGCTGGCCGACATGCAGGCGTCCGTCGATGCGGCCCGCCTGCTGACCTGGCGCGCCGCCTGGATGGCCCGGCAGAACAAGCCGTTCACTCACGCCGAGGGCTCCATGTGCAAGCTGGTGGCGGGGGAGACCGCGGTCCGCGTCACCGAGCAGGCCATCCAGATCCTCGGCGGCAACGGCTACACCCGCGAGTACCCCGTCGAGCGCTGGCACCGCGACGCCAAGATCTTCACCATCTTCGAGGG
>PLRW01000244.1 GCA_003164955.1 Actinomycetota bacterium
ACTGGTCAGAGGGGTTTCGTGCCCCTCTTTTTGATCTTCGGGAGCCAACCGGGGAGCCAATGGAGTTGTGGTTTCCCGGCCAGGGCTACGCGGACTGCGCGGCCCTGGCTTTGAGAATCCGGTTCATGGCCGTCGCGCCCTTGGTGAGCGCGGGCCGGATCTCGTGACGGTACACCGTCTCCGTGACCGCCGTGCTGCTGTGCCCGACCAGATCGCTGATGTCCTCAAGCCGGACATCGTGCGCGCTCAGGATGGACACGAACGAGTGCCGCAACTCGCGGGGCGTCCACGCCCCGCCGAGCCTCGCGGCCTGGGTGATCTTCTGGAACTCCTTCCGTACATGCCAGCGGTCCAGCGGCGTCCCGTCCTCACGGCAGAACACGAGATCGTGCTCCTGCCACCACTCCCCCGCCGCGAGCCGTTCGGCGGCCTGGCGGGTGTGATGCGCGCGGAGCGCCTGAACCGCCCTGGTCGGCAGCTTCAAGGCGCTGCGGCTGCCTGTGGCCGAGGCGGCAGCGCTGGTGCGCGACCGGCGCGGTCTATGGGAACCGGCCGCCACGCGACTACGGCGACCGCCTGGACGACGGCCTGCGGCGAGATCTTCGGCCTGCTGATCGCGCTGGATGGCCCGTCCCTCGCGCTGCGCTGCAAGCAGCTCCGGGGGAAACGTGTCGTGCGCTGCCTTGGTGACGGTCAGGCCGGGCGTCACGACGTTGACAGTGATGCCGTAGACGCCCACATCACGAGCCAGTGAGCGTGAGAGGCCAATGAGGCCGACCTTGGCGGCCACATAGTGCGTCTGCCCGGGAACCCCCGCTGAAGACCGATCCGGAACTGAAGTTGATGATACGGCCCCAGCCGCTCGTCTTCATCAGGGGAAGCATGGCGTGAATCATCAGGAATGTGCCCGTCAGGTTGATGTCGATTACGCGGCGCCAGTCTGCGGCTGACATCTTTTCGAAGGGGAGAACGCGGAATTAGCCGGCGCAGTTGACCAAGACGTCAATCCGGCCGGCAGTCTCGCCGGCGAGGTTTGCCAGCTCAAGACACTCGTGCTCGGAAAAGATGTCCGCCGGGGACATGATGAGCCTCTGGCCGGCGTTGCGGCTGCTGACGAGCTGCTCGAGGTGTTCTTTGGTGGTGTCGGTGGCGATGACGGTGTCGCCATTCGCCAGGAAGCGGTCGACGAGGACAGAGCCGATGCCGCCAGCGGCACCGGTGATGACGACTACCCGATCTTGTTTCACGTCTACTCCTTGCATTGAAGGTGCTTCCGCCGGATGGCCGAAGCGCGGTGCCCCTGCTCAGCCGTGGCCGCGCCCTGCCCACCTTCGGCCGAGGGACGCGGGACGTCGACGACGCGGAGGACGTCCGCCGGCCCGTAATGGTCGAACTGCACCCTGCGGCTCATGCGCCCACGTCAGGCGCCGAGGCGTCGCGACGGGTGAGCGCTATGACCGGGATCGTCCGGCTGGTCTTCTGCTGGTACCCGGCGAATCCCGGATAGCGCTCGGACTGAATCCGGTACTTCTCATCGCGTTCCGCACCGGTCAGCTCGGTGGCGCGCACCGCGATCGTCTCGTCGCCTACCTCGATCGTCACATCCGGATTGGCCCGCAGGTTCCAGTACCAGTCGGGGTTGGTAGCCGATCCCGCCTTCGAGGCGAACACGAGATACCGGCCCCCGTCAGCCAGATACATCACCGGGTTGATCCGCCGCTGCCCGCTGCGGGCCCCGACGGTGTGAAGAAGCAATAGCGGCGCACCGGCGAAGTTGCCGCCGACTCGCCCGTGGCTGGCACGGAACTCATCGATATTGCGCTGGTTGAACTGCTCAGCCGGGCTAGTCAACGACTGTCCTCTCGTTTGTCGTGGTGGCGAGTCGCGCCGGGATGTCCGGAAGGACGTCTGGCGGCTGCCCGGCGTCACAAGCTCCGCAGCACGCGGTCGCGGTCGCTTTGCGCACGGCGCGACACGTCGGCGTCGAAGGCGATGGCGTCGTACTCGTGCGGCACGCCGGGGTGCAGGTGCAACTCGACCGGCACGCCCGCCCGGCTGAGCGTGAGCGCGTAACGGACGTCCTCGTCGCGGAAGATGTCCAGCTGCCCCACCTCGATGTAGGCGGGCGGCAAGCCGGCCGCGTCCTCAAGCCGCCCCGGCGCAGCCGGCGGGTCGACCTCGCGGTGCTCGTGTCCTGTTCCCAGCAAGGCGTTCCAGCCCGTGGCATTGTCGTCATAGGACCACCCGGCGAACGGCGCGATGTACGGGTCGGGCATCGTCGTCCGGTCGTCGAGCATCGGGTAGACGAGCAGCTGCCGCGCCACGGCAGGGCCTTTCCGGTCACGGCTCAAGATCGCGACGCCGGCAGCGAGCCCGCCGCCGGCGCTGTCGCCCATGACCGCGATGCGGCCGGGGTCGATGCCGAGCTCAGCCGCGTGGCCCACGAGCCAGACCAGCCCGGCGTAGGCGTCCTCGACCGGAGTGGGATGAGGGTGTTCTGGTGCGAGCCGGTACTCCAGGGAGAGCATCGAGACGCCGGTACGGGCCACGTACCGGGAGACCGGTCCGTCGAAGATCGCTACCGAGCCGACGATCATCCCGCCGCCGTGCAAGTACAGCACCGCCGCCCTGCTGTCGCCCGACGGCTGGCGGTACCACCGCGCGAGCAGCGCGGCCCCGTCGGGCGTGACGACACTGTGGTCGGAGATGTCGACTTTGTCGGCGACCGGCTGCGCTTCGTTGTTGAAGTACCCCAGCATGGCGTCGAGCGCGACGCGGCGGCTGGCGACGTCACCGACCGGCGGCGCTGGCGGCGGACCGCTGCGTTCGAACGCCGCGGCGAGAACCGCGGCCACCTGAGCGTCCAGCGTGAAGGTCATCTCGGCACTCGTCCTTTACTTCGCGCCGGGCGGCCGAAGCAGCTCAGTCTTGTAATCGGGGGTGAGCGCCTTCGACTTGGCGATGAAGGCCGCCCGCGCGCCGGCGTCGAGCGGCGGTGGTGACTCGGTCCGGGTGGCGACGGGCTGGCCGACCAGGGTGAAGAACTCCTCCTGCCCCGAGGGCGCGCACATGCACAGCAACCGCGACGGCGTGTCTGCGGCGTTGGTGAACGCGTGCGGGGCGTTGGCCGGCACGTTGATGGTCTCCCCGGCGCGGGCCACGAGCGTCTCGCCGCGAAAGGTCACCAGGACTTCGCCGTCAAGGACGGTGAACATCTCCTCGAAGTCGTGCCGGTGCGGCGGCGGCCCGCCGCCCGGCGGCACGTACATGTCGATGAGCGTGTACTTCCCGGCGGTCTCCTCGCCGGTGACGAGGATCGTGTAGGTGTCGCCGACGAGCCCGAGGTGCGGGAGGCTCTGGTCGTGATCCGGTCGCGCGACAGTTAGTTTGCGTGACAGATCGTCGGGCGGGACGGGCGCGGGCTGGCTGGGCATGCTGTCTCCTCGCGGATTGACGGGTGCGGATCTACCGGGAGCGCCGGACGCGGCGGGGTGATCGATAGTTCTGGCGGAGAATGTGACATATCTATTCGTAGATGGGCATCAGCTAGGCCTCATGGGGATGTTCGGCTTCGCCGCCGTGCCGGGCTATCAGCACCGCGTGACGCGTGCGTACCTGCGCCGGATCCTCGTGAACATGCGGCGGTCGAGGTGGCGGGCATGCCGAGGCCGACCGTGAGCCCCCCGACAGCTGCCCGCTGCTGCCGGGCTCGGGAGGCTTGACGTCGGCGATGTAGAGCCCGTCGACGCCGCCGTAGCGGTCGACCTGCACACGGCGGGTCATGGCGCGGTCAGGCGGGCGGCACCGAGCTCGGCTATGTAACCGGCAACTGTGCGCGGTTCATGCTGCAGGATCGCACGGAGCACGAACGGGTTGCCGCCGTGGAAGCCGTGCCTGTCGTACTCGGCGAACATCGCGCCCAGGCCGTCGGGCTGCCCCGGGGACAGCGTGAACCCCGCGGGCAGGTCCTCGGCGATCACCTCGCGGCCGCCGACCTCGGTCATCAGCTCCGCTAGGCGGACACGGTCGACCATGCCCCGCGCGGCCAGCTCGAACGTGCCGAAAGACAGCTGCTCGCCCGTGAAGGCGAGCGCCGCGGCCTCGGCGACGTCGCGGTAGTCAACATAGGTCATCCGCGAGCGCTTCGACCAGGGCATCACGAGCGTGCCGCTGCGGAGCGCCTGCTCGAATGCGCCGTCGAGAGCCTGCATGTACATCGCCGGCTGCAGGATCGTTAAGTCAAGGGCCGAAGCGTACAGGGCGGCCTCGATCGGCCGGGTGCTTGCGTGGTTGGCCAGCCCTAGGGATGGGTGGTAGACGCCGTTGTAGACGATCTTGCGGACTCCCGTGGCTCGCGCCGCCTCAACCAGGTTGAGTCCCATTTCCGTGGCGTCCGGGGCGAAGGCCGGGGTGATCAGGAACACGCCGTCGGCACCGTCGAGCGCGGCGCGCAGACTGGCCGGGTCGCGCAGGTCGGCGTCAACGGTCTCGCCGGCGCCGCGCTCAAGCGGTATGTGCTTCTTGTCAGGCTCGTGCACTACCGCGCGCACGTCGATGCCGTGGCTCACCAGGGCGGGCACGACAAGCCCGGCGAACTTGCCGGTCGCCCCGATTGCGAGAACCTTCACCGCTGCGCACCAGGCAGGAGGAGCTCCGTGCGATGGCGCGGGGCAAGTGCCACGGATCTGGCGATGAACGTCCTCCGGGCGGCCTCGTCAAGCGGGGGCGGCTTCGGGTCGTCAACAGGGATCGCCTGGCGCTGTGAGTGAGCCGGTCCGTTGGTCATTGCGGAGCTCCTTTGCGGGTCATGTGGTTGGCGGTCGTGCCGTGCCTGCGCACGGCGTTCGGTCGGCGCGCCGGCGGTGCGCAGGAGCAGCAGCGGTGCGCCTTCGAATGCGCCGCCGACCTGCTGCATCGTGTTGACAAGCGCGGAGGCCACGCCCGAGCCCAGCGCACGCTGGGCCGACGGCAGCGCGATGTTCACGATGGTGGAATCGAGGACCACCATCAGCTGCGCGACGGCGACCACGGACAGGATCACCCAGCGCCGGTCAGAGAGATTCGCAGGAATGCCTGGCTGTGCCATCGTGATCTCCCGGTGAGCCAGTGTTCGCATGAGCACCAAGGGCTGCCGGGGTCTGGAGCGGCACCTGTCCATAGATTTTCCGGGGATGACAGGAGCCATCACAGGTAAGACGATCATGCCATAAGCGGAGCATTTTGTCCATTTTGGAGTGCGTTACCCAGTGGACCTGCACCGGCTCCGCTCGCTCCGGCCTGCGGCAGCGTCATGATTGGCCGGTGGCTGCGGCGGTGCCATGATTGGCCGGTGGCCATGGAACACGACACGCCTGCGCGCGGCAGCGAGAAGCGCCGCGTGCGCAGTGATGCGCAGGCCAACCGGGAACGCGTGCTCGCCGCGGCGGTGACGGCGGTTCTGCGCGAGGGCCGCCAGGTCCCGATGGGGACCATCGCAGCGGACGCCGGGGTCGGCATCGGCACGCTCTACCGACGCTACCCGAACCGTGAAGCCCTGCTCGAAGCCCTGACGCTGCGCGCCTTCCACCTCGTGCTTGAGTGCGCGGAAAATGCCGAGAACCTCAACGAGCCCGGCCTCGCCACGCTGAGCTCGTTCCTGGACTGTGTCATCAGCCACGCGGACCAGTTGGTCCTCCCCCTGCACGGCGGTCCCATCCCGACAGCCGCGGAAACTCTCGCCGCCAGGTCCAGCGTCCACCAGGCGCTCCAGCGCATCCTCGAACGCGGCCGACGCGACGGCACGATCCGCGCGGACGCCACCACGCGTGACATCATCGCCCTGACCGCGCTGCTGGCACAGCCGCTGCCGCACAACCCGGGCCCGGACCAGGCACCCAGGCGGCTGAAAGCCTTCTTCCTCGACGGTCTGGCTCCCCCCGCTCGCTGAAAGAGCGCTCCCGGAGACGTGCCCGACCAGGTCGCTGATGTCCTCCAGCCGGACATCGTGTGCGCTGAGGATGGACACGAACGAGTGCCGCAGTCCGCGGGGCGCCCACGCCCCGCCGAGCCGGGCGGCCTGGGTGATCTTGCCGAACTCCTTCCGCACGTGCCAGCGGTCCAGCGGCGTTCCGTCCTCGCGGCAGCGTGCAACAACCTGACAAAATTGCCTCTTCTATTAGTGTCAAATTATTTTCGTTTACGCTTCTATTGCAGGGCATCTATTGGACACGCATGTAATGTGGCGCAGCAATCCGCCAGCTCGCTCACCACGGCATCATTTACGCCAGTAAGCAATTTCAATTCTGCTGGCGATCATCTTACTCCCAGGCACTCAGCGGAACCCTTCCTATCATTTAGAAATAACGTACGATATGATAAGAGTGTTGCAAAAGACTAGAAGACCCTGGGGAGGGCCTGAAAAGAGCGCATCATGAAGCGCAAGACAGTAGCACGAGTCCTGGCACTGGGCATGGTCCCGGCGGCACTCGGAGCCACCGCGGCAGCGGCATCCGCCAGCACGGCGCAGCCGAAGGCGCCCGCAGCCGCTGTCACCCTGCGTGACGCGGCCGGGCAGTATGTCCAGGTCAACGCCCGCGGGCAGGTGTCCATAGGTCATCAGGCTGCCAGGTTCACCAAGGTGGCCGAGCGGGGCGGCAGGTACGAGCTGAAGTACGGCTCGGGCCATAACGCGAAGTACCTGACGGTTAGCTCGTTTGGTGCCAGCCTCGGCCGGAACGGAACTCAGTTCGCTCCTGGTCAGGCCAGCAGGCAGTTCCGCGGTTACACCACCATCGATGTCGGCCGGTACCTGCTGACCGCGAACGGTTCCCGGCTCACCGAGGCTGCCCAGGGGCGGCACGGCCCGACCGTGAACCAGGAGTGGAAGTGAAAGTTGGCCACTAATCCCCTTCCCTGCTAGACAAGTTCCCTTGCGGCGCCGGCAACCATACCGGCGCCGTCCGGCATTCTGACTGGCTCTGGCTCGGTTATTAATGCTGCGTCGGTTGCCGCACAGGCGACCTTCCCCGAGCCCCCGTTTGTCAGATGGCTCAAGAGTTTGGCCGATAAGGCCTACTCCAGCACCGCGATCCGCGCTCACCTGCGCCTGGCGCGGGATCCAGGTCACGATTCCCGAGCCCGCGGACCAGGCCCGCAACCGGGTCCGGCGCGGAAGCAAAGGTGGAAGGCCGCCCGCCTTCGACGCTGCCGCGTACAAGCAGCGCAACGTCGTCGAGCGGGCCTTCTGCCAGCTCCGCCAGCACCGCGCCGTCGCGACCAGGTACGACAAACGCGACTTCGTCCGGCGCGGAACCGTCGACGTGGCCTCTATCCGGATCTGGCTCCATCACCCCGCTACATGATCTACAGGACACGCTCTACAGGACACGCTCTAGTGCCTACTTCTCGGCCAGAGGGACGATCTGCTGGGGGCAGCACTCCAGCCAGACCCCGTTTGCGCAGGTCACACCCAAACGTGAAGACCTCACTTGGTTTCCGCAGCTAGTCGGCATGATCGTCAGCTAGACCACTCGGAGCTGGGGACCATTTGGGGACCGGCGTACCGAGATGTGGGCGCTCAGGGCGTCCCCGGCGTCCGTGATCGACTGGTCATCCGGGTGCAGATACCGCTGTGTCGTGGACAGTGAGCCGTACCCGGCGATCTTCCGCAGGACATGCACCGGGACACCCGCGTCGGAAGCGGTCGATGATGCCGTCACGGACCGCCTGCTCCGTCACCCGGACGAGCATGGCCAGGCTGTTCTTCACGGTGGACCGGCTGCACTCATCCGCGATCCAGGCGTGCACCACCCGGTCCACGGCACCGTTGGTGATCATCCGCACCGGCAGATGCCCCAGCGCCGGGACCACTCGCTTGCGCCAGCCCGCGAGGTACGGGTCCAGCGTCTTGGCCTCCAGGCCACGCACCGCCAGCGACATCACGGCGTCGCCGTACTCTGCCAGGGTCATGGTCGCCGCGATCGGGTCCACTCCCCCGCGCGCCGCGCGGCGCATGGCGTCAACCCAGCCTTGCGCTGCCTCCGCCGTGCCGAAGGATTCCGACCGTGACCTACGCCGGTTGGTGGCCGGATCGGTCCAGCGCACCCGGGCGCGATACGGCTGGCGCCGGTCCCCCCGGTACTCCACGTCATCCGACAGCGAGACGCCAACCGGTGGCATTTCAGGCTGACCCAGTCGTCTCCGTGCTACCCGTTACCGGGAATGCTGGTGCAGGTGAGGGGGGCACCGGCCTGGATCAGCGTAAACGAGATCTCGCGGTGCTGCGGGTCCTGGCGGTAGCCCATGCTGAGCTCGAATCCGCGCGGGATCTTCGAGCCGTAGATCACGAACGGTCCAAAGCCGACGAACCCCGCCGGAGCGTTCCCGCTGACCCTGACCGGCGACTGCGACTGCGACTGCGGCTGGGGCTGGGGCGACATTCCCATGAACTGGACGTCGGGCGGCCGCTGGTCGGCCATGCGGCAGGAGCTGCCGGCCGTGACCAGGGCCGGGATGCCGTGTTCCGCCAGGGCCTGGCGGACCGCGTTGGGGTTGACCACTAAGGCTGACCACAACGGGACCCGACGCGGGCCGATCCCAGCGGATGCGCAAGAGGCTTAGTTCCAGGTGGGCGACTATGAGCGACAGTCCGGGACGTGAAGACCTGTACTTTCGCGCTGACCATACGGAGCGGCGATTCCCTGTGCGGTGATCGTTCTGACCCTGTCGATGGCGTACGGCACGCGATCGTCGCCAGCCCACGCCGGGGTAATCGTCAGCGAAAGCCAGGGAATGTTACGACCGGACGGAAATCCCGGCCAGGGGTCCTGCGGCCTGGCGGGGACAGCGCCGCGCCGCTAGCGTCGATTCCAGGCATCCACCGAAGAAGGCGATCGGCATGGCACGGACCACCCTGCGGGATCTGATGGGACTGAGCGATCAGCCGGCGGCGCTCCGGGAGACGACGCTGATCATGATCGACTGCCAGAACACCTACCGTCGGGGCATCATGCAGCTGGAAGGTGCCGAAGCCGCCCTGGCCGAGGCGGCGCGCCTGCTCGCCCGCGCGCGGGCGGCCGGGATCCCGGTCCTGCACATCATGCACGACGCCGGGGAAGGTTCCCCCTACGACGTGCATGCCGAGATCGGGCAGATCAGCGATGAGGTGGCTCCTCTTGCGGGCGAGCCCGTCATCGTCAAGAACTACCCCAACTCGTTCGTCGGGACAGACCTTGACACCCGGCTCCGCGCAGCACCCGGCCGCGAGCTGATCCTGGCCGGGTTCATGACGCACATGTGCGTCAACTCCACCGCGCGCGGCGCCTTCAACCTCGGCTACCACCCGACGGTCGTGGCCAGCGCCACCGCCACCAGAGAACTGCCCGGACCTGACGGCGCCCCGGTACCCGCGGCCGCACTGCAGGCGGCCAGCCTCGCCGCCATCGGCGACCTCTTCGGTGTGGTCGTGAGCAAACCCGACGACATACCGGACTGAGACCCGGCCCGCTTCACATGCTGGACCGCGCCCGCGTCCGGAACAGTCCCTTTCCGGGCCGGGATCGCAGCACCGGCACCCGGAGCTCGAGCTGCGCTCGTTACCTCACAGCCGGTCCGGCGCTCTTTCAAGGGTGATTTCCCGGTCGTCTGCCGCCGGGACAGACGGCACCAAACAGGTCACACCATGTGACCACTCCTCATGTATGAGACGCGCACACTCCCGCCGTTATCGGAGCGCTCCGAGCCGATAGTTCAGCCGGCCTGTTGACGACCATAACTGGTCGATCTGCAGTAGCGCGGCGAGGCCGGCTGGATCTTTCCGCTTGGGGCGCCGGATGCTGGCGTGATCGCTTGCGGCCCGGCTTCCCGGCCGCGGTGCCGGCAGTGGCGGCAGTTACCGGCTGAGCGCGTTCTTGGCCACGAGCGCGGTGGCGGTGTCGATGATCGTCTGCTCGGTGGGACGGGGATGCCAGCCGAGCAGCGTGCGCGCTTTGCCGCTGTCGGCAAGCCTTTTGCGGCCGAGTTCGTGGCGCAGCATCGCCATCTGCGGGCTCCGCCGTGCGAGCAGCTTGACGGCGAGGTCGGGCATGGCCCGCGTGCGGACTTTCCCGGCCGCGCCGGGAAGCCTCTCGCGCAGGAGGCGGGCGATGTCGCGGTACCAGATGAAGCTGCCCGAGCCGAGGAAACGCTGGCCGGCGGCGGCTGGGCTCGTCATGGCGAGGATGTGCAGTTCGGCGATATCCCGGACGTCGGCGACGTTCCATCCGACGTTCGGCACGGCGGGAACCTGGCCGGCCAGCAGGCGGCGGACGACCTCGGTCGTTCCCGCCCTCGGCGCCCCCAGCATGGGGCCCTGCATGAAAGTCGGGAGAACGGCGGACAGTTCGAGCCCGGTCTCCGCGGCGAGATCCCATGCGTCGCGCTCGGCGAGGATCTTGGAATCGGGGTACGCGCGGGCCGGCGTGCCGGACGGCTCGGTCCATACCGTTTCTGTTGCGGGCGTGTCCGGGTCGTCAGTGACGGCCGTGACGCCGGAAGACGTGAGCACGGCACGCGCCACCCCCGCGCGGGCGGCGGCGCCCAAGACGCGGCGGGTGCCCTCGCGGGCGGTCGTGATGAGGTCACCGCCCGGGTTGAAGGGCATGGGCGACGCGGTGTGCAGCACGTAGTCGGCACCCGCGGCCGCCTCATCCCAGCCCTCGCCGGACAGCAGGTCGGCAGCCGCGAACTCGACGGACCTGGCCGCTTCCTCGCCTGTCTCCTCGCTGACGGCGCCGCGCACCTGCTCCGCCTGCCCGAGGCTGCGCACGGTGGTGCGCACCCGGTAGCCGCGCTGGAGCAGCCCGGCCGTCACCCAGCAGGCCAGGTAGCCCGTCCCGCCCGTGACGAGTACCGTCGCGCCGGCGTGAGAACTGGTCACTTAGGTCCCCAAACTCATTGAGTTTCTCATTGATATTTGGAATGTATCATGGAACGCATGACCACCGGGCATAACGTGAGAGCGCCGGCGGCCCCACGCGCCGACGTCGAGCGGAAAGCCGAGATCGTCCGTGTCCTCATGGAGGCGGGGAACGCCGTGGAGGCGATCGTCGCCCAGGTGCTTGCCGAGTTCGAGGTGCCGGCCTCCGTCGCCGGCGTCCTGTGGGCGCTTACCCCGGGAACTGAGCCGCCGGCGATGCGGAATGTGGCCGCCCGCCTTCACCGCGACCCTTCTACGGTCAGTCTCGCCGCTGACAAACTTCAGGCCACGGGACTCGTTGCCCGGCAGCCCCATCCCGCCGACGGCCGCAAGCGCACCCTGGCCCTGACGCCGCGCGGGCACGAACTGTGGGAGGCGCTAAGCACGCGACTCCACTCCTCCGGCCTGTTCGCCGACCTCGACGCGGAGGAACAGCGCACCCTGCTCGCGCTGCTCACGAAAGTGCGACTGCCGCACCGCCCGTAGCCGGTCCCCGGCCGCAACCGACACGGCAAATACGCGGCCAGGCATCAGGCCCAACACACCCGCAACTGATCAGCTGCCGATGCATCCCGCCATCCGGCAATACGAGAACTACCGGACTGATCAGCCGGTCGCGAGGCCAAAGGTAAGCGGCACCGCAACGGACGATCTGCGCGCATCTCACTTATGCGGCTGGCCATTCTGCCAGTCAAATAATCGGCGATCTGGAGCGTTGCTCCGGTCAACGCTCCGCTCGTGCGCAAAGCGGATTGTGGCTCGCTGTGACAGCTGAAGCCGCCGGGACCGCTCGCGTGGTTCAGCGGATCCTGTGGGGCTCGGAAATACGATTTGGGTGTCCTGTGGGCCGTTACGCAGCGACGTAGTACTCGTGGGTGAGCCCGTTAAGGACCTGCTTCCGGCGGATCCGGTGCTCGGCGAGGTTGACCGGTTCTGGTGGACTGGTGTCGGCTTGAGCTGGGGTGAGCTGGACGAGGGCGCGGTGCGGCCGGGCGGTGTTGTAGTGCCGCAGGTACTCGGTCAGCACCTGTCGCAGGTGCTGCTCGTTGAGGATCAGCAGCCGGTCGAGGACCTCCCGGCGTAGGGTGCCGATCATCCTCTCGCAAATCGCGTTCGCCTTCGGCGCCCGCAGTGGGCTGGCCACGATCCTGATGCCCTCGCCTGGTAGTGCCACATCACCGCACGGCACAATGACCGCAGCCGTCAGCCCGCCTCAGTTG
>PLRW01000273.1 GCA_003164955.1 Actinomycetota bacterium
GCTGGCCGGGCGGATCTAAAACGCCCAGCGGGTTCCGTAAACCCTCAGGCCCATTCGGTCCGCTGGCCGGGCAGAGGTTTGTTGATGTGGCGTGCCGGGCCTCCTGCGCCGCCCTGCAGGACGCGGCTGCACTATCGTCGACATGCCCCTGGCAAGTTATCGGAGTGATGCTAGTTCGGACCGTTGCAAGCCGGGTTGTGCACACGCAGGCTGGGGCGGTCGGATTGCCTGAGGCGAACACGGGAGCGGAGCGCTCAGAGCGTCCCTGGGTGCTCCGCAGAGCACGGGCAGCCAGAAACGCGCGAGACAAGACACGCTCTCAGAGCGTCCTGGGCGTTTCCTGGCACCGCTGGCCGACAGCAGACGAGAGCGCCTCGGACCGGTGGACGGTCACGAGGAACCCCGCCAGCTGCCCGCCCAGCTGCAACGCGGGCACGTAGCCGTTGAGGTAGATCCGGTCGAACCCCTCGATCTCCAGCCTCACGTGCCCGGCGACGATATCGGTCAATTTAACTGGACGCTGCACCATGCCCGCCCTCCGCAACCTTGCCTACGGTTGCCAGGATGAACCCGCCCGCACGATCACGCCTGCGGAACGACGAATCTCGATGGTCTGAGGCGGAGCCTCGCTAGCAGGTAGGCGGTTTTGAGAGGCATCCGGCCAGCCAACCATCACCGCGTCCGGGCTGCTGGCGAAGGTACAGGTCAGCCGCTCAGTCGATTATTCGAACGGCACAGGTTATGCCTGTTGTCGCGTCATCGTCGCATCTCGTCGGTAGCGGTGATAATGGTCAGATTGATTCCGGCGCAACGGGCGGTTGCTCGTTCTAAGCTGAGCGTTGTGAATGGTCAGTACGCGGATGGTGCGCCGGGTTATGCGTTTATTTCCTATGTTCGTGAAGATTGTGAGCGGGTGAACCGTCTGGAGACGAGCCTGAAACTAGCCAGGATCAGGGTCTGGCGGGATACCGCCGATCTGTGGCCCGGGCAGGACTGGAAGATCGAGATCCGCAGGGCGATCATGGCCGGCAACCTCGCATTCATCGCGTGCTTCTCCGAGAACACCGAGCGCAGGGTTGTCACGTACCAGAACGAGGAGCTGATCTTGGCGGTCGAGCAGATACGGCTCCGGCCGCCAGGCCAGCCGTGGCTGATTCCCGTTCGCTTCGCTGAGTGTGCTGTGCCGGAGTTCGACCTGGGCGCCGGCCGGAGTCTGGACTCGCTTCATCGCGTCGATCTGTTCGATGGCTCATGGGAACACGACATCCTCCGTCTTGTTGGTGCGGTGCAGCGTATTCTCCCCGCACATGGTGGTGCAGTAGGCGCCCCGACAGCCAGCACCGCGTCCGGACCAGGAGAGCGACCGGCCACGACGCGGACCGCGGCGCGCCCGGCGCCCGTACCACCCCTTAAGGCGCACCCCGAGTGGGAGCCGGTGATCCCCGCCCAGCCCTTGTCCGTTGACCGCGGTATCGTAACGCCGGGCATATCGAGGCGCCGGGTTTCCAGTTCGGCAGTTTTCAGAGTCCAGCTTCTTTTCTTCGCCCTTGTTACCATGGGTCCTTTCCCCGCGATCAGGGTCTCGGCGGGTGTCGCCGCGGCCATCACCGCCGTTCTCGGTATGCGTAACTCCGCTCTTGAGTGGCGGCGCGAGGGGCTAGCGGCATTGATGCGCGGCTTGAATTCAATGGGATTCATGGGCTTTGCGTTGATCCTAATAATTGGTGCTGTGATTGACTACGTTGTTTCGCCGACGAGTACCTCACCGGGCGCGATGCGGAATTTCGAATGGGCGGAGGGCGCGTGGATGCTGGCCTGGGCGCTTGGTAATGCCATATGCGCGGCCCGGGCGTTTGTCCTGGCTTCCAGGAGAAGAAAGCGAGCCTTTAACCTGATCCTGTCCGTCGCGGCGGCCTCGATTGCGATTGGAATTGCAGTCACCTTCCCGGCACTGGCAATCGGTTCGTATGCGTTGCTCGCCGTTGGTGGTTCAGCTTTCCTGGTCGCTTTCCTAGTCAGTTCTCTGGCGTTGACGAACTGGGTGATCAGGCGAGGTGATTGAAAGCCGGATCAGCCGGGCAATGGTCGCCGTCGCCGAGGCGGGGTGGCCATTCGAAACCTGGCTGGGAAACCACTCACACCATAATGCAGGATAGCGCGAGCTGGTAAAGCACTGGCTTCTCGAACTGTACTGACCTCCGTGGGCACGCAGCTAAGGACCGTATGGTCTCAAGGCACTTGCTCTATTGCTCGTGGTTGAAGCGGACAGCCCCGGACGAGGGGTCCTCGTCCGGCGGATCGGCCAGCGCCGCCAGTGCCGGCCAGTCTTCGGCTGCGGTTACCGACCGGAGCTGCCGGGGCGGGGCTTCGGCGAGCAGGGCACCCTCCCAGGCATCCTCGGCGCGGCCGCCGAAGTCGGGAGGAGGTCGGCGCAGATGCGCGCCAAGGTGACCGCGTCGAACTGTCCCGTCGAAGGAAGTGGAACGGGAACCCCGCCCGGTGCCGCGTTCTGTCCGTCCTGCTCGATAAGCTGGGATGGCACCCGGCAACCGGCAGGAGGTCAGGAGGTTAGGCGTCGTCATGACCGTCCAGCGACACGACCGGCCCCATCCGGACATCGAGCGGACCTTCACCGCCGTACGCGCGGCGTTGCCCGCCGCCAACGTCGCCGCGTTCGATGCCCAGCTTGAAGCGATCACCCATTTGCCCGTCGTCGATTTGGCGGCGCTGGATGAGTTCCTCTCCGGCTGGTGGCGCATCGCCACCCGGGCGGCTGCCGATCCGGCCGACTGGCAGCGCATGCGCCAAGAAGCCGACCAACTCCAGTCTGGTGAGCGCTCGGCGGGCCCGACCCTGGCCGAGGTGCTGGGCCGGCGCGGGGTCCATCTGTAGGTGTACACCGTCCGTATGGGCAGCGACGTCGCCGAAGCCCAGATCGGCGACCTGTCCGATGCCGAGATCGATGTCGTCCTGGAGATCTACGAGGTGCTCCGGCGGCCAAGAACTCCGCACCATGGCCGTCTTGACTCGCCGCTGCTGCTGCTGCGGTCTGCGGCCGCTGGCTCGTACTCCGCAGGCGCGCACGCGGCGCACCTTGATCAGCGCAGGTCGTGCATGGTGCTGTCCGCGGACGGGGCCTATAGCGACAGGAACGCCTCAGGCGCTCAGCGTCGACCCCGGAGCCGGACAGGCACGTCCGGACGGCGAGAAGCCGGCCACCCTCGCGAGATGACCGGCCTCCGGGGCTACTGCTTACGACTGCTTGAGGATGCTCGTGAAGTTCTCCCATGCGGCAGGTGTGAACGCGAGGACATCGCGATGCGCCATGCCCTCCTGCTTGCTGTCCCTCACGGCGACAGCATCGCCGACGTTGCCGGCCTCGACGCAGTTGCCCTCCCCGCTGGACGGGCTGTGTCGAAATTGATTCGGCTGGGCGCGGTCAGGGTGATTAGGAGCGGCCCTGATGCCAGGTGGCGGTGGCCGGGTGGCGGTGGCCAGGGTGGCCCCAGCCGCCAGAACGTGCATATCGGCGGCAGTGCGCGGCTCTTGGGTGGCGCGATCCGGTTATGGCGCGCGATGACAGCCACCGGGGCAGCAGGGGTGATCGGCGCGCGCGATGCGCGCCGGTGACGCGGCGATCCGGCCTCGGTGACCGGGGCGCCGCTGGTGCTGGCTTGGGCTCGGTCAGCGCAGCGGCGCGAACCGTGCGGTGAAGTGCCGCAGCTGCCGGGGCTGGTACACGATGCGCATGCCGGGCAGCTCGCCGGTCCGGTCGGCTACCCGGGTGACGACTTCGATCACGTAGTCGAGGTGGCTTTGGGTGTAGGTGCGGCGGGGGACGGCCAGACGGACCAGGTCCATCGCGGCCGGGGCCTCGGTGCCGTCTGGCCGCAGGCCGAACATGACGGTCCCGATCTCGCAGGCCCGCACTCCCCCTTCCTCATACAGCGCGCAGGCCAGCGCCTGGCCCGGGTAGCGCAGCGGGTCCAGGTGCGCCAGCATGGCCCGCGCGTCGATGAAGACCGCGTGGCCCCCGAACGGGACGACGACCGGCACGCCCGCGGACTCCAGCGCCTCGCCCAGGTAGGCGATCGAGCGCACCCGGTAGCGCAGGTAGTCATGGTCGGTGCACTCGGTCAGGCCCTGGGCGATCGCCTCTAGGTCGCGGCCGGCCAGCCCGCCGTAGGTGGGGAAGCCCTCGGTGAGGATTTCCAGGGTGCGGCACTGCCCGGCCAGGCTGTCGTCGTTGAGCGCCAGCCAGCCGCCGATGTTAGCCAGCGGGTCCTTCTTGGCCGACATCGTCATCCCGTCGGCCAGGGCGGCCATCTCCCGGACGATGGCGGCGACCGGGACGCCGGCGTAGCCGGCCTCGCCGGTCTTGATGAACCACGCGTTCTCCGCGAACCGGCAGGCATCCAGGAACAGCGGCTTGCCGTAGCGGTCACAGACATCGCGGACGGCCCGGATGTTGGCCAGGCTGACCGGCTGGCCGCCACCGGAATTGTTGGTCACGGTCAGCATCACCAGCGGGACATGGGCGGCCCGCTCGGCCAGCAGCCTGTCCAGCGCCGCGACGTCCATGTTGCCCTTGAACGGGTGCCGCAGCGACGGCTGCAGGCCCTCCGGGATGGGCAGGTCGACGGCCTGCGCCCCGGTGAACTCGATGTTGGCCCGGGTGGTNNTCGAAGTGGGTGTTGTTCGGGATGACCCGGCCCGGGCCGCCGGTCACGGTGAACAAGATCTTCTCCGCGGCCCGGCCCTGGTGCGTGGGCAAGATGTGCCGGAACGGGAACAGGCCCCTGACCGCGTCGCGGAACCGCCCGAACGAGGGAGATCCCGCGTAGGCTTCGTTGCCCCGCTGGATGCCGGCCCACTGCTCGGCCGACATCGCCCCGGTCCCGGAGTCGGTGAGCAGGTCGATCAGCACGTCCTCGGCCCGCAACTCGAACAGGTTGTACCCAACCGCGGCCAGGGCGGCTGCCCGCTCGGCCCGGGTCGTCAGCCGCATCGGCTCGACCGAGTGGATGCGGAACGGCTCAATGATCGTGCGGAACGGCTCATCTGCCATCGACGGCCCTCCTCCAACCGAACCTGCGCCGGCACGCTGCCGCGGACGGGGGTGCACTGGGCCGAGCCCGGCTCGTCGTGCCGGGACAAGGACCCAGCCCGCATGATCCGGGAGACCGCGCAGCAGGCACCGTAATCCGGGAGACCGCTCAGGAGGGCACGGCCATGGCGGGAAACGGCTCGAGTTCTTTCGCCGTCGGGATCCCCATGCCAGCGACCTTCCACAGAATGACATAGCGCAATGAACAACCCGTTACTGAAGGGTAGCTATTCGCCCTGCCGATTCTGCGCGGCCGGTCTTTGCAGCGCCGGACGAGGACCGCCACGAGCGTGTCGCGCAGCCATGGGTGCTCCTCATCGACCAGGTGCGCCCGGCGGACGAGCCTGCCCGACGCGTGCGGGACCGGACCGGCGACAGGAGCGGCGACGGGGCTGGCGGACGGAGGAGACATTGGCTGCACGGGTGCACCGGCTGCCCAAAGGACAGGCAGTCGGCGCCGATGTGTGGCGGCGGCGCGATCAGAGCGGTAACAGCCGCAGCGCCGCCTTCCGCAACGCGGTGGCCGAAGGGGTCGATGACCGGGTCGACCTAATCGACGCTGATGCGCGCGACCTGCCGTTTCCCGCTGACTCATTCGATGCCGTCATGAGCAACCTGACGATCTCCAACATCAGACAGGAGGCGTTGCGCAGAGGCAGGCACTGCACGAAGCCGTACGGGTACTGCGACCCGGCGGCCGATTGCGGATCGTTGACGACCGGGCAGGTCAGTACGCGGAGACGCTGCATGCCGCGGAATGCACCGACGTCACCGTCCGGCGGCTGGACTGGCGGACATCGTTCGGGATACCGGGCCATCACCTGTACCTCGTCGCAGCCAGTAAGTCACCGGGCCAGCCAGTAGCAGAACGCGCGTAGCGCCCAAGAGCCGCATGAAGACCAGCGACCCGGGTAGCGGCCGGACCGGAGCGCTTCCTCCATCACGACTTCGATGGGATCGTTCACTGGACGACTCCGTTGAATCGCTCGGCTCGGAACGCGGAATCATCACCAAGGTGGAAGTAGATGTGACCCTCGAGCGTGCCATCGGGATTGAGCGCGGCCCAGCCGCGGCCGCTCACATCGTCGCCCTCGTCGGAGCCTTGCCACGAGAACTCAACGCCTGGCCTGCCATCACGGTCCGCGTCGCGGCAGTCGACTTCTCCCGTCACCACGATGAAGCCCAGACCGCCGAGGCCGTCATCATCGAACTCGATAAAGCCGACCTGGACCAGATCGACGGACTCCTGATCCCAGTTGTCCATCTCGGTGATACGCCACCGGCCTATGATGCTCGTGCTGTCGGACATGCGACGAGAGTAGCGGCCCGAGCCGTTCGACCTGGAAGCGGTGAACCGCCGCCTCGCCACGCTGGGGAGCAGCCAGCCGTGAATCCTGATCTCGTGACGCGGATGGCGCGCCCGCGGAGGGTGCGTCCGTTTATTAGGCTGGTGAGCCATGGCGGACAAGAATCCTCTCATCCTGGACTTCAGGAACGGCAGGGTGCTCGATGGCGCGGACCTGGACGAGCACTACGCGAGCGGCCTTGACGACGAGCCGGCCACCTGGGACGACATAGACCTCGAGGATGCGTTCGACCTCCCGCCGGTGCTCCCGCCGGTCCGCCTGCCTGAAGAGGCGGAACTCGCCGCCCAGGCGAGGCGATCCGCACTTCTCGCCGACCTCCGTGCTCTGGCCGACGAAGTCCGCAAAACGACGGTACAGACGGCCGCCGTGAACCCTGTCCTCCTCCGGCTGGCCGAAGAAGCCGAGCTCGTGGAAAGGGACGGCGAAGACCTGGCTCCCAGCGAAGACGCCGGATGGCTGGACGACCTGGCTGACGACAGTGACGCGCTGGACGCCTGGGAGTACACGTTCGCCGAGGTCCTGGACATCACCCTGGAGGCGGCGGGCGATTCGGATCCCGTCGTCGCCGACGATCTCGACCTGGAGGGGCACGGCCCCGCGCTGGTGACAAGGCTGTTCCTGAGCTGGAGGGACGGCGTTCGGATCACCGAGTTGGCCGGCGCCCTCAGGGATGCCGCGACGGCCGACTTGCCGGCGGAGGAGGCCGACAGGCAGTGGCAGAAGTGGGTCGATGCCCACGGTGACCCCCTGCGCCTTCTCCTGGGCCAGCTCGAAAGGCTCGGTGCCGTCAGCGCCACCGACGACGTGGCGCGGCTGGAGCCGCTAGGCGTGCAAGCCGTCCGCTCGAAGCTGGAGAGGGACCACCTGTTCGTCCCGGTGCTCCCGGCACCGGACAAGATGACCCCGAACGATCTAGTGCTCGTGCGGATGCATGGCAGCGACGACGACCTCGAGGCCGAGCTGGCCTCATGGACGGACTCGCGCGGCGAGGAGCAGGCCGCGCGGGAGCTGCTTGCCTTCGCGGCGGACGGAAACGCCGCGACGCGGACCGCGACGATAACGATCGTGTCCCGGCTCGGCCAGGCCGCCGAGCCCGCCTGGCGCGAGGCGCTGGACCGTGTCGAGCTCCGCTGCTATGCCAAGCCGCAGCTCGCCAAGCTGGCCGGTCTCGATCCGGAAAGCACGGATCTGCCCGCCGAACTCGAACGAGCGGACATCGCATGGCTGATCGCCGATACGTTCGGCCCGTTCAGTCACTTTGATCTCGGTCAGCAGACGTTTCCCTTCGACTTCGCGGAACTGAAGCGGGTCAGCGGGATCGAGAAGCCGGATGAGGCCTTCGAGGCCATGGCGCGACTGGACCACCCGGACGCCGAGGCCGTTCTCACGATGATCGGCAGGCACGCCAGCGACAAGGCGACCGCCAAGGCCGCCCGGCGGGCCGCGTACAAGGCATCCACCCGCCGAGCCGCACGCCGTTAGCGCCGCGCCCGCACTCTGGCTCAGCTCACGAACTTCGATCATGGTCAGTTCACTCCCTTACCCGATGAGCCGTTTCGCCGCGCCCGCGCCCATCTGACGATGAAGAAAGCCGCGACCGCGATGATGACGACAAGAACGATGAGCCCTAGGGCGCCCCCGCGGTGGTGCCCGCCCGACGAGGCGAGCGCGAGCGCGGCGTGCGATCCACCGTCACCTGTTCCAGGACCTCTACGACTGGGCGGGGCAGATCCGCACCGTCGACATCCGCAAGAACGTCGAGGGTGCCGAGTTCTTCCTGCCGTCAGGAATGATCGAGCGGGCCTCGGTCTTCGCAACCGGAGAGCTGCACTCCGACAACGCGCTCCGTAGCCTGGACCGCGGGCACTTCATCGACCGGCTCGCGTACCACTACGACCAGGTCAACTACATCCACCCGTTCCGCGAGGGCAACGGCCGCGTGCAGCGGGTGTTCTGGAACCGCATCGCCCTGGCCGCAGGATGGCAGCTGGACTGGAGGCCCGTCCACGGCGACGTCAATGACCGCGCCAGCCGTGCCGCCTCCGACCAGCGTGACCTCGGTCCGCTACGCGCAATGTTCGACCGGATCGTCACGCCAGCCCCGCCCGTTCGCAATCGGGGCAAGAGCTGGCGCGAGGCCGAACGGCAGCGCATGTCGTTCACCAAGCCCAAGCCCACCTGAAACACCAGTGGAGCGCAGGCTCAATCAGGGCGTTCTTGCCCCTGCGCGTGCTTCAACCCGCTAGATTTGTTGGCTTTGGCGTCGTTACGCAGTGGTCGAGTAGCTGCTTCTTCGGGGCGCCTGCCTGCCGGAGCCGAGGAGTAGGTGAGCGTGACCTCCGAGTCGATGATTTCGTTGATCACGTACTCGCGGTCCGCGGGCCTGATGCCGTCTTGGACGTTTCGTCGTTCTCGACATCCCAGCCGCGGTACTTATGCTAGCGCGCGAGCCTGGCGCGTCGGCCTGCGGACTGCAAGCTGCGACCGCACGACGTTACCGGCGCGAACGGCTGCCCGGCAGAAGGACTGAACGCGATATTGCCTGATATGTGCCATCCGGCGAGCGTGCGCGGTAGCTAGAGATTCAGCGCCGAACGGCAGTGAGTGCTCGCTGCCATGGTCTCCTTGACGCTACGTGATGACACTCCGGCAGTGTTTCATGTGGCCAGCTTCCCTGCGGATGGCAAGAACAGATAGGCGGTTCTATTCTCTCGGCTACGCCGGATCCGGCGGTGGCAGGCGATCCCTTGTCTGTCTTGCCGTCCTGGCGAGGCCGGGGCGGGTTGTCCATGTCGAGGTGGAACCGGCCGTCAAGTCTCGCGGAGTATCCTCAGCGGTTTCCCGGCGGCGCTGAGCAGGTCCTGCCGTGGCTGATATCCGGCAGCGGCCATGCCGGCCGAGGCCGGCACTGGTGGCCGGCCGGAGGGCTCAGCCGGATGTGCCGGCGGTGGGGCCGGTGGCGCCGAATGCGTCCCCCAGGCCGGTGAGGTCAACGGAGCGCCGTGCCAGCGCGGGCACCTGATCCAGGAACGGGCGCATCGCTTCGAGGGCGGCCAGGATTTCGCGGCCGACCTGCTGCGCGGAACGCATCGCATCCACCGAGACCAGGATTCCGCGGTCGCGGTACCACGAGATGATGGGGGATGTCACTTCATGGTAGAGGGCCAGGCGCTGGGCAATGATGTCTGGCGTGTCGTCGGAGCGATGCTCGAGCGCGGCGCGCGCTAGCAGCCGGCGCATGAGCTCGGCATCGTCGGCCTGCAGGTGCAGCGCCACATCCGCGGTCATCCCGAGCTCGCGGGCGATAAGGTAGGTCGCCCGGGCTTGTTGCATGTTCCGCGGGATTCCGTCGAGGACATACCCGCCTCCGGCCGCCTTCGCGGCGACCATCGCCTCCCGCACCATGTCGAGGACGACCTGGTCGGGCACGAGTTCGCCGCAGTCCAGATACGCCTGGACGGCCTGGCCGAGCGCGGTCCGCCGCACGACGTGATCGCGCAGCAGTTCACCGGTAGCGATGTGCGGGATGTCGAAGTGCGCGGCGATCAGCGCGCCCTGAGTCCCCTTGCCCGCGCCCGGCGGCGCGATCATCAGTACTCGCATGACTCATCTCCTCATGTCATCATCCCGCCCACCGGCCCCCGGCCGGAAGCCCGGCCAGCCAGGCCATGCCCGGCGCCCCTACGCCGCTGGCCCGGGCGCGAGGTGGCGCCCGGCCTGCCAAGGCTCGCCACCAGGAAACTGCACGCCGAACTCCCAGTTATGAGCGACAGAAGCCGACGTCGCTCATGTTCACGCCTCACGCCAGATCGGCGGATCTCGCGCGTGTTCTGATGCGCTGGGTCGGGGTGGCGTGGCTGGTTTGCTGGATGGCGGCGGCCAGGGGTTATACGGCGTTGGCTGGCTGCGGTCAGGGCGATACGTTCCAGAGCGCGTCCATCGGCACCGCTTTGATCTTGCCGCCGAACGGAAGAGTCTGCTGGCCGGTGTACAGGACATAGCCTGCGACGAATTTGTCGCTGAGGTGGCTTGCCAGGTTCCGCAGTCCGGCGAGGTCTTCGGTGCGGACCGTCGCGCCTGCCTTCACTTCTGCCGCTATCACCCGGCCGTCAGGGGTTTCGATGACGGCATCGACTTCGATCTGATCTTTGGTGCGGTAGCGGTAGAGGTGGCCGCGTTCGCCGGACCAGGTCAGCTGCCTGGCAAGTTCCATGACGGCGAAGTTCTCCAGCATCGCGCCGCCTGCGCCGCCCGGCTCGCCAAGGCGTACGGCATCCTGGCCGATCAGGTGGCAGGCGATTCCGGTATCGACGAAAGCCAGCTTCGGGGTGCCGACGGCTCGTCTGGTCTGCCCCGAAGCCCAGGCCGGGATGGTCTTTATAAGGAAGACGGCCGACAGGAGCTGCATATAGACGTATAGCTCACGGTCACCTGGCCGTATAAGTCCAAGCCGTCCGGAGCTGCCGCCCGTGCAGCCAGTCACCGCCAGACCCGCGCGACTGCCATCCTGATGCCGCGGGCCGCGACAGGGAAGGCGGCATACGAGCCACGGATCCCATCCGGCGCACGGCCAGCGGTCCCGCCCGCGACTGGAGGAGGTACCCGATCTCGCCCAGGACCGGCGAGGGCACCAGCAGCGGGCCTTCCGCATGCCGCAGGAAGCGGAGGCATGCCTGGCGGGCGTGATCCTTGACGTTGCCCGCAGCCAGCAGGACGCCGGTATCGCACAGCAGCACCTCAGCGGCCGAGTTCCGAGGCCAGGATCTCTTCCGCGCGTTCAGCCAGGTCCGGATCAGCCTCAAATGAGGCGAAGAAGGGCAGGTCTCTTTCCGGGCCGTGATCCCCGGCCGCATGCGCGCGGATCAGTTCGAGAGCTGGCCGCAGTTTCGGCCTCCGGTAGCAGGTCCACCAAATGGTGCAGCTCCTCGCGCATCGCGCTCATACATCCAGTGTAGGCCCGGCAGCCCCGATGGCCCACGCGCGCAATGCCACGGCCCTGGCTGCCCCTCCCGTCAGTTTCTGCCAGCCAGGCGGGCAGTAGCCACCCACCTGTCGCCTACCGGGCGGCACGATTGCCGATTGCCCTGGTCAGGCGGCATAGGACGCGCACCGGCGTCGGCAACCCGGCGATGTTGTGCACGGTGATCGTTATCGCGGCGTCCCGGTCGCGGTGGGCAGGGTCAGGGGAATGCTTGCCCCGGGCGCGGCAGTTCTGCGGGCGGCGGCGAGGAGGCCTCGATGCCCTCGCGCAAGGAGAACGCCGCAGCAGCGGCGAACACGCCGAGAGCCGCGATCAGCGCCCAGAAGTAGGCTTCCCGCCCGTACCCCAGGGGATGCTGATCATCGGCAGGACGGCTGCTGCGACTTGGCGAGCGCGACCCCAAGACCCGCCCCAAGGGCCACCAACACGGTCCGCGTGCTGTCGTCTCCACCCTCCCCGGCGAACGCCCGGGGTGTGCTCGATCGCTTAAGACCGATACTGGCCCATGCCCGGCGGCGACCTGACCTTCCCCGGCAGCGACCGGCTCATCGACGCACTCGCCATCCACGGCGACCCGGACACGGTCGCCGCCGGACTGCGCGCCCACCTGGCGGCCGGCGCGAACCAGGTCGCCATCCAGGTGCTGTCCCCGGACAACGACATCCTGCCCACCGCGCGGGCACTGGCCGGGCGGATCTGAACCGCCCAGCGGGTTCGTTAAGTGTGCGGGGCGACACTCATCCGCTACGCGTCGATCAGGCCGCCAGCCCCTTGTCCTGATACCGTCGCCGAAAAGTGCCTTCGGCCCGGGTACGGACAGGACTCTCGACAAGCCCCATCCTCCCAGGTCAAAGGCACTTCTTTCGTGCGGGCAACCGGGATTTACCCCGGGCGAGCGCCCGGGGCTAGGAGATTGCCGCCCCCGCGCGTTCCAGGCAGAACTCGTTCCCCTCGGGATCGGCGAGGATGAGCCAGCTCACGCCAGGCGGCTGGCTGCTGGTTACGGTGGCGCCGAGACCCAGCAGCCTGGCCAGTTCCGCTGCCGGGTCGCCGCCGGGCGGGATCAGGTCCAGGTGGACCCGGTTCTTCGCCGTCTTCGGCTCGGGAACGGTGGTGAAGTACAGCCGGGGTGTGCTCTCGCCCGGCGGCCCGACCGCGTACTCGGCGTGGCCGGGCGTGGCGTCGCGTTCCTCCGCGGTCCAGCCGGTCACCGCCGCCCAGAACAGGGCCTGTGCCCTCGCATCGGCGCAGTCGAAGGTGATGTTGAGAATGCTCGCGTGCATACAGGTGCTCCGCTTTCGCCGCGGGCGCCTCCGCCGCGGACGTCAGACGCTGGCCGGAGGCGCGAAGGGGTTATCAGACATCGATCCGCACCTCCTTCCGCAGTCTGACCTGACGTGACGTCAGCGGCAGCATCTCATGCCCGGTCCTTCGAGGACCAGCCATTATCCGGTCATCTACCGCGAGTTCGGGCCTGCGGACGACCCCGCCGTCGTGTTCTTCCTCGGCCAGGGACTGCTAGCTGCCCGGTCCCGACGCCGCCCGCACCGCAGCGGGCCTTCCGCATGCCGTAGGAGGCGGAGGCATGCCTGGCGGGCGTGATCCTTGACGTTGCCCGCAGCCAGCAGGACGCCGCCTGTCGCCTACCAGGTGGCACGGTTGCCGGTTTCCCCTGGTCAGGCGGCACAGGATGCACAACGGCGCCGACAAGCCCGTAACGGAATTGTGACTTTCATTGCCGCCGGGGCGGTGGACCGCCCAACGGTCAGGATCGCGCATATCGATGCTGCCGACTATGCGCGGTGAGCCGCCCGGCCTGACGACCTCACGGCAAACGACCATATATATCGACAATGCGCGTCTGTGAGGTCGGTCGCAGCTGTCATCGACTGGTCCGCCGCTTGCGGACGCCGGCCATCACGACTAGAATTCGATCAAAACGAGCATCATGATCGTATTGAACGTTAGAGGAGGGCAGTGACATGGTTGCGGCCGCGAGGAACGAGCCGGTACAGGACGAGACCTACCTTCCGCGCAAGGACGATGCCGAGATCGTCGACTTCCTCAGCGCCCTGCGGGACCGCGGCAGGCAACCCGCCGATCCCCGGCCGCGACTGACCGGTCCGGACGGGCAGAGCGTCGATCTTCCCGAATCGATGTTCCAGGTGCTCCTGCAGGTCGCCAAAGCCATGCAGGTCGGCCTGGCGGTGACAGTGGCCCCGCACCACCTGACGCTGTCCACCCAGGAGGCGGCAGACCTGCTGCGGATCTCGCGCACGACTCTGGTCCGGTTGCTGGAAACAGGCGTGATCCCCTTCGACAAGCCGAGTCGCCACCGCAAGGTACAGCTCGATGACCTCCTCGAATACCGCCGGCGGCAGCGGAGCCAGGCCGAGCTGGCCTTCGAGGACATGGTCGCCGACACCGAACGTCTCGGCCTGTATGACGCCGACCCCGCACAGGTGAAAGCGGCACTGAAAGCCGCCCGCAAGAACCCGGAAGCCTGACCTGGCGTGTTCAGCGCGCTCCTCGACACCTGCGTCCTAGTGCCCAGCCGGGCTCGTGATGTCCTGCTCGAAGTCGCCAGCACCGGCGCTTACCGGCCGCTGTGGAACTCTGAGATCCTCGCCGAACTCG
>PLRW01000281.1 GCA_003164955.1 Actinomycetota bacterium
CTGTCACCTCCCCGCCCCCGTCGCCCGTGAGCTTGCCCGCCACCTCGTCGCCGCACTGAGGGACCTGACCGGGTGGTAGCCCTGGCGGTCCCCATGGGCTACCAAGAGGCCAGAATGTCAGGAGATGTAGAGGTACAGCGCCGCGATTGAGGACGCGGACGCCGACCGCACGTAGTCGCACCTTTCTAGTCCCAGTCTGGAAGGCTGCGACTGGACCCGCCAGACCAGCACTCATACAGGTCATCGTGGGTTTCCCCTCCCAGCGTGGAGAGATCCTCTTAAGGGGGAGGAGTTCTCCGCCGGCTCCAGTGCCTTGATGACCTTCCTTACCGGCAGATCAGAAAGCGCAGGGCTCGCGCGGCGGGCAACTGGAAGGAAGTCATCAGCCACTGCCACCGCATCGGCCTCACCGGCGACGAAGGCGACGGCGCTGGCGATGTGACGCGGGCAAGGACTTTGTGGATCTCGGCGTGGAACGCCGTTTCACGGAGGCAGCGGCGATGGCCGATGCCAGGGCGCAGATGGCCGTCGATCGCGGCTTCGTGCCGGTGAGCTCGTCCGCGGTGAGGCCACCGGGGCCACAGTCGACGGCGGGCTTGACGGACGGCTCGACGTACAGTCGGTAGCTGCCTGGGCCCGGCTGGCCGGCGATGCTGAGCGCGTCCGGGAGGGAACAGGGACCGCGAGCCTCAGCGCAGATAGACGCCGTCCACGCCGATCCGGCCCGGCCCGTCCAGCACGTAGATGCCGGCCGAACTGCCCCGGACGTCGAACGCCAGCGTTCCGTCGTGGACCACGATGTCCCGGCCGGTGACGGCATCGCGGTAGGTGCCGTTGAGCACCCCCTGCACAATGATGGTCTGGTCGGTGCCGATCGCGAGGCCGACGACGGCGTAGCTGCGCCCGCCGTCGTGGTCGCGCACGAAGCTTAGCCCGCTGTCCCACTCGTTCAGATGGCTCATGGGTGCCTTTTGCAGGGCGGGGAGCGCTCGGCGGATCTGGTTGAGGCGCTTGATGTGCCCGTAGAGGGGGTGCGCCCGGGTCTCGCCGATTCGTTCGGGGGTCAGGTGGTCTCCGAAGTAGGCCCGCCCGGTCTGGGCCAGGGTGTCCCGCTCGCCCTCGACGTCCTGCGGAGCGCCCTTCATGAACTCAATCTCCTCGCCGTAGTAGAGGCAAGGGATGCCGCGGACTGTCCAGAGCACGTTGTAGGCGGCCGCCGCCATCCACTGTTCGCCCTTGAATCGGTACTTGAAGTCGTTGTCAGGGCCGACGTCGTGGTTCTGCAGAAACGTGATGAGGGTGGTCGGGTCACCGTAGATCCAGTCCATCGACATCGCCTGCGCGAGACCGCTGAAGGTGCCCCGGCTCAGGTTGTCCCTGAACGAGGAGAACAACCCGAAGTCGAGCACCGCGAAGCCGGAGTCGCCGCCGGAACGGGGATTGCGCGGGTCGTCGCCGAGTCGGGTGTACCACCAGGGCCGGATCGGAGACGGGCCGTTGTCGCCGCCGCCCATGTCTCCCCATCCGTAGCCCTTGACCAGGTTCTCCCCGAAGACGAACAGGCCCGGTTTGTGGGCCTTCCAGGCGTTGACGTACTCGAGTAGGTTCCCCCGCTCCACGTGCTTGACGGTGTCGATCCGCAACGCGTCGACGCCCATGTCGAGGTACCGGTTGATCGCGGTGATCAGGTAGTCCTTGACGTTCTCGCGCTCGGTCGCCAGGTCGATGCAGTCGCCTGCGATGTGCTTGTGCTGCAGCGGATATGCGCTTTCCCAGTCGCCGCCTGCGATGAAACCGTCCTGGTGGTACCACTGCGGGTCGAGCCGGCCCGGGTCCACCCCGAAGAACCGGCCGGGGTCGTACCCGGGTTCCGGGACAGTCTGGCCGGTCCGCGGATCGATCAGGGGTTCGCGGCCCTCCGGGTCGCGCTCGTGCCTTTCCCAGTACCACTGCGGCGCCACCGGGTTGTCCAGGTCGTCCCGGTTGGGCCAGGCGTAGTTGCCGAGGTTGCCCTGATAGGGCCCGTGGTTCACCTCACCCTGCCGGGACCCCTGCGGAACGTAGTACTTGATGGGCAGGTGGTCGATCCAGACCTTGCCCCGGACCCCGTACTGGCAGGAATGGTTGACGACGACGTCCTGAATGATCTTGATGCCTCGCTCGTGCGCCGCGTCGATGAGGTGCTGGTAGGTCGCGTCCGGCGACTCCAGCCGAGGATCGATCCGGGTCCAGTCGTAGCCGTGGTAACCGTGATAGTCCAGCCCGCTGCGGTTCTCGATCGGCGGGGTGATCCAGATAGCGGTGAAGCCCAGGTCCTTGAGGTAGTCCAGTTGCTCGATCAGCCCTTTGAAGTCGCCCCGCCAGTGCGGGTCCGTCGGACGGCCGTTGGGGTCGAAGGCGATCCGGTCCCGGCAGTAGAAGTTGTTCGTCGGATCACCGTCGTAGAACCGGGTGGTGATGAGGAAGTAGATGGTCTCCTCACGGAAGTCCACCCCGGACGGCGGGGCCTGCGGGGCGGGTGCCCCTGTCGCCGTGGGTGCCGGGCCGGGCACCGCGGCGGTACCAGCGGTTCGGGGGTCGGCGTCCTGCCACTGGCCATCGCGATCCATCCAGCCGTCCCGCTCCCGGCGCAGGTCGGCCGTCTGCCGCCCGTGCTGGTCGTGGAACACCAGGCTTGCGGTGTCCACGCCCTCGATGCGGTAGACGTACCAGCCGTTCCCGTGCGCGTGCATCGGGACTCCCGGCCAGCCCGTGACGGCCTTCGGAGGGTGGCTGCCCCAGACGTGAACATGGATGCTATCGGCCCATCCGCGTGGCGGGTGGAACCAGACCGTTAAATCAGGCACACCAAGCATCATAGGAGAGCCGAACGGCGGCTGATCCCCCGTCATGAGGGAACGGTCATATTGTGCCATCCGGGCAGCTGACAGGTGCCGCTGACAGCGCCCCGAAGAAGGCTTGAAGCTATAGGGGGTGTCCTGCCGGGTCACTTGGGTGCGGGGTGGGCCTGGGCGAGTTCGGTGGCGTTGGCGAATTGTTCCTCGGTGACCCCGATGCCGACCTGCCGTAGCGGCGTGAAGAGCTCGGCGGGCCAGATGGCCAGGCCTTTTTTCTGGTCATGTTCGCGGGTTGCGGCCAGGGCCTGGCCGTTGCGGTCGAGCAGCAGCATGCGCCAGAGCGGGTAATCCCAGAACTTGACCCGCTGCACGTAGCGGGCCAGGCAGATGGTGGTGACCGCGTCGGGGCGTCCGGTCGTTGGCAGGGACAACTGCCATTCACAGGGCGGCCGCCAGGTGCGGGCCGGTGGTTCCGCCATGAGTAGCGTCCCGGCCTGCGGGTCAGCGTGCAGGAAGGACTTGCGGAGCACGTTAGCAAGCGCACGCGACGGCCGCCGACCGGGAGGCGTGAGAGGCCGGATCTCGATCACTGACCCTGCGCTGGCGTGGCTCAATGTGACCGCGTCTCCTCGGTGGGGGGCCCGGCTTCGGTCTCCAGCCCGACTCCGGTGGCGAGTTTGTCGAGGGCGGCCTGCCAGCGGCCCGCTTCCAGTAGTTCGTCAAAGGCGGTGGTCATGACCACGGCCGCACCCCAGCGGGGCAGGATCCAGACGTAATGGAAGTACTGGCCGACCGGCCGCTCCGGTCCTTCGCCGGCTGCGTAACGCTGCCGGATGCGGCGGCAGAGCCCGGCTCCGGTGGCGATCTCGGTGACATCGGGGGGATCGTCGGTGCACAGGGCCCTGACGAGTTCCGGCCAGGCTTCGCCCTCGCCCCAGCCCGCCAGGTCCATGGGACAGAACCGGACCACCGCCTTGATCTTGTCGTTGACGTCCGGGGCGAGCAGGTAGGCGAGAGCCGCGTCCTGGGGCTTGCGCGCGATCGCGCCTGCGGCCTCCAGCACCGACACCATGTGCTTTTCCGTCCGGCGGCCAGGGTGGCCCGGCATCCGGGAGACGGCATCGCGGGCCGCCCGCCGCGCCCAGTTCCCGAGATCGCCCCACAGATCCACCGCAAGCCAGTTCTCGTCGTGGTCCACGACGAGTGGCGGCATAACGAACTCGGTCATGACTGCCACCGTAGCGATTCGGCGATGGCGTCGAAAAGCGACAGCAGGGCGCCCGCGAGCGGCTCGGCGGCGGCCGTGGCGAACGACAGGCTGAGCAGGCCGGCCCGGCCGGGTACCGGGGTGAAGAAGTCAACCATTGTCGTGGCGTCACCGGCGCGCTGCCGCCGCACGGCCGGAGATCCGGCGATGCCGGCCCAGGTGACCTGATCACCGCTGTCGGCCAGTTCGGCGTGCAGGCCGTCCAGCGGCACCTTGTCTCCCCGTTCCAGATAGCTGATCAGGCATGAGCCGGAGATCGGGACACCCCGCACTTCGCCGAGGCTGACCAGGACGTCGATTCCGCCGGCCTTTTTTGCCTCTCGCAGGGCGTCGGTCAGCACGCGCAGCAACCGCTGGCGCACCTGCCCGCGCTGCGGTTCGGGCACATCCGCCGCCTTTGCGGTCACGACGGCCGTCATCCGGGCCATTTCGGACCCGTCGAGCGGGATGCGCACCCACCCGGGCGGCAGCAGGACGGCGAAGTCGCGGGCCGGCGCGCCGGTCACGGGACCCGGCTCAGCGACTGCCGGAACGAGCTGATGATCGCCTGCGGGTCTCCCGGGCCGGGCGCGGTCCAGGAGACCACATTCTCGGTGTTCGTGCCGATGAAGCTGCCCCACTGCCCGGCGCCGCTCACCCCCATCAGCGCGTAGGAGGTCGCCTTCGCCACCTCGATCCGCAGGACCCCGGGGACCTGCCCGCTGATGGCGTTCAGCTTGCTGAGATCCGTGGCGCCGGAATTGGTCATGGTCAGGAAGGTGATCAGGTTGGCGGGCTCAGCCTCCTTGATCACCGAAGTGAGCGCGGTGCGGGCATCGGAGGCGGCCTGCAGGGCCGTGTCCAGCTGGTCGCCCAGGCCAGCCATCCGCATCACCTTGGCCGCCAGGCTGAACCGGCTGCCGAAGGAGTACAGCGGGCCGGGCAGCCCCGTTGCGCGCATGGCATCCCGCCCGGCCCGCGCCATGGCGACCGCCTTGCCGCTGTCGCCCGCGGTCTCGGCCAGCGCCCTGACGCCGAGCTCGGCGACCTTCCCGAAACTGAACGTGACCAGCGCGACCATGTCGAGCGCGAAGGCGGTCCAGGATTCCTTGCCGGTCGCGGCGGCGGTGCCGTCGTAGGCGGCCTGCACCGCGGTCACCCCGAGCAGCGTCCACCCCAGCCCGGTGCTGATGGTGGACAGGGTGGCCGCCACGGTTGCTACCGTCACCTCCGAACCCAGCAAACTGAGCATTCCCGCGAGGAATGCCGCGGTCCACGGCATGGCCAGCAGCAGCGCGACCACCGCCAGGACGACCACGACGATGGCGATGATCTTGAAGACGGTGCTGATCCAGCCGAAGTTGCGGTCCCACCAGGAGTCCTTCAGCCCGTCGTGGCTGATCGCCGAGCCGATCTGCTGGGCGGCGCGGTTCGCGGCCGACCGGTAGTCGGTCACCGCGTCGTCGAAGTTGCGGGTGGCCTGGGCCAGCGAGGTCTGCGCGCCGGTGCAGGCCGTCTGCTGCGTGCGCTGCTGCGCCTTCTGCGTGTCCGTCAGCGGCGGGCTGCCCGGCGGGCGCGGCGGCCCCGGCGCGTTCGCGGTCATCTGCTGCTGCGCGGATTTGGCCTGCCATACCGCGGCGTAGGCACGCTGCTGCGCGTCCTGCATCGGCCCGGCGCAGCCGGTCAGCGCCTTCCCGGTCGCGGCGTACCGGTCGTGTGCCTTGCTGATCCGGGTGGCCAGGTCGGCGACGTGGGAGTGGAACACCGTACCGGCCTGCCCCTTCCACCCGCCCGGGGCGGCGGTGGCCAGCTTCCGCAGGTTCGCGGCCTGCCGCGCGATCTCCGCCGCGGTGTCGGTGTAGCGGCGGCCCAGCATCGTGATCTCGTCCGGATCACCCGGCACCGGGTTCCCGGACGCCAGCGGCTCGAAGTCAGGCGGCCGGGCGACGGTCACCGCGCCGCCCTGGTAACGGGAGCGACCGTGTCTTTCTTCAGGTCCTGGGCCAGCTTGTCGTCGGTGGTGATGTATGCCTTCCGGCTTTCCGTCGCCATCTTGTACACGGCTTCCATCGACGACAGCAGGTCCTGCCGGTGCACCTGCCAGTCGCCGGCGAACGCCTGCAGCGCCGAGATCAGCGTCGGGTCACCCACCGTCCCCTGGTACGAGGTCACGATCTTCGAGGCGTTGCTGAACTCCTCAATCAGCATGCTCAGCGAGCCCGCCGTGCTGGCGAGCAGATCCAGATCGACCACCAGGTCGGCCATCCGCCGCCTCCCTACGATCCTGTTTTCTGCGGAGGACCCGCGTGTCTCCATATCGCCCGTCACGCCGCAAGAGGGAGCGCAATCACCTTGAGCACGGCGCGCCGGCCGGCCCGTGCACGGCAGGAGGCATGGGTGACCAGCCGTTACGTCCGCCCTGCCTGCCCCGTCTCCATCAATAGTCCGGCCAAAGCGAGCCACACCATTGCTACCGAAGTCACGTAAACCGCGTCAACCAGGTTCACGTGATTCAGGTAGGCCTAATTTTCTGGTTCTCTTTCGAGAAATGCGGCAGATAAATATGTATTGCATTCTATAGTTTCTAATAGCACTCCCATTCAGCTATCAGTATGAAGCCGGCGTCGTGGCACCAGGACTGGTCGCAGAGGCCGGAACCTCCTTCGCACCACCACACGGACTGGCTATCTGCGGTCCGGGGGTGCGCGCCCAGATGGTGCCCGGGTGGGGTATAGCACAGCCTCTGCCGCCGCCCGCGGCCCGGATCGCCACGCGGCAGCGGGAAAGAAATCGAATGCTTACTCGTGGCAACGTCGGCTGTAGACTTCGTCGTGAAGCGGGGTGTGCGACCCAACCAGTGGAGGTGCCGGATGGCCGAGCTCCCACCGCCCCCAGAGGGAATTGTGCTGGCCCGCTTCATCGTCTCGGACGATGTCGAGCGCTCTCGGCGCTTCTACACCGAAGTACTCGGCGGCAGGGTGGCCTTTCCCGGAGATCCAGTCAATGTTGCGCTAGCCAACAGCTGGATCGTCATCAATGCCGGCGGAGGCCCGACCGACGACAAACCGGCGGTCACCCTGGAGACGCCACGCGATCCCGACCGGGTCAGCAGCTTCCTCAATATCCGGGTCAAAGACATCGAGGCCGTGTACGCCGAATGGAGCGCCCGGGGTGCTCAATTCCTGACGCCGCCGAAACAGCACCAGTACGAGAAGCGTTGCTACATCCGCGATCCCGACGGTCATCTGATCGAAGTGGGGCAAACCACGGACCCAGAGGGGGACTGGTCGCCCGCTCACTGGCCATCGAATACGCCCGCCGAGGAGTCCGAGTGAATGCCCGGATCACCGGCGAAATCCCCCACATCGACGATAGCCAGTCCCCCGGACACTGAGCCTCGATCCACCGCGTGACGCTGAGGAGTTGAGATCGCGGGTGGCGCGCCCAGGTGACCATCGGCGACCCATCGCCGCTGCCCGCCGAACCCGACTGCACCGTGACAGGCGACGTCTTCGCCCTGCCACCTGGCCAATAAGAACCGCTGATCAGCCGTCTACCGATGAAGCCGTGCCACATACGTGCCACACCCGGCGCGCCAGCGGTCAGCAGCGGCAACTCACAGCCACTCTGCCGCGACCGCCGGCATCAACATTGCCGCTGATCAGCCGTTCGGTACGCTCCCGATCTTCCAAGCTGGGGCCCGTCCTCCTCCCTGCTCGATTGTCTCGGCCGAGTCCGCCGCGTCAAGGCCACGCCGCTTCGCGAGCCTTGCCATCCCTATTCCGGTATACAGCGTGGCTGCGCATCCTCGACCAAGCGGGCCGCGCGTTCGTAGACGGGGTGCTCGGCCCGGGGCACCCGTGCGGGGATGTCGCGCTACCTTGCTGGTGAGGTGTTCGGCAACAGCGGTTCAGGGTGCCTGGGTGAGGGCAACGGTGAAGCCGAGTGCCTCCAGCTGGCGGATGTGGCTGCCGGCGGCCTTGATCACCCGCCGTTCCTGGGCCGCATGGTCCCGCGCTGTGTCCAGGGCCGCTAGTGCGGCGGCCAGGTGTCTACGGAAACGACGAGGCAACGCGGCATCTCAGCTTCGAGCCCTGGAACGGTCCGCCTCCCGCAGCGTCTCGGGTTCGCCGAACTGGGCCTGCACCGATCTGGGGTGCACGCAGCCCCACAATCGTCATCGGCTCGCACCATGCGAGCCGACGGGATGATCGAAGAAGGCACCATCCGCGGATACCCGTACACGCTTGGAGCACGGCGTGACTCCATAGTCCTCTCCATCCTGCGCGAAAAATTCGCCGCCCGGCAGCAGTAGCCTGCCGCCACATCGCTCCGCCAGCACGGCCCGAGTCGCGAAAGCACGGCGCGGATCCGACGCGTTCAGAGCCAACTGGTGACCGGCACTGTCTCGTCCGAGGGTGCGCCGAACCAGCGGAAGAGCGCTTCTCGCAGCGTCGGCACGACGGTGCCGGCGGCCTCGCCGGCCGTCGCGGCCCAGGCGATGCAGGCGTCCGGGCGGATCAGCAGGGCGTCGGCGGGCCGGTCATCGGTCCTGGTGGTATGGATATCGACGCGGCCCTCCCAGGTGCGGGCGGCTTCGAGCAGGTCGGTGCGCCCTGCCAAGTCGAGGAAAACTGGCCGTGCTGCGCGCATGAGCCCGGCGACGCTGGTGGTTCCCCCGTCCTCGGTGCGCAGGGGCAGGTCAGGGGCGAAGGCACCGGCCAGGGGGTGGTTGCCGGGGTTTGGCAGCGGATAGCGGAAGTCGGAGCCGGCGATCAGCTCCCCCATGTGGCGCAGCGGCTGCTCGTAGACCATCAGCTCCAGGAAGAGCGTCCGCAGCGCGTCGGCGGCCGGGTCCTGCCCGCGCCGCAGCGCCACCTGCGCCTGGGTCTGCATCATCCCGCGCGCGCCGGCGAAGTGGCGCTCGTCGTGGTAAGTGCCGAGCAGTCCCGGCGGCGCCCAGCCGTGGACGCCGGCGGCCAGCTTCCAGGCCAGGTTGACCGCGTCCATCATGCCGGCGTTGATGCCGATCCCGGTGGCCGGGAACTGGTGCGCCGCGTCGCCGGCGACCAGGATCCGCCCGTCACGGTAGCGCTCCGCCTGCCGTGCCTGGAACCCGTAGCGTGACAGCCGGGTCACCTCGGCCAGCGGAAGCTCCGCGCCGAGCACGCGGCGGATACTGCCCTGGAACTCGGCCAGGCTCATCGGCACGTCGTCGTCGACCGCAGTGCTCTCGTCCTCGGAAGTCTGGATCATCACGCGCCCGGCCGCCTGCCGCCCGAACGCGAACACGCCGCAGCCGGTCCGGGTGTAGCCCTGGCGGACCGTGCCCAGCCCGGGGACGTCAATGTCACCGTTACCGAGCACCGTCACAGCATCAGACAGGGTGCCCTGGCCCAGCCGGTTGACCTCCGGATAGGTGGTCCCAGGGAACGCGATCCCGGCCAGCTCGCGGACCCGGCTGCGTGCCCCGTCACAGCCCACCAGGTAGCGGGCGCTCACCCGGTAGACCCCGCCTCGGCCGCGCACGTCGGCAGCTGCCGCAGCGTCATCCTGGCTGACCGCGACGACCTCGTGGCCGCGGCGGATCTCGGCGCCGAGCCCGTCGGCGTGCTCGGCGAGCAGGCGCTCAAGTCGCGGCTGCGGGAGATGCAGTCCCCGTATCGGGGGATCCGCCAGGTGCGAGAAATCCAGATCCACGCCGCCGAACGGGGCAGCCGGGCGGACGGAGCCGATGCCGGCCGCCATAACCCCGTCCAGCAGGCCCCGGTAGCGCAGCAACTCCGTGATCTGCCCGGAGAAACCGTTGGCCTTCGGGGCCTCCCGGAGCTGGGGCTGCCGCTCCAGCACCAGCGGCCGCACTCCGGCCAGGCGCAGCTCAGCGGCCAGCATCAGGCCGGTCGGGCCGGCGCCCACGATGATCACGTCGGTGTCCATCACTCCCATTCCCCGCACAGTTCCTCGTCACGAGCTACTTCCCGGCGAGAACCGCCGGCCCGGCAGCGGTCAGGCATCACCGCGCGACCCATACGCCGGCAACAGCACATGCACTTCGCCACTCTCATTTCCGCAGGTTCTGGTCACGGCCGGTGACTTTACGCCACGCCCCGGGGCTTGCCGCAAGCCCCGGGGTGAGCTATGAGTTAAAAGTGGGGGGGAAGGCGTACTCCCATTCCCTGATCGGCTGCCAAGAGGGACGGGCTGCTTCCAAACCCTTTTGCCCTCTCCAGCAAGCTCGTATCGAACGGTGCTTATCCGCCGGGACACTATCGGCGTGGGCGCCCGTTATGGCCCTGTGCCGTGCCGAAACCTAGTGCAGGGTCTGACCTGCTGCTTTACGCTCGGCGCTCGTGCTGATCCGTCTCGTCTACCTGTTCCTGGTCCGGGTGTCCGGCTGGCTGGCGCTCCTGGCTCGCAGCGACGCCGCCAAGGACGCGGAGATCTTGGTTCTGCGGCATGAGATCGCGGTGCTGCGTCGTCAGGTCGGCCGCCCGCGGCTGGACTGGGCTGACCGTGCCGTGCTCGCTGCCCTGGCCAGGCTGTTGCCCGGTCGGCTGCGGCTGCACCGGATCGTGGCACCGGGAACCCTGCTGGCCTGGCACCGGCGTCTGGTCAGCAGAAAATGGACCTATCCGAACATGCCGGGACGGCCGCCGGTCTCGGATGAGGTGCGGGCTCTGGTGGAGCAGCTGGCGCGGCAGAGCCCCCGCTGGGGCTACCGGCGCATCCAGGGTGAGCTGCTCGGCCTGGGGCACAGGGTGGGGGAGGGGACGATCCGCCGGATCCTGGCCGCCGCCGGTCTCGGCCCCGCGCCGCGCCGGGCGTCGCCGGCGGTGTCGCGCCGGTTCGTGGCCGAGACCGAGACCGCGCTCGCCGAGCTGATGTCCCGCCGGCTCGATGACCTGGACCTGGTCGCCTTCATGGCCGATGGGGTGCACTTCGGCGAGCACACCTGCGTCGTTGCCCTGGGCATCGACAGCGAGGGAGTCAAGCACCCGCTGGCGATCGAGGAGGGCTCGACGGAGAACGCGACCCTGGTCACGGACCTGATCACCGGGCTGCGCGAGCGCGGCCTGGACGTCACCAAGCCCATCCTGGCCGTCCTGGACGGGGCCAAGGCCCTGTCCCGCGCGGTCAAGGACGTCTTCGACAAGCCGCTGGTCCAGCGCTGCCAGCAGCACAAGATCAAAAACGTCAGGGACAAGCTGCCGGACAAGCTCCGCACAATCGTGGAACGGCGGATGCGCCAGGCCTACCACGCCGAATCGGCCCTGAAGGCCGAGGGCCTGCTGGCTGAGCTGGCCCGCGAGCTGGACAAGACCCACCCCGGCGCCGCCGCCAGCCTGCGCGAGGGCATGGCCGAGACGCTGACCATCCTGCGCCTGGGCGTGCCGCCGGCCCTGGCCCGCACGCTCCGCTCCACCAACCCGATCGAATCCATGATCGAGATCTGCCGGGAGCACTCCAAGAACGTCAAGCGGTGGCGGAACGGGCAGATGGCGCTGCGCTGGTGCGCCGCCGGGATGCTCGAAGCCGATCACCAGTTCCGCCGCGTCAACGGCCACCTGCACCTGCCGAAACTCCGCGCCGCGCTGGAAGCCCACTTCACCGAGAATGTCAGTGCCGCAAGCCAGAATGAGGATCAGAAGGTGGCCTAACGGTCACCGGGACCGCCACCGAAGTTCCACGGAACTCGGGACAACCTCCTCCTTCCCGGTCAGCCCGGTCGATGTGGTGCGGATCCAGAGCGTCGCCGACGTCATGGGGCAGCTCCTGGGATCCGGTCCCCGTTTACGGCGTTCTCGAGCTGGGACGCGAACGCGTCGGCGCTTCGGGTACTCACATAGTCCGACACCGCGTCATAGAAGCCCTCCTCGAACTGCGGGCTCACTCCCTCACCGTGGGCGATCGAGAGCAGCACCGGCGAGGTCCAGAAGGCCGCCGCGGTGGCCCGCTGATAGGCGGACAGCGACGAAACGTCGACGTCGCGCACAATCGGGATCGACCCTTTCGCTCGGTGAAACGCCAGTTGGGTGGAGGGCTCATCGATGTCAGAGAGGAACGCGAGCGCGTTCCTGGCGTCCTTCGCCCTAGTGGCGGCTACGAACACGTCGACCACTGCGAGGAAGCTCCCGTTGGTGCCGGGAAAGGTGGTCACGCCGAAGTCCCTGCCGTCCTTGGCGCCATCGGCGATGAGCTCGCCGAAGGCAGAGTCGTTCATCGATTCGAACGCGCAGCCGCCGGCCGCGAGCTTCCTCGTGGCTTGATCCCAGGTGAGCCCCCTTCCCTCCGGGTCCGCGTAGTCGAGCACGTCGCCGAAGCGGCTGAGCGCAGTCCGGGCTTGGTTGCCGCGCCAGTCGAAATGGTCGCCGACGACGTCCCTCCACCCGCGCGGCCCGATCGAGCTGAGCAGCGTGTTCTCGAACAGCTCGACCGTGGTGAACGGGTCTCTGGCCCCGAGGCAGAGCGGCACGGCTCCGGAAGCCCTGACCTTCTTTAGGTCGGTCAGGAACTCGCCCAGCGTGGTGTGGTTCGAGGGAGGGGCGACGCCGGCCTTGGCCAGCAGCTTCAGATTGAAGAACAGGACGTTGCTGCGATGCGCTCCCGTCGGCACCCCGTAGGGCTGTCCGTCGTACATCAGCGACTGAAGGATGGTGGCGTTCATCTCCGTTCGAAGGTGCTCACGCGCGAAGATCGAGGCGACGCTGCGGACCACGCCGTTGCTCGCGTAGGCCTGGAGCGATTTGCCGGCGAACGTCTGCCAGACGTCGGGCGGGTCGTTCCTCTGCAACCGCTTTGCCAGCGCGACGACCGCGTTGGAGCCGGCGCCGCCACGGATAGCGCCGTTGATCGCGTGCACGCCAGGATTCGAGTCACGGAAGGCGGCGAACAGGACGCCGAGCGCCTTCGCCTCGGAACTGGAGGTCCACCAGGACACGACCTCGAGCCGACTGGTGCTAATCGTGGCGCTGGTGGGCTGGTTGCCGCCGCACGCGCTGAGCGTCAGCGTGAGGGCCAAGACGGCGACGGCCGCGAGGCGGCCGATCACGGGACTCCCCCGGCGTCTCCTATGGCCGGCGCGGGCAGCGCCGGGCCGCCGTCGCGGGCCGCCGCGCCCGCGATCATGCTCGGACGCGCCCCCAGGTCGTACAGCGCATACAGTCCCACCACCGCGAAGCAGGCCGCAGGAACGACGAACGAGGTCGCCGGGCTCGTCGCGTCCACGAGCTTGCCCTGCACCAATGGCATGATCGCGCCGCCCACGATCGCCATTACGAGGCCGGCAGCCCCGAACTTCGTCGCCGGTCCGAGCCCCTCCAGAGCGACGCCGTAAATCGTCGGGAACATCAGGGACAGGCAGAAGGACAGCGCAACGACCGCGATCACCCCGGCCAGATTCGGACTCAACATCGCGAACGCGCACAACAGCACGGCGAGGAAGGCGAGCACCGCCATCACCTTGGCGGCGCGGATGCGACCGATGACCCAGGTCATCAGGAACCGCGACCCGAGGAAGACCAGCAGGCTGAACTGCAGGTAGATTGCGCCCTTCTGGAGGCTCCCGCCCAGGGCCTGACCCACGTACAGGATCAGGTAGGTCCAGGTGCACACCTGGGCCCCCACGTTCGCGAATTGGGCGACGACGCCGAAGCGGTAGCGCCTGTTCCGCCAGAGGACACGGAATAGGCCTCTTGTGCCCCCCGGGTATGGGCCGACGGCGTCGGGGAACTCCTCGACGATCGGCGGCACCTTCTTGACTGCGATGGCGATCGCGATCGCGACCAGGACCAGGGCGAGGCCCAGATAGGGCCCCATCACTGCCCCGAGCTCACCCGCCCGGATCGTGCGCAGCTGGGCCGGGCTCAGCGACGAGACGTCGACCGGGTCGGAGAGGTGGGGCAGGATCAGCGTCGCGGCCAGCAGCACGCCGATGTTCGTGCCCACCGGATTGAACGCCTGGGCGAGGTTCAGCCGGCGCGTCGCCGTGGCTTGCGGGCCGAGCGACATAACGAACGGGTTGGCCGACGTTTCCAGCAGCGAGCAGCCTGCCGCCAGCGTGAACAAGGCGGCGAGGAACGCCCCATAGGCCATGATCTTGCTCGCCGGGTAGAAGAAGAATGCCCCCAGTGCCGCGAGCAGAAGCCCGGTGAGAATGCCCGCCTTATAGCCGAAGCGCTGGTTGATGAACGCCGCCGGCAGCGCGAGCAGGAAGTAGGCGCCGAAGTACGCGAGCTGTACGAGCGAGGCTTCGAACGTGCTCATCTGGAAGATGCGCTTGAATCCAGCCACCATCGGCGTGGTCATGTCCGCCGCGACGCCCCAGGCGGTGAAGCAGCAGGCGAGGGCGATGAACAGCACCACCATGCGCTTGCCGATCAGGGGCCGGCTCTGCGCGGGGTGCTCGGCAGCGGAACTCGCGGCTGCTGTGCTCACGGATCTCCCCTCGAGTGGATCCCGGCGCCGGCGATGCCTTCGAAGGTGCGCCCGCCGCCTGATGGCACCGGGCCGGACTCCATACCGCCGCCCTGTCCGACCTCGACGCGCTCCGCGAGTCTTATCTGACGGGCGGCGGTGTTCCAGCGGCGCTCGCGGGCAGCGCCGGATCCCCATCCGCGCACCGTGCAGGCATGCTGGAACGCCGAGCGGGCGAACTCCAGCGCGAACCGATGTGGATCACAGCTCATCACGACAATCGTACCGGTCGGGCACGTACTCGCCCAGACCCTCCTTCCAGTGCGCGG
>PLRW01000315.1 GCA_003164955.1 Actinomycetota bacterium
AAATGCAGCTCCGGGAGGCCGACCGCATCCCTGGCCTTGTGCCACAACCTCCGGAAGTTGGATCGGCGCAGGCGTCCGCCCAGCGGGCCGACAAAGACCAGGCCGCCGTCTTTCTCACCCTGGGCGAAGCACTCCAGGTGCCAGCGCAGCTCCGGCATGATCTCGCGCGGGAACGCGACCACGCGGGTCCCGGCCCACGACTTGGGACCGGCGTCGATCAGGCGTCCATCGTCCATTTCCGCAGTCGATACCGCGACGCGGACGAGGCACTTGTCGAGATCGAGCTGATCTCGGCGAAGCCCGGCCAGCTCCCCGAACCGCAGGTTGGCGAAGGTCGCCAGCAGGAGCAGTGCCCGGTAGCGAGGCGGAACCTCATCGATCAACCTGACCAGCGTGCCGACCGGCACCACCGGGCGCTCCTGGGAGTACTCCTGCCCGGCGCCCTTGATCCGGCATGGGTTGCGGCGGATCAGCCCATCCTCGACCGCCGTGTTCATGATGGCGTGCAGCAGGCGGTACGCCTTCGCCACCGTCACCGGCCCGAACGGCCGGGCCGCATGCGGCCCCTCGTCGAGACGTTCCTTCCGCCAGCGCCGGACATCGGCCTCGTGAATGTCGCGGAGATCCTTCTTGCCGAACGTCGGCGCCAGATGGTTCTTTAGCTGACTCCGGTACAGGCCCTCGGTGCGCGGCTTGAAGACGTGATCGCTGACCCAGTTCGCGGCGTAGTCACCGAACCGCACCTTGCCCGCCTCTAGGTCTGTCCAGTCGCCGCGCCTAATCTCGGCTTCCTTCATCGTCAGCCAGATCTCGGCATCACCCTTGGACGTGAACGTCTGCGGCGCGGGCCGGTCTATCCCGTCCGGCCCCGCGTAACGCGCCTGGTACTGACCCGAGGGAAGACGCCGGACCCTGCCGAATCGCCGTTTCCCCATTACGCTGCCTCCCTCTTCTTCGTAATGGTGATGGTTTCGATGAGCCCCGCCGCGATGAACTCGCGCAGCACGGACTCGGGGATGCGGACATGGCGTCCGACACGAACGAAGCGGATGCGGCGTTCCGCGATCAGACGGCGCGGGAAACGCTCGCTGGTACTGAGGATCGCGGCGACCTCTGACACTGTGAGCAGCCGCTCCCCCACCGGCTTGTCGGCCTCCCGGGTCATGTCGCCTCCCCGGTTGCCGAAAGATCGCGGGACGGTTCGATGCCTGCCCGGCGTCTGGCTTCGGCAAGGGCGGCTTGCCAGTGCTGGCGGTCGGCGACGACGTGCAGCAGTCGCCGGGCGTGTTCCATGTGGTCCGGGTCGCTGGGCGGGACGGGCTCCCAGGCGTACCGGGCCGGGTCGGCCTGGACGCCAAGCGTGGACAGCAGCCAGTTCTTGCGGTCGGCCCGGTGAGGAGAAGGGTCTTGCCCGACCACTTGCGTGAGACCAGCACGCGGCGGCCGGCGTAGCCGAGGTATTCGCGGCGGTGGGCTTTGCCCTTACACGCGCCCGGGATCAGGCCGGCCCGGGCGTTCATGGGCTGGATGCCGTAACGGAGCCAGTTGGCGCACCGCGGCGAGCACGGCTCGAACCGCAGCGCGTCGGCCAGTCGCTCGACATGAGCCCGCTCCGCGTCGGCCTGCGCCTGATGGCAGTCGGCCACCTGCTTGGTGAGGTATTTGGTCAGGTACCCAATGCAGCGGGCCGCGTCCTTGGACCCGCCCAGCACGCCCTGAGCGTCGAATCGGTCCCCGAACCGGGCCACATGCAGCGGCTCGTCCTGGTCGCCGATGGCGTCGAGGGCCTGGTCCCAGGTGGGCAGGACTTCCCCGGTGGCCGGATCGAGGTAGGTCGCTGCGGCCTCGTCCCAGACCGGCAACGCGCCGTCCTCGAAGCGGACGACGGAGGTGTCCGGCCACCACACCTGGTGATAGGTGGCCGCCAGCACCCGGCGCAGCTCGGCCCGGGAGACCGTGCCCCGCAGCGCCAGATGGATGTGCAGGGCCAGCCGCCGCTGCGGTTCGACGGCCGCGAAGTACTGCACGTCATAGCCCAGGAACCGGCGCAGGTTCTGAATGAACCGATCGAACAGCGCCGCGAAGTGCAGCGCATCCCGCGCCGCCCGCACGTAGTCGTAGGCGGCCGGGTCGGCCGGGGTGCCGTCCTCGCGCACCCGGCCGTAGCTGGGGCAGGTGAGGGTGACGAACAGGGACGGCCGGAACCGCTTTCCGTCCGCTGTCTCATAGACCTTGCCGACCGTCCGCGCCGCGACCTTGCGGAGAGGCAGCGGTGCCGCGTCTTGCCGCCGCCGGGTGGTCCGGTGCCGCCTGGTCGCTCGGGCCGGGAGCACATTGCCACGCATTCCCGCACCTTTTATCTCCTGGTCCAGTTCGGCGTTCAGCCCGTCGAAGTCTTCGGTGTCCTCGCCGTCCTTCTCGGCCTGGTCGTGCATGGCCTGGGCCTCAGCCCGCTTTTCCACCCACCACTTCTGGTCCTCGGTGGCCGGGTCCGGGTCGATGACGGGTTCGGTTTCCAGGTGCCAGCCCTCTCGGCACTGGGCGGCCCGGAGGGTCTTGGCCCGCTGGGCGCAGGCTGGGCAGACGGTGGCGAGGGTGTGCCCGCAGGGCACGAGCACCTGGTCCACGGTCCTGGTGTCGAGGCTGGTCCGGCGCAGCTGCACCGGCCGGATGCAGGCGCCGTGCTCTATGGCCAGGTCCTTGACGACATCGCGGGCGAGCGGCATAGCCAGCCGTTCAGCCCGGGTACGTCGCGTCACGTCCAACTCAATCTCCTTCGAGAGAAATGGATGGAGCAGCGCGAGAGGTCACCCATTGCTAAGTGAGTAGAGATGAACGATGCCCGGCGGGTGATAGCCGGGAAGCAGAACCCGGGTTCCGGCACGTAAGCGCCGGTCGCCCGGATGAACTCGCCTCGGCTGGTTCCAGGTCACGGCAGGGCCGTTCAAGCTGCCAGCACCGAGGCGGTGATACGTGTGTGAGGGGTCAGCCCTCTTTATGGTCGACGGGCTGTGGGGCACTACGAGCGGTGTCGGTGACGGTCTTGAGCCGCCAATGGCAGCGAACCACCTTGCCGCCGCCGTTGTTCGGTTGCCAGGTGAGGCGATCGCACAGCGCGTCCACTAGCGCGAGGCCCCGGCCCGCCTCAGCGAGTTGCATGATCCGCCAGTCAATGGCGTCGGAGTCGCTTAAGGCGAACGGCAGCACCCCCAGCTCGGCGGCCCTGTGACGGCGCGGCATCCGCGAGTCCTGATCCCGGACTTCGACGGTCAGGGAACTACCAGGCACCCAGGAGACGAATAGCTCGGCGGTTGCCGATTTCGCGGTGTGCTCGTAGACGTTGGCCACCAGTTCGGAAACGCAGCTCACCACGTCGTCGGCCAGGCCGCCGAGCCGCCAGCCCTCCAGCAGCGACCCGACGACGTGCCGCGCACGCCGGGCGGCCCGTGGCTCGATCACCAGTCGGTACTGGAGCAACTCCCCACCGCTGTCCCTCATGAGAACGGTCGCCTCCCTGCCGTCACCTACAGGATGCCAAGAAAGGCCGGACTCAGGTAGGACACGTATAGGACATTAAGAGGTCCTTATGAGGATATATACCTCTAGCAGAGATATATTCGTCCTCTTAGAGTCCTGCGATGTTGTATCAGGGCGCAAGACGCGCGGAGGTCCCCTTTGACTCAGCCCATCGGCAACGTCCGGCTAAAGGCCGCCCGCCAGCACGCCGGGTACGCATCGCAGCAGGCACTTGCTGACGCCCTTACCCGCGCCGCGCCGCAGCTCGGGCCCGGGCACCTGGAGATCAGCGACCGCCAGATACGGCGCTGGGAGTCTGCCACTCCCCCATGGCCGCGAGCCGACCATCAACGGCTCCTGGTCCACGTGCTCCAGCTCCCGATCGAAGAACTCGGCTTCACCCCACCCTGGGACGTGTCTGTGGCTGGTCCCGACGCCGCAGCCGCCGCTCGGGCCCCGATGCCAAGGAACAGCAGCCGGGCCCCGCTCCCGATCGCCAAGTCCCGGGGCGTCATCCAGCCATCGACCGTCGCCGGTGACTACGCGGCCATCACCGTTTCCTATCGCCGTCTCTACGCCAGCGTGCTGCCCACCCACCTGCACCCGCCGGTTATCGAGCACACCCGCCTCGGCGCCCACCTGCTCGGCGAAACCGAAGGCGTGGGCTACACCATCGTCGCCACCGCCCTGGCCGAGGCCCTGCTGCTGGCCGGGCGCATCGAGTTCTTCGACCTGCGCCAGCCCGACGACGCCGACGCCACCTTCGTCCGGGCCTTGCAAGCGGCCGGTGAAGCCGACGACGCCCTGCTCGGTTCGGCGATCCTGGCTCACGCGGCGTTCGTCCCCGGCTGGGCCGGACGTGGCGACGAATACGCCGACCAGATGCGCGCCGCCCGGACCTATGCCCGCCGCGCCCCCGCCTCCGCGGAGTTCCTGGCGTGGCTGGACGCCGTAGAGGCCGAGTGCGAGACGATCAGCGGCCACTTCCGCGAGGCCCTGCGCCTGATCGAGCACGCCGAATCAGTCCTGGCCGCGGACGGCGAGCACGCCTCACCGGACTGGTTCACCTGGTTCTCCCCCGTGCGCCTGGCCGCCTTCAAAGGCAACACCCAGCTCAAGGCGGGGCACCTCCCCCAGGCCGACGAGACCCTGACCGCCGCGCTCACCAACTCGACCACCGCCGACGACAAGCAGCGCACCGTCATTCTCGGCGACCTGGCCGCCGTCGCAGCCGCCCAGCACAACCCCGAGGTGGCCTGCGGTTACGCCGAACAGGCCCTCCAGCAGCTCGCCATCACCTGGTACGCCACCGGCATGCACCGCATCCTCGAAGTCCGCAAGGCCCTCCAGCCCTGGGCCGAACAGGACTGCGTCCAGGCCCTCGATGACCAGCTCTACGGCTGGCAGGCCACCCTCAGCTCTCTGCAGCGTTGAACGCCGCGATCCGGCCGGGCAGCTCGGCGAGCGAGTCAATCCGCATCGTCGGCACCCGCTCCGCGTCCGGGTCACCCTGCTGGATGATCCCCCACGGCCCGCGCCGGATCAGCGCCGTCCGCAACCCGAGACCAGCCGCGGGCTGGATGTCATTGTCCAGCCGGTCCCCCACGTAAAGAATCTCGTCCGCGCCGCGCGGGGTCGCCTCCAGCATCTGCCGGAAGAAGCCCAGGTCCGGCTTGGCCACACCCCAGTCATCAGACGTGGCGATCATGTCCGCTGGCAGGCCCAGCTCCCGCAGAATGCCGCCCGCCCGGACCGTCTGATTCCCGGCAACACCCACCCACAGGCCGTCTGCTCGAAGCTGGGCCAGTGCTGGTCTTACGTCCGGGTACAGGTCCTCCTCGCCGAACCATTCAGGCTGACCCGCATCGGCCCGCTCCTGCCGTGCCTTCGCCAGGTCAAACCCCGGCCGGAACACCTGGAACGTCTCCCGGTAATCCAGCCCCTTCGCGATCACCGCACCGAACACCGCCGAAAACGCGTGACGTGGCACACCCAGCCAGTCAGCCCACGTCCCATACTCCCGGGCCTCGTCTACTAACGATCTTTAAAGGCGGAGGTTACAGCTCTGGTGACGGCTTGTGCGCTGCGGTTAGCTAACCGGCACGCGGTGGGCGGCCATGCGAGTTCCGTCGACTTGCGAGCGGTTGGATCTGGCCGGTTGTTCAAGCCGCGCCGAGGTCAAGACCGTCAGCATATGTTGACACGAAGACGGATGTCAGCATATGCTGACGTGCATGGAACCTGCACTCGATATCGCCCAGAGCGCCGCCAGCACCGATCCTGATGTCGGGCTCCGCGCCGTGGCGTCCCTGCGAGCGCTCACCGAGCGGCTGGAGATCGTCCAGGTCGAGAACGCGCGGAAGCTCGGGTGGTCCTGGCAGGACATCGCCGGGCGGCTCGGCGTCACCAGGCAAACCGTGCACCGCAAGCACGGCAAGCGGATCGGGAGCCGGTAATGCCCGGGCACCTGACCCGGGACACCCGCACCTCTGTCGCCCGCGTCCTGGGACGCGCATGCAGGCTCACCCGTCGCTACGTCAGCGGTGAGTATCTCATGACCATCCTCGCCGTCCTCGTCTCCGCTCTTCACCCAGAACCCGGCGCGCGACCGGCGCGCGCCGTCCTGCACAAGTACGGTGCCACGCTGGAAGACGTCGAGGAGGAGATCGCCCGTCGTGCCGGACCGGGAGCGGTCCTGTTCGGCGGCCTGGACCGGGACGCGCTGGCCGCTATCGGGATCGATCTCGACGCCGTGCGCGCCAGGATCGAGTCGTCTTCCGGCCCGGAAGCCCTTACCCAGGTCGTCCACCGGGAGCCTCGCCCGTCCGGGCTGAAAGGCGGCGAAAGCCCGCTAATGCTGCTCGCGCGCGCTCACCCGGACATCTTCGAGGATGCGCTACGGGCAGTGATCAGCAAGGCAAAGGAGCGGAAATCATGAACGCCGCCGAGGCCGGCTGACGATCTCAATTGCGGAGGTTACGGAAGGGTGTGAGGTCGAGCCTGGTGCCGGCGAGGAAGCCGCCGGGGAGACCGGGCCGGTACTGCATCCGCCTGAGCCGGGTCTTCACCAGCGCGGTCAGCTGGCTGATCCTGACCGACTTCCTCGCCGCCGATTCTCCTAATCGCAGCCGCCGAGTCAAGGGCGCGCTTCGCGCGTCGCTGCGCGATCGGCTGACGCCGACCCCGGACACGACAGCCGCTCACAAGGGCCTGGCAGCTGTGAGGAAGACGGGAAGCCGAGGTTGTCCGGGGCGCTCATGAGGCGTGCCGGGGTCCTAGAAGCTGTCGGCCTCCGCGACATCGACACCTGCGAGGACGACGGACAGAACCAGGCTGCTTGGTCGACTCTTCGGGAGCGCTAGCGTAACCACATGGCCGGGTCAGCACCCAGTGCGGAGGATGGCACGAACGGCGATCCTGCCGGTTATCCGGCTGGAGTACTGGCGGCCGCCGTGCTGGCGACTACCGGGGTGTCGTTCGTGCTGGTCGGCAGCGCTGCCTTGTGGCTTCGGGGTGAACCGATCCCGGTAGGCGATGCGGATGTGGTGATCGAGCCCGGCGAGCAGAACATGCAGCGAGCGCGAGCTGCACTGGCGGATATGGCTCTTCAGCCTCACGCTGCCCTGGACTTCGGCCAGGCCATTGCTCGCCGCCGCAGCCGCCGAGGCGGCATGCCATTAGCGTGCCATTAACCGCAGTCATTACCGGTCTCTCACGGCCGACACCGGGCACCTGCACCCCCCAGGTCAACGGCCATCACGGCTTGTTGCGGTACACCTTCCGAGCTGGTCATGCCGGTTCGATCCCGGTCGCCCGCTCTTTTGCTCCAGCCCAGGTCAGGGCAGGTCTCCGGTCCGGCGCCGTCACAGACCACGATCAACCCATGGCAGCCCCAGCTTCAAGGGCAGTTTGTGTCGCTGCGGGATGGCAGTGACACGATCTCCTCCTCGCGATACCTATGAATCCATCCGATTCGCCGCGGCAGCGATGACCAGCTTGCGTCTCGTCTTGCTGCCGCACCGCCGCCGAATTTGATTGCCCGCCCGGAGGCTCGTGAATAGGCCTGGACCATCCAGCTCCGCCGCCTGCGAAGGTTCTCGAAGGCCTGGAAAGCCGAGCTGTAATCCGTCAACCCGCCTTTGACGAGAAGCGCGCCCAGGGCGTATGAATCTTCTATCGCCAAGCCAGCGCCTTGTCCCTGGTGCGGCAAGGGCGCGTGAGCGGCATCGCCGAGAAGCACCACCCGGCCGCGGCTCCATCGAGGCAGGCGCGGCAGCTCGACAAGAGCCCAGAAACTCATGTCTCCCTCAATGTTACGCACCAGGTCGAGAATGCGGCGATCCCAAGAGTATGCCTCAAAGATACTAAGAGCCTCATCCCTTGTAGCCGGTACGCGATCTGAAAACCTAGTCCACTCCGGGAGACGATCCGGCTTGTACACGGCTAGCAGATTCACCAGCTCGCCCCTATCCAGCCCATAATGGACCACATGCGTACCGGGTCCGCACCAGATATGGAGTGCAGCCGGATCCGGCAGGTCCTGCGACTTCGCGACCGGGATGAGGCCACGGAACCCGATCTCACCGGAGTGGGTCGGCGTCACGTCTCCGCAGACGTAGCGCCGCGCCGCGGAATGTACGCCGTCAACACCAGCGGCGACGCTCGCAACGACGTCATCGCCTTCTTCGAAGTGCAAGCGCACGCCAGCGGGCTCGTCGTACAGGCCGACCAGGCGGTGATTCAGCTGGATACATTCCGGCGGCACCGCGGCGGCAAGGAGACGCTGAAGAGTCCCGCGATGAAGTGTCAGGAATGCCGCGCCCACCTCCTGCCGGTACCACTCTCCTATTGGATGGGACCAGAGGAGCCTCCCATCCTTCCAGCGGCGAACCTCAAGAGCTGGCGGCATATTCGCGACCTGTGCCAGATCGACACCAAGAATCTGCAGCAGACGAGTCGCATTACCGCCAATCGCGACCCCGGCCCCAATTTCCCGAAATTTAGTATCTTGCTCAAAAATCTGCACCGATATCGACTGCTGCAACAGACTCACCGCAAGCGTAAGGCCACCAATGCCCGCACCGACAATGGCAACGTCACACTTGCGGATCATATCTGCTGCTCACCTCGATACAGGCCCGGGCACCGGCACGGCACTCGGCCCCATCCAATCGTATGCCCGGTGTTAACCGCGGGCCCTGGCCGCCGCGGGCCCGGAGGCCGGCGACATGCCCGCAACCGGCAGCCCCCGCGCCGGCGACCCGTCATCGGGCACGCAACCCCGGTAGGCGGCCACTGGGCGCTCTGCTCCACACCCTCACAGAGGGGTTACCCGCTGCACCTGATACATCGCATCGCGCGCCATCCCGCGACACGCCACCCGCTAAGCTGGTGGTGCGCGACGTGGATGCAGGCCAGCATGCAGGCGGAAATGTGGGTGTCCTCCCCCGAACCCGCCGTAGGAGTATTTGTGACTCTCGGCAGACTGCGTCCAGGCCCTCGATGACCAGTTCTACGGCTGGCAGGCCACCTCAGCACCCTGCAGCGTTAGCGACGTCGAGGTAAAAGCCCCAGGTCGCGACCAGGGTAAGGGAAACCCCAGGACGCGAAGGGGGGCTAACCGCATTCCGCCTGCGTACCTGGGTCCGTACCGTTTCCGCAAGGGTTGACGGAAACGTTCGGAGGGCGTGATGGCCACAGATCGCCGGGCTGAGATCGCCGCCTCGGCAGCCGCCTTGCAAGACCTTGGCCCCGGCTATGACCAGGCACTGGCCGAGGGTCTCGTTGAACGCATCGGTGCGGAGATCGACCAGCGGATCACGGCCGAGATCGACAACCGGGTCACGGCGGAGGTGGACAGCCGCATTCTGACCCAACTGGACAGGTACGCGGGGTGCAGGCACCAGCGGCGACGGGCCAGGCGCATGATCCGGGCCGAGCAGCGCATGATCCGGGCCGAGCGGGCCGACCGACAGTCCATCATGCTGGCCCTCGGGTCCATGCTGGTCGCCCTGTCGGTGACCGCGATCGTCCTCAAGGGGTCCCCGGGTCTGGCCGCCATCATGCTCATGGCCCTGATCTGGGTCATCGTCGGAATCATCAATGTGGCCCACGCAATGCGCAAGCATCCGCAGCAGTAACGGCGCTGCGCCAGTGCGCTGGTCCGAGCGGTAGCGCCGCTTCGAGGGCGAGGTGGCTGAGCCGGGCCCACTCCGCACATGAGCGAATCGAAGGTTCCCGCACCCCATCGACCGGGCCATTAGCGGGCCATTAACATCAGTTATTCATGGACCGAGATCGCAGCCCGGCTCGGCACCACTGGGCAGGCTGGCGAGCAGGCTGGCCAGCTCCTTTGGGCGGCTTAGCGCAACGGCATGGCCAGCGGCTATCTCGTCCGGGACGACGCCCGGGCAGTCATCGCTGGCGCGCACAGATGTTCAGGAGGACCCAGGCTGCGCTGTGCGCGATGCCGGAACTCAGGAGATACCACCGCGACTCGGGCAGCAGGGCTGCCATGAGCGGCCCGATGTCCAGTTTCACGGCTGGTCCGCCCGCCTCCCGGGTAGGAGGCCGCGGCTGGGCCGACCGGTCCGCCGCGGGCCGCCCGTGGTCGCGGCGGAGGAGCGACGACGCAGCGGGGCTACGGCCCCGCGACGCTGAAGTCCGGCAACCGTGACCAGTCCAGGTACGCGACCGGGACGCCGAAATCCCACAGCTCCAGCTGGGTCAGGCTGCCGTAGCCGTTCAGGTCGGGACCGATGTCGTTCCCGGCCCTCTTGGCGAACCGGACACGCCGGACGTGCTGGCCGTCGGTCCATACCGTGAAGGCCGGCGGGTGCGGTGGCGGCGGATCCTCGACCAAGGAGACGGGCCATTCGTCCCGGTGAGCGCTCTTGTCCCCGGTGGTTGCCCGGGCCAGGTCGGCCTGGACGATGAATCTCCGGCAGAGTGAGTCGCGGACCGTGTCGGTGCCGTCGAAGCTGGCCGCGGTCAGGCCCGATAGGGCCCACAACGGCCACAGCAGGTTGTGGTCGACGTCTTCGCCCCCGCCCGGCCGCTCCGGGGTGAGAGTCCGCAGCGGACGGCCCACCCGGCCCCGGAAGAGCTGACCGCCGACGAAGACCTCGCCGACGTGACGGTTCGCGATCATGTAACGCTGAGCGGCCGGTTCCGCGAAGCCTTCCCGGGCGATGTGCTGGAACACGTTGAAGAGGCTGCCGAGGCCGAGGCGGATGAGCTGCAGCCGGCGGCGGGCCCGCCGCCGGTCCGCTTCGGTGGTGCCGGGCAGTTCCAGGTCGAAACGCGAGGCCACCCTGGCGCTCGGCGCGGCCAGCGTCCGGTTGACGCAGGCGGTGACCGCAGCGGCGTCCGGTTCAGCGGCGTCCGGTTCACCGGTATCCCGCTCAGCGGGCGTCAGACGGCGGGCCGCGACGCTGTAAGGCTCGCTGCTGGCCGCCATGCGGGCTCGAATCTTCTGTTTACGGGCACGGTCTCTGGTCACGAAGTATCCCTCCGGCCGGGCCCCACGCACCCCGCCAGGACACTGAAGACGCAGCCCGGAATCACGCGAGTTAAAAACCCTTGTCCTCGTCACCGGGCCCAGCGTGGGTGGCGCCCAGTTCGGAGCGGGCAGGCGTGTCTGCCGCTGGCCACATGATACCGCCGCGGCGCCAGGCCGTTTCCGAGGCTCCGGGCCATTAACGGGCGCACCGGGCTCCGGGCCGACGAACTTGGCCAGGTGCTGTTCCAGCGTCGGCATGATCGACCGATCGGCCGGTTAGCCGACGAGGTCGAGCGAGACCGCCCACAGTTCCTGCGCGGTTTCTTCCTTGGAGGACGTGAGGACGAGAACGGGAACGACCCGGGTCCGCGGGTCGGCGCGGATGCGGCGAAGGACTTCGAGCCCGTCGACCTTGGGCATTTTCAGGTCGAGCAGGATGAGCGCCGGGTTGCCCTGGTCGCGGTTTTCGTCCCCGAAAAGCATGGTGAGGGCTTCGGCGCCGTTGCCGGCGACGGTGACGGGGTTGAGGACGTTGTTTTTCCTGAATGCCCGGATGGTGAGGTCCCGGTCGTCAGGGTTGTCCTCGATGAGCATGATCTGCTTGTCATTCATGGGTGCCCTCCGTGTTGAGGGTGAAGTAGATGGTGGCGCCGCCGTCGACGGCGCCTTCGGCCCAGGTCCGGCCGCCGTGACGCTCGATGATGCGCCGGACGCTGGCCAGGCCGATGCCAGTGCCGGGGAACTCGCCGGTGTCGTGGAGCCGCTGGAACGGCTGGAACAGCTTGCCGGTGTAGGCGGGGTCGAAGCCGGCCCCGTTATCGCGCACGTAGCAGCAGATGGGGGCGTCGCCGTCGGGTGCGGTCGCGAACTCGATGGTGGCGCCGTCGCGGCGGGCGGTGAACTTCCAGGCGTTTTCGAGCAGGTTGCCCAGTGCGGACCGGATCAGGGTGCGGTCCGCGGTAGCCCGGACGCCTTCCTGTACGGTCACCCGGACCTGGCGGCCGGGGTCATGGGCGCGGAGCTGGGCGCAGATGGCGGTGACCTCGGCGCTGAGGTCGACGTCCTGGAGGTTAATCGTGGCCCGGGTCACCTGTGACAGGTGCAGCAGGTCATCGATCAGGTTGGACATGCGCGCGCAGCCTGCCTGGACGCGCCCGGCGTACTCGCGGCCGGTTTCGTCGAGCCGGTCGCCGTAGTCATCCACGAGGGCTTCGGCGAACCCGCTGATCCCCCGCAGCGGGGTTCGCAGGTCGTGGGCGACGGAGTAGGCGAAGGCCTCCAGGTTCTTGTTGGCCCGCTCCAGGTGAATGGTGCGCTGCCGTACCTGCTGTTCCAGATTCGCGTTCAGCGACCGGATCTGCGTGGCGGCCCGGCGCAGGCGGTGGCGAAGGACAAGACCGGCACGCACATCAGCGACGGCCAGGATGGCGGCCAGGACAGCGAAGATGGTCAGCTGGGTATGCAGGTCCGAGCGCTGCGAGGCGCCTGCCGTAGTGGCGGCGCGCTGGATGTCTGCGATTATCCCCCGCGCCTGGTCCATGGTCCGCTTGCCCTCGCCGGTGTCCACCTTCCGCAGCGCATCGGCGTGATCACCGGCGCGCGCCAGTTTGATGGTCTCGGCTAGCACCGCCATCTTCGCCGCGACCAGACTATTGAGCTCTGCGAGGTATTGCCTGCCGCCAGGGACCGCTGAGACCCGCGGCCTGAGACGCTGCTGGTCGGCCGAGATCGCCGAGAGCGCCGCATCGTATGGCTGAAGATAAACGGCCTTGCCGGTCAGCAAATAGCCGCGCTGACCAGTCTCGGCGTTGAGCAACTCGATCAGCAAGCTGTTGCTCGCCCCAATGACATCCAAGGTGCTGACGTCAGCCCTCTCATAGAGCACATAGGCCCGCACCGAGAGGGTTACGTTGGCCACGAACAGAATCAGGAGCAGGGCCACCGATGCGAGCACGAGCGCATGGGGAGCGGATGCCCGCCGCGCAGCACCCCTACCCGCGGTATCAGCCACGGCGGTCGCCGGCTGCCTGGTCCCGGACACGCCACCGGTCCCCTCGACCTGGGACCGGGAGCTAGTCACCGAGGGCGCCCCGCGCCTGCGCAATGCCGATGATCTTCGGGCTCAAGACTGCTCCCCCCCGGGATTGCGCGCACAAGGCGCCCATGTCCTGAACGGGCCAGAGACCCGGACGCTAACCCCATCCTCCTCGCTACTTTATCCTCCCCGCTATTTCTCCTCCCCAGGGTCAAAAAGGTCGCAAAACCCAGGCGCGGCCCCGACAGCTTGGCCCGGCGCCTGACACGGCCATCATTTGGCTAAGTTCCGCCGGCGCAAATTTGAAAGCACGATCGTGGTTCACGAGCATAATGCTCATATTTCCGGCTTGCCTTGTTTGGGCGCTGAATCCTTTACTTCCCGCGATGGCCACGAGTGCAGCCCCGTGCATGACATCTTTCCGGTCGCATCTTTGCCCGTCCTAGCCGAAGGTGAACACGTATGCCTGCACTCCGGGGTCGGGGAAGGCGATCTCGAAGGTGCGGTCGGTGACGGGACCGCGCTGCCGGATGAGCTGGTAGAGCCGCTGCTGCGTGACCTGCCCGTGACCTTGATCGTCGATGTCGGTCCCGCCGTCCGCGCCCGGTGGCTGTCCGTCGACGAGCACACGGAACCGCACGGAAGTTCCCGGTCCTGGCGGTCCCATGACGAGATGAAGATCGCGGGCGCGGAAACGGCAGACGATCCGCCCGTCGGGCGTGTTCAGCGTGGTGGCCTGTTCTTCCATCGTCCAGTCCCCGGCCAGGGCCCAGTGATTAAGTCCCAGTTGCGAGGGGGCAGCGTAGCTGGAACGCTGGCCCGGCCGGACGCCTCCGGGGGAGGCGAAGTTTTCCGTGCGCTCGTAGCCGGTGTAGTTCTCCGATGATCTCAGGTTGGCCCAGTCGGCAGGCGCTTCGATACCACGAGCATCGACCGAGACCAGTTCCTGACCGATGTCGCCGGATCCGGCCTCGGCCAGCAGATGCTGGATGATCATTTCTGACTGCTGGTATTCGCCTTCGCCGAAGTGGTGATGGCGGATATGTCCCCGGGCGTCGGCGAAGTAGAGAGCGGGCCAGTAGTGGTTGGCAAAGGCACGCCATATCGCGTAGTCGTTATCGAGCGCGACCGGGTAGGCGATTCCCATGTCCTTCACGGCCCGGCTGACGTTATCGGGGTTGTGCTCAAACGCGAACTCGGGGGTGTGCACGCCGATCACGGCCAGCCCGTAGTCGGCGTATTTCGCGGCCCAGGCGCGAACGTAGGGAAGCTGCCGTAGCCAGTTGATGCAGGTATAGGTCCAGAAGCCAGCCAGGACGACTTTCCCGCCCAGGTCTGCCGGTGTCAGCGGCGGCGAATTGAGCCACCCGGTCGCGCCGCCGAACGCGGGCATTACGCCCTCAACGGGCAGGCGGACCGAGGCCGTGTGCAGTCCGGCGGGCGTGCGCCAGGGTGCGTTCATGATTCAGCGTCGCACACCGGGCGGCGGGTCACCAGCCCCCGAAGTCACGGGCCAGGACCCCATGCCGTAGTGCTGCCTGGTCGCGGTCATGGCCTTCAGACCGAGGTGATCCCAGCAGGTGCCGGGCAGAGCCACGCCAAGGATCCCGGAGCCTGCGACGATGCGCGCCTACCGCTGAGACCCGCCTGCGACGCCTTCCAGTTGCGCTCCATGCTCGACGTAGCCAGTTAGCTGCTTTCCGAACATGAGCGATACCTGATAATCGCCGTGCTCGACGGCCAGCCCGTAGAAATCTTGTGTTGACCGGACCTGCCAGCCGTGCAGTTGCACATCACGGATAGCGTACTGCCGGATACGGTCAGCCCGCTCCACGGCACTCTTGTAGTGGCTGTCGTCGTCATTCAGCTCGAGCGCGAGATCGAATTGAAGGTTCTCGCTGGAGCGCAGCCTCGCGAGGTTATGCTCAATCTCGATAAGAACAGGCGCGAGAGCGAGATCAGCTGGTGAGTGCGGGCGAGGCGTGGACATGGATACCACCGCAGCTTCCGGTACGGATTGACTCGTTCGAGTATTACGCACAGGTCAATCCGCCGGCCCGGGACCAATGACACACTTCAGCGAGTCCAAGGTCACTGGGCGGAACGGTCCTGGTCGCACCGACGTCTCACGCGCCCGGGCGGCATCGTTCCGTCCTGGAGGACCAGGGCGCGGCCTGCGGGCGGAGGGCCGGCCGAAGTGATCGCGTCCGGCGTCACCTCTTGCGAAGCGGCGGGGTGACCGTCAAGGTTGGCTGCGGACACACGTTCACCCGCCGGCCCATCGAAGGGATCAGAGGCATGAGCGTCACCTTAATCAACATCTTCGAAGTGCCCGCAGGCGACGAAGACGCATTCATTGCCGCCTGGGAAAAGACCCGCGACTACCTCATGACGCTGCCAGCGCATATTGAGACCGCGCTGCATCAATCGCTGCATGATGAGCGCTTCCGGTTCGTGAACATCGCCCAATGGACGTCGGAGGAAGAGTTCAATGCCGCGATCGGCAGTCAAGGGTTCCGGGAATCGGCGTCCGAGCTGCGCTGGCCCATGTCTCCCGCGCTGTATCAGGTCGTCCGGACGGGGTAGCGGTGAGAAGCCGCAGGAGGCCGGAGCGGGCAGTCAGGCGACAGTCTGCTTGCACGTCGGCCTCGCCGGCGTACGCTGGCCGGTATGGCAGTGTATGACGATGGCCGAGTGGCGTGCACCGACCACGAAATTACGATTCGCCACTATTACCCGATAGGCGCAAAAAGTATAGAATACGGCGCAATTCGCCAGGTGCGCAAGGTGCCCCTGGGAGCCATGGGAAGATGGCGTATTCATGGCAGCGGTGATCTCGTTCACTGGTTCAACTTCGATCCCCACCGGCCACGTAAATCCACCGCGCTGGTCATCTACCTGAATGGAAAGATCAGGCCTGTCATCACCCCGGACGAGCCCGACCGTGTTATTGCCGAACTAGCAGCCCACGGCGTAAAAATAACCAGCGGCGCAGAAAGTGGACTCTCGTAAACGGTGACACGGGCGCGCGCGGGGCTGAAACCCGGCTACGCGTCGTGGACGACCGGGGCGCAGCCCTTACCGGCCGGACGAACTCGTTCCGGGGACGTCGAATTTGTAGGCCAGGCCGGGCTGCGGCCGCAGGACACGAAGCGCGCCGTGGCCGGGCCAGTAGGCGGTCTGGAAGTAGAGCCCGTCGGTGGCCACGATCCACAGTCCCGCCCCGGTGGCGGCCCAGCGCGCGGAGACGACATCGGCGGAGCCCGCCGGGAACGCGCCGAGGACGGCCGGAAGCCCGGCGACCGGTACCGGGCCGCCCGGAACCCGGACCAGCGTGCGGGCGCCAAGGTCGGCCACGTAGACGTTCGTGCCCGTGTCCGCTCCGGCGTGATCAATGGTGTCCAGGGCCAGGGCGAAGCGCTGACCGGCCGGATCGAAGTCCGAGGTGTCGTTGGTATCGATGGCCGTGTGCGGCGGCAGGGCGATCTCCGTGTCCGGACCGCCCCGCACGTCGGTGACGTGCAGCACGCAGCCGGTCCCGCAGGACGCGGACTGCCAGGCCACGTGGTCCGCGTCGGTACCGGCGATGATCGCGTTTCCCGGGATGCCGGTGTGCCGGGGGCTGCCGTCCACCGGGCCGATCAGCGCCAGCTGCTGGTCAGTCCCCCTGACCAGCAGGCCGCGCGCGGTGGCGGCGACCAGGACCCGGCCGTTCAGGGCACGCGTCACGGACAGGCGGTGACCATACTCATCGACCAGCCAGGCGGGATCGCCGGCCGGTCCATTGCCCCAGGGCGGCGCCGCCTGCTGCACCCAGATATCGCGATGGTCGGGCGCCAGGGCCATGTAGTTAGCGCGCGCGATGAGGCGCGGAGGGCCGGCCCCCGACGCGCCGACCGGAATGAACAGGACATCTCCGAGATCCGGGAGACCGGCCGCTCCGTGGCTGAAGACAAGCACCACCACGCCGCCCGCCGCCGAGATGATCTGCTGCACCGCGGGGCCGGGGCCGAGCGGATCGCGGGCTCCGCCGGCTCCCAGCGGTATGCCGGTGAGCGAGGCGGGCGCCTGGCCACGTACGTTCAGTATCCGCAGTTCGCTGCCCCCGAGGAACAGCGCGGTGCTGGGTGCGCCGCCCGGCCGCAAGGGCGTTCCGTGCAGCATCGAGGGCGCCGCGAGGACGACCGCTGACGGTGTGCCCTGGCTGTGCTGCGACGGCCGGCGCGGACCACCGTGGATCAGGTGGACGGCAATCGCACCGGCCACGAGCACGGCGGCCGTGACGGCGGCGATCGGCCGCCGGGGACCCGTGTGGCGGGGACGGGGCTCACGGCCCCCGCTGATGACGTCGACGGCCGGCTCGTCGGGCACGATCCCAAGGTACCCAAGGGAGGCGCCGCTGACGTGCGCGAGCTATATGCGCAGGCTATTTGCGGGGCTACCGGTCCGGTCCGGCTTCGCGCGGGAGAAACGTTCCCGGCCAGAAAGCAGCCGTGCGGGTATCCCGGATGACGGCGTCCAGTTCGGCGACCGCCCGCGAGAGCCGGCCGGCCAGCGGCCCCTCGGCGAGGTCTTCGGCCGCCTGGAGGAGCAGGCCCACGCCGAACAGCCGGTGCGTCATCGTCTGCATCAGGTCCGCACAGCGGCCCGTCGCCGTGCCGGCCGCGACGGCACCCTGCGCCACGCTCCCGGATTCGGCCAGCTCGGCCCAGGACTGCGACCGGGCCAGCGACAGGGCCACGGTGGCCCCCAGGTTCTGCCCGTTGGCGTCCCGCCGGGCGAAGATCAGCATGTCGAACCAGCGGGCCGTGTGCGGGCTGTGGCAGGGCACCCCGATCGTGAGCGGGCCGGGCAAGTCGCCCGCCAGCGCCCGGCGGATCGCGGCGGCGACCTCCCCGGCCACCGGATCGTCACCCGCACCGGCACAAGCGTCCAGGTACGAGACGCCCCGGCCGGCCCGTTCCGGGTTGCCCCCGTTGGCCTGCGCGAACGCCTGCCACGCGTCGTTGACGGACACGATGACGCCGTCCCGGTCCAGCAACGCGACCTCGACGCCGACGTCGGGATCCGTGAACAGGCCCTTCGGCCCGGCCCGCCCCGGCCACTCAGGGGTCCCGGCGGCTGGCCGGAACGGAACGCGCGCCCCCTGGGCGGCCCGGCCCGTGGCCTGGACTTTTCCCGCCGACCGGGCACCGGCCGGCACCGCGCTGGCGGCCAGGGCGGCCTCAAGCGAGGGATAAACGGACACCAGGCGATCGACGCCGTTGATGTTGAGCACGCGCCGCACGATCCCGCTCGTCACAACCAGGCGCAGCTCCGTCCCGCTGGACACCGCGCGCTGGTGGACACGCGCCAGGGCGTCGCTGCCCGCGTGATCACAGGAGATCGTCGCGGTCAGGTCCGCGATCAGGACCAGCGCGCCGCGGTTGAGGACCGACAGCATTTGCTCGCGGATCAGGTCGACGCCGGGCAGGCCGAAATGCTCGGGCAGGACGACGATCGCCAGCCGTTCAGTCCACCGTTCCGGGCAGGCCCCCCGGTCCTGACGCGGATCCTCGGGCATGTCATCCCCCATGCGGGCCACCAGTACGTGAGGTCACCACAGGACAGAGCGCGGCCGCCACGGTACGGCGCATCGTCCTTACGCGATCAAGATCGCCAGTTCCGGCTTCTAACATCGAAGGGGAGCTCATCTGGGTCTGTGCGGAGACAAGAACGCGCCGCCAGGGTCCGGGGCGACATTGCGCCAGCTTAGTCCGGTACCCTGCGCCGACGCTAATCGCCTGGCGCCATCCGGACTAACCTGGGACGAGGAGCGAAGCCGCCCCAGGGGACCGTCCGGAATCGAGATGATCAGATGACCCGCCACGACCAGGAACCCGGCCGGGCGTTCGGGATGCCCCGGGACCGCATCGGGCCCGGCCGACGGGGCGGGCAAGGCGAAGAGCCACAGCACGCCCTGGGTCTGCCCGTGGACTGGTTCGGCGGCGTGGATACCGAATTCTTCCGCTCGCTGCTGCATCCCATCAAGGGATACCGGCGCTGGTCCCGGCGCCGCCGCCTGGGCGCGTACGCGCTGGACGACGACGGCACCGGGCGCGGCTAACCGGCGGAAAGCGGTCAGGGCAGCTCGTGCTGGGCCGCGGCGGTCTCGAGTTCGTCCATCTCGGCCTGCGCCACCCGGGTCTCGGCCGCCACGTCGATCGACCGGGCCAGGACGTAGTACAGGATCCCGGCGACCGGCAGCCCGATGAAGAACGAAATGTCCGCGCCGCCGAGCGCCTTGGCCGCGGGCCCCTCGTACAGCGTCCCGACGTTGAAGAACGATGCCATGGCGGCGAACCCGACCAGGTACGCGATGATCCCGCGCCACCCCCACCGTCCGTACATGCCTCGCGGGTTGAAGATCTCGGCAACGGCGTAGTGGCCGCGGCGCACGATGTAGTAATCGACGAGGTTGACCGCCGTCCACGGGATGAACAAGTACAGGATCAGCAGCAGGAAGTTGTTGAAGTCGCCCAGGAAGTTCTTGGTCGCGGCGAGCGCGCCGATGAGCGAGAGCACCGCCGTCAGCCCCACGGTGATGACGCGGATGGCGAGCGTCGGCCGCACCTTCCTGAACGAGTCGACCGCGCTGATCAGCGTCAGCGACCCGCCGTACATGTTCAGCGCGGTGACCGACACCAGGCCGAGGGCGGCCAGGATCAGCACGACCGAGCCGAAGCCGTCGAAGATGTGGTTGCCGACCGCGTTGAGCTCGGCGATGCCGGTGCCGTCGAAGTTCTTGCCCGCCCACGCGGCCAGGACGGCGCCCACCACCATCATCCAGCCACCGCCGATCGCCGAGCCCCAGTACGTCCAATGGAAGGTCCGGCGCACGGTCACGTTGGGCGGCATGTAGCGCGAGTAGTCCGACACATAGATGGCCCAGCTGATCTGGTAGCCGGCCACCACGCCGAACTGGCCGAAGAACGGGCTGGCCTTGAAGGTGCCGATCGCGAACGTGCCCGCCGGGTAGTGGATCACGAACAGCGCGATCGTGAACATGCCGAAGACGACGATCATCAGGTACGTGAGCCACTGCTCGGCCTTGTGGATGAGGTCGTAGCCGATCAGCGCGATCAGGAACGCGACCGCGGTCACGATGACGATCCACAGCTTGGTGCTGCCGTGGGCCGTGGTGCTCATCGACTCGCCGCCGAGGATGGTGTTGAACACGTTGAAGCCCGCGTACTGGACGTAGGCGAAGAGCCACACCAGCAGCGCCCCGAGGTAACCGAACTGGGGCCGGGACTGGATCATCTGCGGCAGGCCGAGCTGCGGCCCCTGCGCGGAGTGGAACGCCATGAACAGCGTGCCGATCAGCGTGCCGATCACAATGGCCAGCACCGACCAGAACAGCGATGCGCCCTCGCTGATGCTGATCAAGCCGACGGCCAGCGTGGCGATCTGCGCGTTGGACATGAACCACAGCGGGCCGAGATGCCAGATCCGGCCGTGCCGTTCGTTCAACGGTACGTAGTCAATCGAGCGGACCTCGATACCACCCAAACGCGGATGCGCATTTGTCATGGGGCCACTCTGACGTGACTTTGTCCGTAACGGAATATCTGATGGCCTGCATATTCATCACGAAACAGGAGATTTACCAGCCGGAACGAACCGGGGCGGGAGCACACCGGGAGGAAGGTGCGGCACCCGCCCCGGGATCCGGCACGAGTACCGGGGGCGTCCGTCCGGAAACGGGCCGGGCTAGGAGAAAAGGCCCGCGGCGTTACCCGGCTGCATCGGCTCGATGCCGAGGCTGTTCAGACAGAGGTTCCTGGGGCCGTTGAGGCGGGTCGAGGTTCGCTGGTCCGGCGCGGTGACCAGGAAGGCGGCCACGCTGGTGAGCGTGGTGCAGGACGCGGTGTTCCCGGTGATCTCGGCGGAGGCGGTCTGGCCCGGCCGCAGGGTGATCAGCGGGACCTTACCGCCGGCGCCCCGGACCGCCTGCTTGATCTGCCGTCCGGAGGCGTCCAGGGCCGCCACCCCCGGCCAGCCCTGGGTCCGGCACGCCGCGGAGCCCACGTTGGTGAACATCACCACGCTGTCGGCGTGGCTCATGCCGTCCAGGCCGCCGTTCTCGATCTGCTTGTTGTCCGAGTAGGCGATCTTCAGGACGGCGGCGCTGCACTCGGCCACCGACCCGGCGGACGCCGACGCCATCGGGCCGCCGGGGGTGATCGACGGCTGAGCGGCCGCGGGGGCACTGCCGGACGCCGGGGTGCTGCTGGCGGCGGCGGATGAGGCGCCGGCGGCGGGCGGGCTTGGCGCCGGTTGGGAGCCGGAGGCACAGCCGGCCAGGGCGATCCCGGACAGCGCGGTGACGGCCCCGGCCGCGAGGACGGCGCGTTGCCTAATATTCATCTCCGCGCCACCTATCCTGTGGGTCATGGTAAATTTGCTCCTTCGCACCCGAAGCGGGGCATTGGCGACAGCAGTAGCACTTGATGCGATTCCATGCCTTATGACGGTCGACCACCTCGCATGGTTGGGACGTATCGATGAGCGGCGGCTAGCTCGATTGATCCCCCTGCCACCTGCGCCATCCCGGGTTACTGCACCCATCTGGAGCAGCGGCGCCCCCGGCTGCCCCCGGAACCATCCGCCGCACCGGCACGGCTGCCCTCGGAAGTACAGCGGTATTATCGGCTAACCCCATAGGAAAACTCTTCTTTACAGTTGTCACCCGCCCGTAAACACGAGGAAGCCTGGCCGATGTCCCTGATTCACGCTGTGTTGCGCCGCACGCGCCGGCCCGGCCCCCTGGTCGCCGTGTCGGTCGCCTATCTGGCCCTGGTATCAGGGATCATGATCTGGCGCGGGATCTCGGTGTCGCCGGACTACCTGCTGCTGCTGCTGGTGCCCGTGGCGTTGCTGAGCGGGCGCTTCTTTGCCTTCCTGCGCGATTGGGTGCCGTTCGTCGCGCTGTTCCTGGGCTACGAGGCGCTGTCCGGGGTCGCGCCGAAGCTCGGGATCAAACCCCAGGTCGGGTCGATGGTGCACATCGAAAGGGCGCTGTTCGCCGGCCGGGATCCCAGCGAGGTGCTGCAGCGGCACTTCGGCACGCTGCACTGGCTGCTCATCGTCTGCACCGTTATCTACTTCTGCCACTTCCTGTTCCCCGTCGCCGTGGGGATGGTGCTGTGGCTGGTCGACCGTGCGCAGTTCCTCCGTTTCACGACGGCGCTGCTGGTCATGTCGTTCGCCGCGTTCATCTTCTTCCTGCTGCTGCCCACCGCGCCACCGTGGTACGCGCACCAGGTGGGGCTGCTGCCCGGGGTACATGACCTGGTCCACGGGACGCTGCCCAGCGCGGTCAGCCCCTACTTCCAGCGGCTGGACGCCGACCCGGTGGCGGCGTTCCCGTCGCTGCACGCGGCCTATCCGACGCTCGGCGCGCTGGCGCTCTGGCAGGTCAGCCGGCGCACGGCGCTGTTCATGGTGCCGTGGTGCCTGGCGGTATGGTTCAGCGTCGTCTTCCTCGGCCAGCACTACGTGATCGACGTGACCGGCGGCATCATCCTCGCCGCCGCGACCTGGGCGGTGATGATGTACCTGGTGGTCCCGCACGTGGCGACGTTCCGCCCCACGGTGGTCACGGTCGCGGACGAGACGGCTGACGGCCGGGCCGCTGACGAGGAGACCGGCGACCGGCCGGTCCACGACGGCCAGCCCGGTGGCCAGGGCTATGAGGGCCTGGACCCCGCGGCCGCGGCACCCGGGCAGGCGGCTGATCTATCGCGCCGAACTCCAGGTCCCGGGGCATAGCGGGGGCGGCTGGGCCGGAGTCGCCTCCGGGGACGCCGCCGGGGACTGGCGGAAGTGGTAGAGCAGGATCGAGTCGTCGAGCAGGCCGACCGGGCACCACCGGCGCAGCCACCCCAGCGACGAACGGTTCGAGCTGTTGAGCGCGGTGACCGACACCGCGGCCCAGCCGGAGATCCCGGCCGGCGCCGTACCGGGCCAGGGGCGGGCGCCGGGGATGGCGGCTGCCGTAATGCCGCGCGGGCCGAAATACAGCACCCAGGGATGGTGGCTGGCGCTCCACGCACTCAGCGCGTACAGCGCCTGTCCCCAGTCCACGTTGGAGTCCGTCACCGCGGTGTACGCAGGCCGGAACGGCCGGGTCGTCCAGGCCAGGGAGCGCGGGAACGACCAGGCCGTGGCCAGTAGCGCGACGGCGAGCAGGCCGGCCACCACCGCGCGGGCCGCCGAGCGAAGCCGCGGGCGGAAAGCCGTGATCGCGGGCACCAGGGCCCCGGCCGGCACGGCCCACAAGGCGATCACCGGGAGCAGGTAACGCAGGCCGATGTCCCTGGGCATCATCAACGTGAAGACCGTCAGCACGAGAGCGGGAAGGGCCACGCCCCCGGCGAGCCGGCCGCGCACGCCGCGCGGCAGGCGAACGCAGGCGACGAGTCCGGCGACGAGCAGCAGAAGGCTGGCCGCGGGCCACTTGATCACGAGGCTGACCGGCCAGAACCACCAGCGTCCGCCGGTGTAGGCGATACCCGCTACGTAACCCGCGGTACCGATGGTGTCCTGGGAGGCGAGGTAGGCCGTGCCATCAAGGTAGGGGCGCGGCAGGACGGCCGGCGCGTGCCACAGGACCGAGGGAGTCAGGACCAGGTAGCTGGCCCACACGGCCGCCAGGGCGATCAGCCCAGCCAGCCCGGCGCTGGCCAGGGCCCGCCTGATCCCCGAGCGCCACTGGAAAGCCGCGATCACAGCCAGGCTGCTCGCCACGATGAGCAGGCCGGAGATCTGACTGTCCGCCACGGCCCCCAGGGCCAGACCCACCCAGACCAGCGCGCCGGTGCGGCGCGTTCGCAGCCACCGGACCAGCGCCCAGGCGCTCAGCGTGGCGGCCAGGGCAAAGGGAACATCAACACCGTCGAGATGGCCGATTCCGAGGACGAAGGGGGAAGCCAGCCACAGGGCGCCGGCGAAAGCGCCCGCCCCCGGGCCGAACAATTCCGTTCCCAGCGCGAACAGCACGAACGCCACACCGATGGATTCGGCCAGCGGAACCAGCCGGGAGGCGAATGTGACCCGGCGCAGCGTACCGGCGGAAAGCTGGGCCGCCACAAAGCGCGCTCCGTACGTCTGCTCGTCATTACTGTCCCAACTGCCATTCGGCGGAATGACGGGATGCGCGAGCAGGACGGGCAGCACCGCGAGGACCTTGGGCAGCGGAGGGTGCTCATCGTTGAAGGCCACGTCGTGGTGCAGCACCTCGGCGAGGCCAGCGGCCACATAGACCGGCTCGTCGAACGTGGGTGAGTCGGACCAGGCTTCCGCCAGCCCGAGGCCGAGGAAGGCGGCCGCCAGGAGGATCAGTCCCAGCAGCGGCAGCCGGCGCATCCAGCCGGGCCGCGCGGGCCGGCTGGCCGCGCCGAGATCGCCCGTAACGGGCTGGGCGCGAAGGCTCGGCACGCGGCTCACATCCCTCGGGGGCCGATTAGCGCAGAATTGCGCAGTATGTCAGCAAAGATTACGGCCCGGCCGACGGCTCGTCCTCGCGTTCTTACCCCGCAACGCGTCGATGTCCCGCCCCGTGGCCTGCGCGGCGAGCGGGGCGGGACATCCGGGAGCGCTGGACCTAGACCTCCATGAGGCGCTCGAAGAAGGACCGGTAATCGCGCAGCGCGTTACGGAGAACCTCCGTATCGGCGTCTCCGCTGTCCCAGCCGCCGCGCAGGGAACGCTCCCGTTCCTGAACGGCGGAGACGAGCGCGCCGGTGATCTGCGCGACGAGATCGGCCGCTTCCGTCACCGATCCGCGCGGGTCATCGATGAACGCGGACTGGATCCGGACCCAGCTGGCGCGGTATCCGTCCGCGTCCGTGACGAACCCGGCACCCGCCGCGTCCAGGCCGGCCCCGGCGCGGCCCGGGGCCGACGGCGCTGCGTGGGCACCGGTCGCCGGCTGGTCGAGCGGGGCCGTGGCCGGGGCCGGCGTGCTGCCCGTCACCGGCGCAGCCCCGCCGGTGGCGGGCGCATTGCCGGTGGCGGGCGTGTCCGTGCTGGCCGCGGTCTCGGCGACCGGGCTGGCGCCGGCGTCCACGGCCGGCGGGGTGGCCATGGACGGGTCGCTATCGGCGTCCACGGCCGGCGTGGTGTCCGTGGCCCACCTGAAATCCGCGTCCGTGACCGATGGGCTCCGCTCACCGAACGAGGGCGTGGTGCCTTCGCCCGGGTCATCACCGGCGTCTTCCACGGCCGGATGCCATGGCTGGCCCGGCACCGATGGGCCGCGGCTACCCGCGACCCACTCCCCCTCGGGGGCGGGCGCGCCGGGGCCGGGGCTCTCGGTCCTTCCGACCGGAGCAGCACCGTCCGCCACGGGGGTCCCGGCGGCGGTGGCGTCGTCCACCGGGGCCGTGCCATCCGGTCCGGTGGCCCGGGCACGGAAGGGATCACTGCTGGCCGACGGGGTCTCTTCGACGCTCGTCGTTTCCTGATTTCGCGGCATCATCTCACCCTCTCGTTGAGCGCTGAGGCGATACGTCGTCGCCAGTACCCGCGCTGTCCGGCTCGGTTTCATCGGTGCCGGCGGCCGGGTTGGCCGGGGACACCACGGGGTCTGCATGCCGGGCCACCGGGGCCGCCGCCACGTCCGGGGCCGCCGCCACGTCGCTGTCACGCGGCGGGCGCGCGGCGAGTTCCTCGAACAGGGCGCGATACTGGAGCATCGCGTTGCGCAGGTCATCGGTGGAGGCCGCACCCGTGCGGGCGCGTTCGCTGGTCAAACGAGCCTCCCGGTAGCGGCCGAGGGTCGGCCCGTGCTCGACCGACAGGGCATCCATGGCCTCGTCCTGGTCGTCCGCCGGATACCCGCGGAGCCTCATCACGGCGGCTACCAGAGCCGCCGCCTGCTCCACGGACTGGCCGGGGGTGTCCACGAACCTTTCCTGTATGGCATTCCACTCACCCAGGTAACGTGCGCTCTCCTCCCGGGTGAGCGGGCGGATGTCGAGTTTGGCGACGCGGCGCTGGCGCGCGGACAGCTCGGCTTCGGCCTTACGCCGGCTGCCGAGTTCTGTCACCAGCCGGTCGTACTCGGGACCGAATTGGCGGCGCAGCTTGCGTCTGCGCAGCTCCATTGCTACGAGTGCCACGACGGCTATCACCACGACGATGACGACCACGATGGCAATCACGGCTCCGGTTGACATAATTACCTCCCGGATTGGGTCGAACCATTTGTCCGGGTTCCCTGGGAATTACGCCCTAAACGGAAACTAACTAACGCCGGGCTGGATGCGGCAAGCCCGCGAGCCAGTCATCACCGGGCACGACGCGGCTCATGATGGTCTGGGCGATCTCCCGCAACTGCCCGATCTGCTCCGGGCTGAGCGCGTCCACGACGAACTGGCGAACGGCAGCGACGTGCCCGGGAGCCGTCGCGGTGACCTTGGCCCAGCCTTCGCCGGAGAGGACCGCGTTGGTGTAACGGCCGTCCTCCGCACAGGCCTCGCGCCGCACCCAGCCGCGCCGTTCCAGCCGCGTGACCACGTGTGACAGCCGGGACAGCGAGCCGTTGGCCAGGACGGCCAGGTCACTCATGCGCAGCGTCCGTTCCGGCGCTTCCGACAGCCGGGACAGGACCATGTACTCGAAGTGGCTGAGCCCGGAGTCCCGCTGCAGTTGCGCGTCCAGGGCGGCCGGAAGCTTGATGAGGACGCCGATCAGCGGCATCCAGGCGTCGCGCTCGTCGTCGGTCAGCCAGCGCGGCCCGTGCTCCCCGCCGGCGGGCACGCTATGGGCCGAGCCCTGGTCAGGACGGTCGGCGGGCTCCATCCGTTCAGCGTACGCGGAGCAGCCGGCGTCCAAAAATGACTTGACGCTTCAACTATTTACCCGTACGCTTTGATTGAAAGTTCAAGTTATGTCGCGCCGGGCGCTATCCTGGCGGCGAGTCCCGACCGAAGGAACGCTGTGACCTCCATCTTCGACCCCGCGGTACCGGCCGGGGCCTTCGACGCCTTCGTGCCCGATGCCGCGCGGGCCAGCCGCGCGCAGCGCGCCTGGGTCCCCGACGACGGGCCACTGCCCGCGCTCTACATCAGCCACGGCGCCCCGCCACTGTTCGACGACGCGCCGTGGATTCGCGAGCTGTTTTCCTGGTCGCAGGACATGCCCAAGCCGCGCGGCATCCTCATCGTGAGCGCGCACTGGGAATCGGCGCCGATGATGCTGTCCGCGTCCGCCGCCGCCACCCCGCTGGTGTACGACTTCGGCGGCTTTCACCCGCGTTATTACCAGATGACGTACCCCACCCCGGACGCCGGCGCCCTGGCCCGCCGCGTGGCGGCCATCCTGCCCGATCGCGAACCGGTGCACGAGCACCCGCACCGTGGGCTGGATCACGGGGCCTGGGTGCCGCTCAAGGTCATGTACCCACTCGGCGACGTGCCGGCGCTCCAGCTCAGCCTGCCGACGCACGACCCCGGCCGGCTGCTGGACATCGGCCGGCGTCTCCGGCCCCTGCGCGACGAGGGCGTGCTCGTCATCGGCTCCGGCTTCATGACCCACGGCCTGCCGTTCCTGACGCGTGAGATGCTGACCGGCGGGGCCGTGCCGTCCTGGTCGGCCGACTTCGACGCCTGGGCCGCCGACGCGCTGAACCGCGGCGACGTCGACACCCTGGCCGCCTACAGGTCCAGGGCCCCGGGGATGCCGTACGCGCACCCCACCGTGGACCACTACATTCCGCTCTTCATCACGCTGGGCGCCGCAGAGCGGGAGGATCAGCCGGTGGACACGATCATCGAGGGCTACATGGCCGGCCTGTCCAGGCGCTCGTTCCAGGTGAACTGACTAGCTGAACTGGGCTAGCTGGATTGGGCTAGCTG